>SMWD01000018.1 GCA_004357495.1 Gammaproteobacteria bacterium
ATTCTCGCCGCCGACGCATTGCAACCGCTGGCGTTTTCCGTACTCGCCAACTCGCCGGCGCTCCAGGATCACCCGGCCGAGCAGATCCGGATAATCAGACTACTCGCCGAAGCCTGCGGATCGAACGGCATGACCGGTGGGCAAGCGCTCGACATGGCCGCTGAAGGACAGCAACTGACCCCGGCGGAACTCGAGCATATGTATCACCTGAAAACCGGGAGCCTGCTCCGTGCCAGCGTTCTGGCCGCAGCATTTTGCCCACCCGCCCGCGATGAGCCGACCCTGCACGCCCTGGAACGCTTCATCGATGCACTCGGTCTGGCCTTCCAGATCCGCGATGACATCCTGGATATCGAGGGCAGCACCGAGGAAATCGGCAAGCAACAGGGTGCCGACCTTGCGCACGACAAGGCAACCTACCCGGTACTGTTCGGCCTGGAGGTGGCGCGGCAGCGGGCCGATGAATTGATGAAAAAGGCCCTGGCCGCACTCGACGATATCGACTGCGAGGCCGATGGCTTGCAGTACCTGGCACGACTGATCGTGCTGCGCCGGACCTGAGGGAAAAAGGTACCGGGTTTATTTTCCAAATAAACCCGGTACCTTTTTCCTCTTTTTCCCCTAAAATAAACCCGGTACCTTTTTCGACAACACAGGGCACAGGCGCATGTATACCCGCTTCTTCGGCCTGAACGAGAAGCCATTCTCTATCACGCCCGATCCGCGCTACCTGTTCATGAGCGAGCGGCATACGGAAGCCCTCGCCCATCTGATCTACGGTGTGCGCGAGAGCGGCGGGTTCATCCAGCTGACCGGCGAAGTCGGCACCGGCAAGACAACGCTGGTGCGCACCCTGCTGCTACAGGTGCCCGACACGGCCGACGTCGCCGTCATCCTGAACCCGCAGATTTCGCGTAATGAGTTCCTGAGTGCAATTTGCGAGGAACTCGGCGTACCCCTCCCTGCGTTAGCACACAGCATCAAGGACCTGACCAGCGCGCTGAACACTTACCTGCTCGAAAATCACAGCAAGGGCCGGCGCACCATCCTGATTGTCGACGAGGCGCAAAACCTGCGCATCGACGTGCTGGAGCAGGTGCGTCTGCTGACCAATCTCGAGACGACCAAGCACAAGCTGCTGCAGATCATTCTGATCGGTCAGCCTGAACTGCGCGAGATGCTCGCGCGCAACGACCTGCGCCAGCTCGCACAGAGAATCACGGGCCGATATCACCTCGAACCGTTATCGCGCGAAGAGACGCAGGAGTATATCGACCACCGATTGAAGGTAGCCGGCGCAGTCGGCCCGATATTCTCGCAGACTTCGAAGCGTGAGCTATACCGGCTGACTCAGGGTGTGCCGCGCATGATCAACGTGATCGCCGACCGTGCCCTGCTCGGGGCATTCACACAGGATGAACGCATCATCACGCCGAAGCTGCTGCGCAAGGCGGCGTCCGAGGTCTTCGATTCAAAATATCCCGCCTACACGCCTTGGTATCGCTGGCTCAGAAACATTGTCATGGTCGCGGTAGCCGGCGGTGTGGTCATCGGCATCGGCTGGGCGCTGACGGACTGGTCCGGTAACCGGGCCGACGCCGAACTCAAGCCGGCACAGACGACGCCGCAACCCGGCGTGATCGCACCAGGCGAGCCGGATGACATCGCACCGACGCTCAGCGCTGCTCCGCCCGACGCGACAGCACCGGAGTACGACTCGCTGGTAATCGAGAAAACGGCCACCACCCCACCCGCAACCGATCAAGAGCTCGCGGCCGACGCGCCGATCACGGCATGGACGGGTACCGAGCTCGAAGCACTGCTGAACGAACACGCCGGGGCAACTGATACCGACAGTGCATTCGCTACGCTTTTCGAGTTATGGGGCCTTGACTATACGCGCGGCACGTTACGCGCCTGCCAGCAGGCACAAAGCGATGGCCTGTATTGCATGTTCCAGCGCGGTTCGCTGGCGCAGGTGCGCAGCCTCGACCGCCCGGTCATCCTGTCGTTGCGCGACACTGAGAGCCGATCACACCAGGTCGTCCTGTCCGGCCTCGAGGACAAACGGGCCATCGTATCGATCGGCAACAACGAGTATCCGGTATCGCTGGAACAACTCCAGAATATCTGGTTCGGCGATTACTTGCTGCTATGGCGCCCGCGCATCGATGCAGTCAGGCAATTCACCCCCGGCATGCAGCACGAGGACATCAAGTGGCTGCGCGAAAGCCTCGCGACAATCCAGGGCGAGCCGGTCGCACCGATGGATTCGGACCTGTTCGATCAGAACCTCGAAGCCCGCGTCCGCGCGTATCAACGTAAGCGGCGCCTGACGGTCGATGGGCTGGTCGGCTACCGGACGCAAATCGCGATCAACACCGACCTGAGTTCCGGCGACCGCCCCCGCCTGGCCAGAGCGAACTGACGGACGATGTCTTTCATACTCGACGCACTCCGCAAGAGTGACACGCAGCGCCAGGAGCAAACCGCCCCGGGTCTCGCAACGACGCAACAGCGGGGGCATAAGAAAACCCGCAATATCTGGATTCCGCTGCTGGTCGGTGTGCTCGCGTTGAATGCGCTGGTCATGGGCTGGGTTTTACTGAGTGACCCCGGGACGGACGAGTCGAGCCCATCCGCCGTGGCGCGAACCCCGGACGCCGACCCGACCTTGCGGTCGCTACGCACCGAAGCCCTGCCGGCCAGACCTGCGCCCGTGCCGCCACCGCGGGCTGCGGGCGCCAAGGGTACCGTCGCCACGCCGGATGCTGAGGCCGCGATTCATCCGCTTGCAACAACACCGCCCACGCCGGCACCCGAACCTGTCATGAACGTCGCCGCAACCGGGGAATCGTCGACGCTGCCAAGCTTCCAGCAACTTCTGGTCGGCGGCATCCTGTCGATGCCGGCTCTGCACCTCGACATCCACGTGTATGCCACCGACTCCCGCCAACGCTTCGTGTTCATCAATATGAGAAAGTATCGCGAGAACGAGCGCCTCAGCGACGGGCCAGTCGTCGAAACCATCACCCGCACCGGGGTCATCCTCGCCCACCAGGGCAACCGCTTTACGCTGGAACGCCACTGAGATAGTAAAAAGGTGCCGGGTTACTGCTGATGGTATGGACCCGACCCCTTTTCCTGCTTCTTCACTCGGCAGGGAAATCCGGGCGGACGTTTTTTAAGTACAGGTCTGCGATATACAGGATCGGCGCATCGGGGGCTTCGACCCACGATGTCAGCCGCCAGTCGTCGTCGACTCTCTTCAGGCAGGCGGCCACGTGGTTGTTACCGCCCATGGTTTGTCCCGCCCAGGCGAAGGTGCTGCCGTCGAGTTGCCTGGCGTCCTTAGCGAAGCGGATGTCCCAGCGCATCTTGATGCCGACCAGAAGGCGCGTGTCGCCCATGGACTGCGTGACGATATCCGAGAACGTCAGTTCGTTGATCTCGTTGAAGCCCTCGTTGTGCTTCCAATATCCGCGCAGGCTGTCCCAATCGGTCATGATGTGATCGATCTCCTCGGCCTTGTAAAAGGGCTGGCTCTCACTCGTATCCCAGCAAGCCTCGATCTGTGCGGCGGAATTGGCCCGCCAAGCATTATGGTAGCGCGCAAAGAAATCGTCGACGTCGGCCATTATTTTTTTCCTCCCGGGCTACCCGCACGGCGCCCTTGAAAAACGCGAGAACCGCCTGATCCGACATACTCCTGGCGTCAGCCAGTTCGCGCCGAATTCCAGCAACACCAGTTTTTGCTCTGCCGCGGCCTGTGCGATCGCAGCTGTGATGTCCGCGCTCGGATTTGCGACGTCATCGTAGGGACCAACCGGGCCGCAGGAGGCCAGCTGCAGCGCGATGACCGATAGAAACAGGCGGTGGATTTTCATGAGTTGGAGTCTCGTAGTTGGGGTGATGGTAGCAGACGGGAAAGGAGGAAAAGGTGCCTGACACCTTTTCCCGGCCGGTGTATAGTCAGTCCAACGTACAAAGCCCCAATGCAAGAAAACTAATCAAGGGTGCCCACATGAAACCCATTCACTGTATTGCTGTTTTCGTCGCCGGCATCGCGCTTTCCGCCTGCGATGCGCCTCCCGCAACCCCACTAACTCGCCCGCCGCGACGCCCGAGTTCACCGTCGTAAACGGTGTCAAAACGAAAAACGTAGAGGGCTTCGGGGGCGTGATCGCCGAGAGCTACCAGGATTCGGAGGAATGGTGGGCGCCGTACGCTACCCCGAACCAAGATGCACCTAACGTCATCATCTTTCTGCTCGACGATGTGGGATTTGCCCAGGTCGGCAGTTTCGGAGGGCTGATCGAAACACCAAACATCGACAAGCTGGCGGCCAACGGCCTGCGTTTTAATAATTTTCACACGACCGCATTGTGCTCGCCTTCGCGCGCCTCGTTAATGGCCGGGCGTAATCCGCATTCCATCGGGCTCGGCAGTCACGCACTGACGGCCATGGGTTTCCCTGGCTATAACGCCATCATGCCTACGTCCGCCAAGTCGGTTGCCAACTACCTGGCCGAGGCCGGTTACATTAACTATGCGCTCGGCAAGTGGGATCACACCCCGCTGTACGAGATATCGCAGGTCGGGCCGTTCGATCGCTGGCCGAGTGGCGAAGGGTTCCAGCATGCCTACACGTTTATGGCGGCGGATGTGCACCAGTTCGTGCCTGTGATGTGGAACGACCATACGCCCGAGCCGTATCGCAAGTCGGTACATCTCGACGAAGACCTGGCCGATCGCGCGATCCAGTGGATCACCGGCCACAAGTCGATCAAGCCCGACCTGCCCTTCATGATGTTGTGGGCCTCGGGCTCGATGCATTCGCCGCATCACGCGCCCGACAGTCATATCGACAAATACAAAGGCAAATTCGACATGGGCTGGGACAAGGCTCGTGAGGAAATCATCGCGCGTCAGAAGAAACTGGGCATTATTCCGGCCAACACTGAACTGACCGAGCGCATCGACGAAATTCCGGCATGGAACTCGCTGACCGCAGAAGAGCGGCAACTCTATGCGCGGCAGATGGAAGTGTTCGCCGCGCAGATGGAATGGGTCGACCTGCAGATCGGTCGCGTCGTCGCCGAGCTCGAGCGCATCGGCGAACTCGACAACACGCTGATTTTCGTGACCGCCGACAACGGCGCGAGTGGCGAAGGGGGTCTCGCCGGAACCTTTAACGAGACCTATGTGCTGAACGGTCTGCAGACGCCCCTCGAAGCCAATCTGCGTCACCTGGACGACTGGGGTCGCGAGAATACATACCCGCACTATCACGCGGGCTGGGCGATGGCCGGCAACACGCCGTTCCGTTACTTCAAGCAGAGCGAGCACCGTGGCGGGCAGCAGGATCACCTCGTGGTGCACTGGCCGGATGGCATCTCCATGCAGTACGCGTTCGACGACGCCGATGCGGCCAATAAGAAGCAACGCCAGTACTACGAGATGTTCGGCAACCGCGCGATCTGGGTGGATGGCTGGAAGGCCGTCACGTTACACGCCAACCGGATGCCGTGGGATATCAACCTCACGCAGCCATTCGATGAAGACAAATGGGAGCTCTATCACGTCGCAGAAGACTTCTCAGAGTCGCGAAATCTGGCCGAAGAAAACCCCGAGAAACTCGCAGAGATGGTCGCCATCTTCGATGAGGAAGCATGGAAGTACAATGTTTATCCTCTTTACGATGACATGATCAAACGCCTCGGGTCTCAGCAGGACCGCCTGTTCGGCGACCAGAAAGAGTTCGTCTATTTCGCGCCCGGGGCGGTCCGCATTGCCGAAAAATCCTCCGCGCCCGTGAAGAATCGTGCGCACACGATCGAAACACAGCTCGAACTGCTATCTCGACGGGGTGCACTACATCCTGGAGTCGGGGCCGTTGCCCGAGGGGTCGACGAACGTGAAGTTCAACTTCATCAAAACTCAGAACTTTGGCGGCAAAGGCGAGCTGTATGTGAACGGCGAGAAAGTGGCCGAAGCCGAGATGCCGCAGATGCCGCAGATGCATGTCAGCACGTATTCGCTGGCAGAAACCTTCGATGTCGGGCGAGATACCGGCACGCAGGTGTCGAAGAGGTACACGGATCCATTCGTGTATAACGGCGCACTCGACCGTGTGGTCATTACGGTTTCGGACGACTACACGGTGCCACCACGCATGCTGTCGCCCGCTTCGTATCGATAAAGGAAAACAGATCAGACGAAAAGGTGTCAGACCACTGCTAATGGTATGGACCCATCCCATTAGCAGTGGCACCGGGGTTATTTTTCCAGCAACTCTGGCCCGTCGTTGCGGGGATTATTCACAGCCCGGCCGACGGCGCGATATTTCAGGCCGTCGTTCTGCCAGTCATCGAGCACCGCGTGCGCAGTGTCGGCCCGATCGCATTCTGACCCGGACCAGTGTGCCGCTTTCGCCGGCGACAAGATGACCGGCATTCGATGGTGCAACGGCAGCATGACATCATTCGACGCGGTCGTAATGATCGTACAGGTCTCCAGTTCTACGCCATCCTCGCCCTGCCAGTATTCCCAGAGACCGGCCATCGCGAACGGGGCATCGTTCTGCATCGAGATAAAATACGGCGTCTTGCCGCCACCGTCCTTACGCCACTCGTAGAAGCCATCCGCGATGATCACGCAGCGCCGGCGTTTGAAGGCCGCCCGGAACGATGGTTTCTCATGCACGGTCTCGGCCCGGGCATTGATCATGCGATTACCGATTCTCGGATCTTTGGCCCAGGACGGGATCAACCCCCACTTCAGCACAGCCGGTTCCAGCCGGCCTTGTGTTCCCGTGCGCAACACGACAATGAACTGACTCGGCGCAATGTTGAACCGCGGTTCGATCGCGAGCGGAAATTCAACGCCGAAGATATCGGTGACGGCCTGGTGAGGCGAGTAAAACGCGAAACGTCCACACATGCGGTACTCCCTACTCGCGAATACCGATACCTTTGTTGATCAGCACCGTGCAGGCGCCGAACAGGACCAGGATAAAAATCAGAATAATCGCATAGGCCCGCCCGACGGCGATATCCGACACGCCCAGCATGCCGTAGCGAAATGCATTGACCATGTACAGGATCGGGTTCATCAGCGACAGCTTCTGCGCGAACTCCGGCAAGAGCGTGATCGAATAGAACACGCCGCCGAGATAGGTCAGCGGCGCAAGCACAAACGCAGGGATAATCGAGATATCGTCGAACTTGCGCGCGAAAATCGCGTTGATCAGCCCTGCCATTGAAAAAACAACGGCCGTCAATATGACGATACTGACTGTGATCCAGATATTGTGTATCTGAATCCCGGTAAAAAACAAGGCGATCACTGTGACGACGCTGCCGACCATCAGGCCACGAAACACGCCGCCGGCAACGTGGCCGAGGATGATCGACCACGTCGGCATCGGTGCGACCAGCATTTCCTCGAGATGCTTCTGGAATTTCGCGCCGAAGAACGACGACACGACATTGCCGTAGGCGTTCTGGATGACCGACATCATGATCAGGCCAGGCGCGATGTACTGCATGTAGTCAAAGCCTTCCATCTGCCCGATGCGCCGGCCGATCACGTTGCCGAAGACCAGGAAGTACAGCGACATCGTGATGACCGGCGGGACGATCGTCTGCACCCAGATACGCGTGACCCGGCTGATCTCCTTGCGAATCAGGGTCTCCAGCGTGATCAGTTGCGCGCGGATTCTCATTCTTCCATCTCGGTTTTTTCTTCCGGTACTTGGTCGCTGCGGTCAGTCAGGTTGAAGAACAACTCTTCCAGACGGTTGGTCTTGTTGCGCAGACTGAGGATGCGCACACCGGCCTCGCTCAGCGCGGCGAAGACGTCATTCAGATCGTGGTCGCGCTGCACGGCCAGTTCGAGTTCGTAATCCTTCCGCTGGTAGATCAGGCATCCGTCGATGACCGGCACTTCGGCAACCGGCTCGCGTGTATTGACGATGTAGTTCTGCTGTTTCAGTGTGCGCAGGAACTCGTCCATCGGATGATGCTGAATCACCTCGCCCTCATCGATAATCGCGACATGACGGCACAGGTTTTCTGCCTCTTCAAGATAATGTGTCGTCAGGATGATGGTCGTACCCGACTCGTTGAGCTCGCGCAGGTAGCCATACATCGAGCGGCGGATCTCGATGTCGACACCGGCCGTCGGTTCATCGAGGATCAGCAGGCGCGGCGAATGAACCAGCGCGCGGGCGATCATCAGCCGGCGCTTCATGCCGCCGGACAAATTACGCGCGATATCGTCGCGCCGATCCCAGAGTTGCATCTGCTCGAGCACTTCCTGAGCCCGGCGGCGCGCCCGGCGCACCGGCATGCCGTAAAAGCCGGCCTGGTTCACGACGATATTCATGAGCCGGTCAAAGGTGTTCAGGTTCAGTTCCTGCGGCACGACACCTATGCAGGCCTTGACCGCATTCAATTCGGTGTCGATGCTGTGCCCGAACACGCGCACCTCGCCGGACGTCTTGTTGACCAGCGAAGTGATGATGCCGATCACCGTGGTCTTGCCCGCACCGTTCGGGCCGAGCAGGGCGAAAAAGTCGCCCTCGGCGACATCGAGGTCAATGCCCTTCAGGGCCTGGATCCCGTTGCCGTAGACCTTCTTCAGATTGCGGATCGACAATGCGTGCATGGGCGCGCATTGTGCTACGCCGGTGCGGACAAGCCAACCGTCGGGCGCCGCAAACTATCGGGCTGCGCGTCCTTCGGCCAAGGCCAACGGGATAACCGTCAGCCGCGCGATATAGCGCAGATCCGGATCGTGCGAGCGAGCCGCGCGCACCAGGTCCGGCCAGAAGCACGGATGATTGGTGAAGCGAGCCCGCAGCCGATGCGTCGCCTCGGCCGCATAAACCTGAATGCGCGCGACCGTCAGTTCGGGCAAGGCCTCGGCTGTGCCGACGCACAGCGCCCTGATCAACCGATCGCGTCGATCCATCTGCCAGAGGTAGGTCAGCAGTGCCGCTGCGAACACGGCTGCGGCGCCCGACCCGGCGTCGGACCAGGTCACCGGGCCGGATGGGGGCTCGGCCACGCGGTCCGACAACGGAGCGCAGACCCCGTCGGAAGGATCGAACCCGGCCAGCAGGCTCGGTGTGCCGGCAATGAACACGATTATCAGTGTTAAACTATTGTTTTAACTAGACTTATGATAGCTAACCGTATGATTTACCCCACATCTGCACCCACAAGTGACCGGATTCGTGGTCTTTCCTGCCGACCCGATACCTTATGTTAACTGAGCTGTGCTGAGCAATCTGGGGCTCTGATAGGATAATTCAACCGACTCCTCCGATGACGCAATCCTTGGGCGGGTCGCATTAATCCATATAAATCAGCCCGAACAGGTGCTGAACACCTGGCCGGGCCTGACCGAACCATCTTTACAGGAGATGATCGTGGTTCATTCCAATTGTATCTCAGCGTTGATGATCCGTTTTATTCTGACGCTCGTGCTGATTACCGTATCAATTTCTGTTCAGGCTACAACGGTACTTTTGGATAGCACCACCATTAATTTTAGTAAACCACCTGATATGGGAGGTGGCACTGGAGGATGGGATGCTGTGGCCTTAGACATAGCACCGGGTGAAATAATTACGTCA
>SMWD01000019.1 GCA_004357495.1 Gammaproteobacteria bacterium
ATCCCCGCCGCTGGAAATCATCAGCGCACGACTACCCATGCTGATTCGGCGCCGATCGGCCAGGCTGCGCATGATCGGGTCGCCGAGGTCCCGGCGGTCACCCTCATCGACGAGATTGACGATCTCACCGAGCCGCTTGCCGGTCGCCTCGTCGCGAGTCGTCGACATCAGCTTCTCGGCGGTACTGTTCATGTAGTCGATCCTGCCCTCGGTATCGGACGTAATGACCCCCTCACCGATCGATTCGAGCGTGAATTGTGCCTGCTGCTTGCTGCGCCCAATCGCCGCTTCGACGCTCTTGCGGTAACTGATGTCCTGGGCGACGGTCAGGATCGCTTGCTGGCCGCGATAGTCGATAACAGTGCTGCGGACCGCAACCCAGGTACCGCGCTCGCGGCCGTTGATCAGCTGAATCTCGATCACGTCGTCGTCGGCATCGCCTGCCAGCCGGGCGGTAATGATCTTGCGGAACAGGGTCCGGTAGGCTGGACGGACCAAGTCGGTCACCAAGCGTCCGACGAGTTGCTCGGGACCCAGACCCATCGGCTCGGCGGCGTTCGGATTGGCGAAGATGATGCGTTCACGATGGACCAGCACGATATCCGCCATGTGACCGGCAAGCTCACCGAACAGCGTCTCGCGCTGACGCATCTGGGCGTCCTTGTTGGCCAGCGCGTCAAAAAGCCGGTTAATCGTGTCCCCGAGATCATCGAGTTCAGCAGGCAAATGCTGACGCGCAATGCGTTTGCCGAATGCCGCGGCTTCCGCGGACTCGACCACGTCTTGGTGCATCGCAGCAACCTGCCGGGCATAGCCTCGCCGGCGCCGCCACAGCAGCCCGCAGGTACATACTAAACCCAGACAGGCCAACGCCAACACGGGAATCAGCCAGCCTTCGATCATCCCGCTAGAATAGCCGATGCGTACCCCGCCAATCGGTTACATTCACCATAATGCGGGTCTGCGTCATTGGCGAACGCGGCGCGGCCCGGTCGGCCGGATGCGGACCCGGATCGCTGTTCGAGTGCGAAACGAGCCCATCGTACAGGCTGACACAACGGCGGCGCTCTGGTATACGATCACTGCACCGTAACGACACGGCGTCGCTGTATCAGCCCGGCATATCGGGGCCGGGTATCGCAACGGGTAACAAGGGGAAACACGCGCCCGATCGGGCGCTGAATTGAGTACTAATGTTCATGAAAAAGATTCGCATCGTATTAAGTCTGTTGATCGCGCTGTCGTTCTGCCCCGCGGCGACGGCGGAGGATTTGCTGGATATCTTCCAGCGCGCCCTGCAGCAAGACCCCTCGTTACGCGAGGCCGAGGCCAACCGCTTGGCGACGCTCGAGAGCAAACCCCAGGCGCTCAGCGCGATGTTGCCCCAGCTGACCGCAGGCGGCAGCTTCGGCTATGCCCAGGCCGACGGCACCAGCGTGATCAGCCAGGTCATTACCGAGGATGCCAATGGCAACCCCATCCCGCCGACCACGGTCGAAATACCCAACTCCTTCGACCAGGACTCGACGAGCCTGCAATGGCGTGTCGATCTGCGGCAGTCCGTATTCAAGTGGGACCAGTGGGTCGCGCTGCGCCGGGCTGACAAGCAGGTCGCCCAGGCCGAGGCCGACTACCGGGCCGCCGAGCAGGACCTGATGATCCGCGTTGTAACCAGCTATTTCGACGTGCTGGCGGCACAGGACACGCTGGAGTCCGAGCAGGCCGCCCAGAGCGCAATCGCCCGACAGCTCGAGCAGGCCAACAAGCGCTTCGAAGTCGGCCTGATCGCGATCACGGACGTACAAGAAGCCCAATCCGGTTATGACCAGGCAGTCGCAGCCGAGATCCTGGCGAAACGCAACCTCGCCAACCGCAAGGAATCGTTGCGCGAAATCATCGGTGAATTGCCGGCGCAGCTGGAGCGTCCGAAGGTACAGATCCCGCTGCTCAGCCCGCAACCGGCAATCGAGGACGAGTGGGTAGCAACGGCCCTGACACAAAACCTGAACCTGCTGTCCAGCGAAATCGGCGCACAAATCACGCGCGACAACGTCGCATTCCAGCGCACCGGCCACTACCCGACGCTCGAAATCCAGGGCTCCTACAATGGCGTGGACTCCGAGGGTGACCGCATCAACACCCGGAGCGGAGTGAGCACGAGTTCCCCAACCGACAACGACCGCTCCGGTTACGACATTTCCCTGCAGCTTAATTTCCCGATCTACAGCGGCGGTGCGGTGTCGTCGCGAACCCGGCAGGCCGTCTACGAGCATCGCGCCGCGCGCGAACGCTTCGAACGCATGGCACGCCAGACAGAACGCGAAACGCGCGATGCCTACCTCGGTGTCGTATCCGAGATCGCACGCGTCAAGGCGTTGAAACAGGCGCGGGCGTCGGCAAGAACGGCGTTGCAGGCCACCGAGGCCGGCTTCGACGTCGGCACACGGACCACGGTTGACGTGCTGGAACAGCGCCGCCAATTGTTTGCTGCAGATGTGAACTACGCGCGCAGCCGGTACGACTACATCATCAATGTGCTGAAACTGAAGCAAGCCGCCGGCAGCCTGCTCGCCGATGACCTCGTCGAGGTCAACGGCTGGCTGGAATGAGCGGGTCGACCAGTTTCAGCAGGCGCTCGAGCGTACCCCGGTTATTCTCGATGACCTGACGCCCGGCGCCGCCACGCAGGCCGCGCGCGCGTTCGTCGCGCAGCAGTTCGATGACCTCACCGGCGAGTTCGTCCGCGTCATGAATGACCGTCGTCGAACCATCGTCGATCAGTAATTTTGCGATATCGGCCGCATTGAAGGTATATGGCCCGGTCAATACAGGCAGGCCGAGGGCCGCGGGCTCAAGCAGATTGTGGCCGCCGATCGGCGCGAGGCTGCCGGCAACGAATGCGACGTCGGCAGCCGCATAGAACAGCATCAACTCGCCCATGCTGTCGCCGAGGAAAACGTGAGTAGCAGCAGTGCACTGCTGCTTGCTGCTGCGGCTCACGCACGTCAGTCCGGCGCGACCGACCAGGCCTGCAACCAATGCAAAGCGCTCGGGATGGCGCGGCACGATGAGCAATAATGCATCCGGTATTTGGGCGAGCACCTTCGCATGCGCCGCGAGGATTACCTGCTCCTCACTGTCATGCGTACTCGCCGCGATCCAGACCGGACGCTGCCGGGCGTGTTCTTCCCGAAATGCTTTGCCCGCTGCCGGTATCCGCGAATCCAGATGAAAATCGAATTTCAGGTTGCCGGTAACGTGAATGCGCGCCGGATTCGCCCCCAGCGATGCAAACCGACCGGCATCGGCCTCGCTCTGCGCCGCAATGACAATGCCATGCGACAGGGTCTCACGGAACAAACCGGCCAGCCTGCGGTAGCGGCTCACGGACTTCAGTGAAACACGCGCGCTGGCGAGCACCAGTGGAATCTTGCGCAGGCCACACTCGCGAAACAGGTTCGGCCAGATCTCGGTCTCGATAATGAGGACGAGGCCGGGCCGCATGCAATCGAAGAAACGCCGCACCGCGCTGGCGAGATCGTAGGGTACGTAGCTGTGTACGACCGCATCGCCGAACAGGTCCCGCGCGCGCTGCGAACCGGTCGGCGTCATGGTGGTCAATACAAGCTGTCGGTCCGGGTATCGCTCCAGCAACGACCGCACGAGCATCGCTGCCGCCTGCACCTCACCGACCGAGACAGCATGTACCCAGATGCTCGGCCCCTGCAAGCGGATGCCCGAGCGGCCGAAGCGCTCGCCGATGCGTTGACGATACGGCGGGTTACTGAAACTGCGCCAATACAGATGGAGCAACAGCCACGGCGTCAGCAGGTAGGTCAGGGTGGCGTAAACGAAGCGCAGCAATGCGATCGACCGTTGTTACGAGCGAGTCACAGGCTGTGCCCGTCAGGGGAGACCGCGGATTGCGTCGATAATCGAGGACGTGGAACGACCTTCCTCGAAGGCCAACACCTCGACCGTGCCGCCGTTGGCGCGCACCGCCTCGCCGCCGGCGATCTCCTCGGGCTGGTAATCGCCGCCCTTGACGAGTACGTCGGGCAGCACCTGGCCAATCAGTTCGGCGGGCGTATCTTCCGGGAACGGCACAACCCAGTCCACGGACGCGAGGCCGGCCAACACTGCCATGCGATCGTCCAGCGTATTGATCGGCCGCCCTTCACCTTTCAGGCGTGCCACAGACGCATCCGTGTTGACAGCAACGAGTAGCCGATCACCGCGGGTACGCGCCTCCTCGAGATACGCGACGTGTCCGGGATGCAGAATATCGAAGCACCCGTTCGTCATGACGACCCGCTCGCCGCGTGTCCGCGCCTCGGCGACGATAATCGGCGCTTCGGCCGACGTCAGCAAGCCGCGGCCACCGAGCCCCTGTTCGTGCAGTGCAAGACGCAGCTCCGATGCCGTGACCGACGCCACCCCAATCTTGCGCACGACGAGCCCGGCCGCCAGATTCGCCAAGGCTGCGGCGGCGGACAGGGTCTTGCCCGACCCGAGGCCGGCGGCCAGCACTGCGATGACTGTGTCGCCGGCACCGGTCACGTCAAAGACTTCACGCACGCGAGCGGACAGGAACACCGGTGATTCATCGTCGACGATGACCACCATGCCACGTTCACTGAGTGTCACGACCAGCGCGCCGATATCAAGCTCTGCGCACAGCGCCTGACCGCGTTCCACGAGTTGCTGGTCGTCAACTGAACGTCCGACGACAGCCTCGAACTCCGCCAGGTTCGGAGTCAGAATCGATGCCCCGCGATAGCGGGTGTAGTCCCGGCTTTTCGGATCGACGAGTACCGGAACGCCCAGCCGGCGACACAACGCGATGATCTCCGATACGTGCCCGAGGGTGCCTTTCGCATAATCTGACAGGATGCAGACATCCGCGTTCGGCACACGGCGCTCGAGAATCGGGCCGAGCGCCTCGGTGTCACGGAGTTCGAAAATATTTTCGGTATCCAGCCGAATTAACTGCTGGTTGCGGCTGAGCACACGCAACTTCGTAATCGTCGGGCAGTGTTCGATTTCGGCGACATCGACGTCGATGTCGCGCTCAAGCAGCAGTTCGCTGAGATGGCGCCCGTTCGCGTCAGCGCCGATCAGGCCGACGATTGCCGTCTGCACGCCGAGGCTGGCAAGATTGATTGCGACGTTTGCAGCACCGCCGGCGCGCGCTTCCGCCCCGGTGACGTTGACGACCGGGACCGGAGCCTCGGGCGAAATGCGCGTGGTCGGACCGAACCAGTACTGATCGAGCATCAGGTCGCCGACGGTCAGGACATTGACGGCGGAAAAATCCGGGACGGTAAGTGTCATGGGCTGCTGCTGAGATCGCCAAGCCAGGGTCGCCGCGATGTTAGCACGGCATCACCGTTGAGGAGACTCCGGCGCGAAGCTGGGTTTGGATTTTAGCTCTGTCGGAGGGGCCCGCCGCGAGGCCGGGGGATGATCTTTTCGCTAAACCTCCAGCGGCCGTCCATGGCCGCTTCCGGAGCGCTTACGCCTCTCTCTCGCGTCCTGCTCCGTTCGGCTCCAACGCCACGAAAAGATCATCCCCCACCCTCGCGGCTGCTTCCGGGTACCACGGACATAACCAAGTGGCTGTTCCCTTTGCCTCGTGCACGAGTTCGGGTTCCTGCCTGTCAAGCGAAGGCAGAGAACGAAAATCTACCTCCGCGGCCAGGGACGGCCGCTGGAGATTAAGCGAAAAGAAGTGTCTCCGGCGCACCTGTCCGCCCATCCGACGGCGATTTGTCGGGGAACCTGCGCCCAAAGGAAACTTCCGTCAGCCGCACTTTGAATCCCCGCAACTCAGGCATGTCATACACCCGTCCATCATGACAACGGCGGTCGTGTTGCACTTGACGCACAGCTGCGCGCCGGCCGGGAAATCACTCTTGGCGAATGCATCCTGCTGCCTGGACTGCTCGAGAAATTCCTTGCGTTTCTGGTCAACCAGTTTTTGTTGCTGCTCGTCGAGTGCCTGCGCCGGCAGCAGGCCGATGTAGCGCAGATGCTTCTCGACGACATGACCGAGCTCGGCGATGATCGATGGCATGAACTTGCCACCGGGTTGCCAATATCCGCCGCGTGGATCGAAGACCGCCTTGAGCTCGTCGACCAGAAATACCACGTCGCCACCCTTGCGAAATACGGCCGACATGATGCGCGTCAATGCCACGATCCACTGGTAGTGATCGAGGTTCTTCGAGTTAATGAAAATCTCGAACGGACGGCGCTGCTCGTACTCCGTATCCGGATTGAGAACGATGTCATTGATCGTGACATACATCGCGTGATCGGAGATCGGCGTCTTGACCTTGTAGGTCGAGCCCAGCAGCATCTCAGGCCGCTCGAGTCTCTCGTGCATCCGCACGACCTTGCCGTCTTCGCTGGTCTGTCGAGAAGGCGCGGCCTTGTCGGCTGCCGGTTCGGATGTCGCGTCCCCGGCCTGGCTGACACGATAATCCACGATCGGCTTGTCTATGACGACTCTCTCTTCGACTTTTTCGATGATTTTTTCCATTTTTCTTGGCCTCAAAACTTCCCGTAGTAACCCTCTTTGAGAGCGTCATATAGATTGGCAGCGGTATGCGTCTCGCCGTCGTATTCAACTTCCTGATCACCCCGCAGCGTCACTTCAGTGGTGTCGTCGAGCACGAAAGTGTATTGGGTGTTCTGCAGATCTTTCTCCTTGACGAGCACACCCTGAAACGCTTCAGGATTGAATCTGAACGTCGTGCAACCCTTGAGCCCCCGCTCGTACGCATACATGTAAATGTCTTTGAAGTCATCGAACGGGAACTCGGTCGGGATGTTCGCCGTCTTTGAGATCGACGAATCGATCCACTTCTGCGCGGCGGCCTGAATGTCGACATGCTCTTTCGGGCTGATGTCGTCCGCCGTCACAAAATAGTCCGGCAACTGCTCTTCCGGCTTGTCCGAATCAGGTACCGCCTTCTTATTCACGAACGCCCGGTACGCCAGCAACTCGAAGGAGAACACGTTGACCTTCTCCTTCGTCTTGCGTCCTTCGCGGATCACGTTGCGAAAGTAATGATGTGCGAAACTCGGCTCGATGCCATTGCTGGCATTGTTCGCGAGCGACAGGGAGATCGTGCCGGTCGGCGCGATCGAGCTGTGATGCGTGAAGCGCGCACCGTGACGCTCGATATCCTTGACCAACTCCGGCGCAATCTCCGCGATCTGCTGCATGTAACGGCTGTATCTCGAATGCAAAACGCGACCGGTGATCGTGTCGCCGACCGTCAAGCCGTCGCGGACCATCTCCGGGCGCTTGCGCAGCATCGCGGCCGTGACCGTGAATTCCTCACGCATGATCGGCGCCGGGCCCTTCTCCAGCGCCAGTTCCAGCGCGCTCTGCCAGCCGGACAGCGCCATCTCGCGAGCCACCGTCTCGGTGAACTCAACCGACGCGTCGGAACCGTATCTCATGCGCAGCATGGTTAACGCCGAACCCAAGCCCAAAAAACCCATGCCGTGACGGCGCTTGCGGATGATCTCCTGGCGCTGGCTTTCGAGCGGCAAGCCGTTGATCTCGACGACGTTATCGAGCATGCGCGTGAATATAGTGACAACCTTGCGATACTCATCCCAATCAAAACGCGCCGACTCGGTGAATGGATCGACAACGAACTTGGTCAGGTTGACCGAGCCGAGCAGGCAGGATCCGTAGGGCGGCAGCGGCTGCTCACCGCAGTTGTGCGCAAAGATGCCGTTGGCATCGAATGCATTGACTCCCGGCACCTGGCAATCGTAAACCGTCTCGCTGCCATCGTGCCTGACCGACTTGATGCGTGCGATGAACCGTTCGCCGGCCTGTGCGACCGCGGGGTGCATGATCGCACTGCGCAGTTGCCCGGCCTTGTCGTTTTCGGTAAAGCCGATAAGCTTTGCAAACTGCGTCAGGTTGGCCCCGGTGATCCACAAGCAGGTGCCGGTCACCGACGAAGCACGGGCACCACTGCGGCCGGCGACAATACCGAGGCGCAGCAACATGCGCTGAATCGCACTGACGTCCTCCTCGTGCAGATCGGTATACCGGATAGCCGGCCCGGCATTGCCGCCCTCGAGAACTTCGCCACACACATCGAAACTTGCCTGCAGAAAGCCGACGTAGAACGCGCTCGAACACTGTTCCATCGCGGGCGTAACGCTCGACTCATGATCCTCAAGACCGAGTTTCTTCGCGATGGCCTCGAGGCCCGGTACCGGCAGTCGATACTCGCCCTGCTCTGCCAGATCCTGCCAGATCACCCGGTGCGGCAAACTCGTAACCGCCCGCGCCGCATCCATCGCCGCAGACATGACCGCCTTGACACGATTTGGCACCGGTGCGTACGGCGCATTCAACGCGACCGGCGTTCGATACACCGACACGCTCGCGCCATCACCATCACCGCTGCCGATATGGCCGCCACTCGCCCGCATCAGGCCCAGCAGGTACCCCTCGCGTGCGCCGAATGCAAACCCGCCCGGCCAGGTTGTCGCGCCGCGGTGATCGTGCAGCATGACCCGGTCGCCGGGCCGCAACTCGCCGGCTGCGCACCACTCGGTCTCGGTCGAATCGCCCTCGAAACGGACCACACGACGCACCTGATGGTTCTCCGTCAGGCGCAGGCTATAGCCGTCCGCCGTGTCGAGCCGCATGACGGGTTTCGTCGCCGTGCGGTAGAAACCCTCATCCGTCGTGCGCCAGGCTTCGCCGTCGACCAGCGCATCGAATGGCTTGCCCAGCAGGTCGGCGACCTGGCGCGGCCCTTGCGCCGTGTGCACCCAGGTATCTGCCGTCACGCACGGGTTGGTCGCGCGTATCGTCTCATCGAACCAGTTGTTGTTCATGTCATTGACCCGATCGATCAATACGAAGCCAGGCTCCGCGAAGTCGTAGGTCGATGCCATGATCATGTCCCACAAACGGCGCGCCGGCAGCGTCTTGCAGATCTTGCAGGCGACCAGGCCACTCTCGTTGGTCAGATACCCCTCGGTAATCGGCCATTCACGCCACAGAACCTGCGCCGGATCGTCCAGATCGAGGCCTTCCGTATCGACCTGGTTCTTGTCGAGCGGAAATGCCAACGTCCATTCGCGGTCGTGCTTGACGGCCTGCATGAATCCGTCGGTCACCAGCAGTGACAGGTTGAACTGACGCAGCCTGCCGTCCTCGCGCTTCACCCGAATGAAATCCATGACATCCGGATGACCGACGTCGAATGTGCCCATCTGCGCGCCGCGGCGTCCGCCCGCGGACGACACCGTGAAACACATCTTGTCGTAGATATCCATGAATGACAGCGGCCCCGACGTATAGGCGCCGGCGCCCGAGACATAGGCGCCTTTCGGCCGCAGCGTGGAGAACTCGTAGCCAATACCGCAGCCGGCTTTCAGCGTCAGGCCGGCCTCGTGAACCTTGTCAAGAATATCGTGCATCGAATCGCCGATGCTGCCCGATACGGTACAGTTGATCGTTGACGTTGCCGGTTTGTGCTCGCGCGCGCCGGCATTCGAGATAATCCGGCCGGCCGGCACGGCCCCGCGTCGCAGAGCCCACAAGAAGGTCTCGTTCCAGCGATCTCGTTCGGCTGCGGGTTCCACGGCTGCCAGTGCACCCGCGACCCGTCGATACGTATCATCCATCGTCTCATCGACAACCTCACCGGTCTTGGTCTTCAGACGATATTTCTTGTCCCAGATATCCAGCGAGGTTTCCTGAAAGCCGACAGCTGATGCTTTGGATTTCTCGATTTGCAGTGCAGATTTCATCGCGACAACTCAACCCCCCAATTCACTGGCGCCCCGGATGCATGGCTGCAGTGTCTGCCATCCTGAACCCGACAACCGCCCACTTAACCTGGCAACCGGACCACACGCTCCCCCAAAACCGATCAGCATGACGGCAACCGCTGCTCTGGCCAGAGCGTCCTTGCCAGAGTGCCCCTCCAGATCGCCCCTCCAGATCAGAATCTGGCGAGGGACCTCGCCGTGGACCGAGATGGCGGGACCATTTTCCGAGGAAAACAACCCCCTCAGCAACGACTCGGGCTTCTGGACCCGGCGGCCGATAGGTCATATCGGTGAATCACCCCGACACAAGATGTTGTGCCGTCTAGATCCTAGGTTATGTCTAGCTACCGTCCCTGTCAAGCGATTTTCGGTTTAACCAGATAGGCATCTTTTGTATTATAAACAATATCTTACAAGAATACATGAAGATCTTTCACGAAAAAAATCTCGGCCGCGCACGGCAATCACCCGAGCACCAGAAACACAAGATATTGTGTTTTGCTTATCCCCGGAAAACCCACTGCTTATCCACAACTTAGTCCACATCGACCGGGCCGGATCGCGTGAAAAGCGGCTCGCGAATCCGCGTCGATTGGTTCATGCTACGCGCATCAGCTTGGCGATAACCCCGGTTCGGCCATTGCAATCGCGAAGATTTGCGACCCTTCGGGCCATCTGGTGCATCCAGTGAGCATGCTGAATAATGGCCTCCCCCATACGGATACCCACACATGATGAAATCAGTACCCAAGCGCATTGTCCTGCTTGCGGCCATTTTCGCTGTCGCGAGCCTGGCGGCGCTGCAACCGGCGTTGGCCGCATTGCCGGTGGCCCTCGGCGGGCAGGAATTGCCGAGCCTCGCCCCGCTGGTCGCCGAGGCTTCGCCGGCGGTCGTCAACATTGCGACCCGCGGCACGGTCAATGCGCCGCGTAACCCCCTGGCGAACGACCCGTTCTTCCAGCGCTTCTTCGGCAATCCGCCGCGACAGCGACAACGCGAAGTCCGGAGCGCCGGGTCCGGCGTCATCGTCGATGCGGAGAACGGCTACATTCTGACCAATCATCATGTCATCGAGCACGCCGACGAGATCGAGATCCAGCTGGCCGACAAGCACGTGCTCAAGGCCAGGGTCGTCGGTTCGGATCCCGGCACCGACATCGCCGTGCTCCAGGTCATCGATACACAACGGCTGACCCAGATGCCGCTCGGCAACTCGGAAGACGTCCGCGTCGGCGATTTCGTCGTTGCCATCGGCAACCCGTTCGGCCTGTCGCACACGGTCACCTCAGGCATCGTCAGCGCACTCGGCCGCACGGGCCTGTCTCGCGACGGCTACGAGGACTTCATCCAGACCGACGCCTCGATCAACCCGGGCAACTCGGGCGGCGCGCTGCTCAACCTGCGCGGTGAACTGATCGGTATCAACTCCGCGATCTTCAGCGGCTCCGGCGGCAATATCGGCATCGGTTTCGCGATCCCGGTCAACATCGCCAAGTCGATCATGTCGCAGCTGATCGAATTCGGCGAAGTCCGGCGTGGGCTGCTTGGCGTCAGCATCAGCGATTTCACCGCCGCTTCGGCCGAAGCCTACGGCATCGATGAGGATATCGAAGGCGCGCTCGTTCAGGAAGTCGTGCCCGACTCGGCCGCCGAGGCAGCCGGCGTCGAGGTCGGCGACGTCATTGTCGCAATCGATAAAAAGCCGGTCACCAGCGCAACCGATCTGCGCACGACCATCGGCGTGCGCCGCAGCGGCGACTCCGTCACGATTACGGTCATCCGCGACGGCGACAAACACTCGCTGAGCGCGACGCTGACCGAACTGGCCGCCACGCAGCAGGTCGCCGCGGACGACATTCATCCAAACCTGGCCGGCGCCCAATTCAGCAACTATGACGGTCAGGAACTCGATTTCAGCGGCGCGGGCGTGCTGGTCGACACGGTGGAACCGGGCAGCCAGGCAGCCCAGCGCGGCCTGCGCGCCAATGACATCATCGTCACGGTCAACCGGCGCCGCGTGCACTCCCTCAACGAGCTCAGCGAACTCGCGGAAGGTCAGAACCTGTTAATCCTCGGCTTGCGCCGCGGCCAGCGGGACCTGCTGCTGCAGATTCGTTGATCTCCCGGCGGTAGCGTCACGGCCAACTGCCAGCCGACGCTCCATGGCTGCCGTACGCGCTTCCGTGGCTAATTCCCCCAGCGCTTCTGCCCGTGCATAAAATCTCTCGAGATCATGGCCGGACTCGTCGAACAGGACGGCGAATGCGGGCAGGTAATCGTTATAAGTCGCAAACGACGCGAGCCGGGCGTTATTCATGTCGCTGTCGATCCAGTGATCGAAATACGGCGGCTCCGGCCAGGCGTCGCGCAAGCTTGCGTAGGCGCGAATGAGCTCGGCAAACACTTCGGCTTTGGCAACCCGCAAGGCCGGTTCCGGAAGCGCGCCGGCGTACAAGTCGGTGAGTCGTGCGCGGGAGTCCGTCAGCAGTGACTGCACCTGTGTGCGCCGCCGCATCGACAGCCGATACCGGTAATGCTCATCCTCTGCGTCGCGCACGATGAACCACCGCCGCAATCCTTCCTGTTCGACGAAGCTCGCGAAGCCCTCATTGAATCTTGAATCGCCCTTGATGTAGAGACGCTGATGCGCGAGCTCATGAAATATCACGCCGGCCAGCTGGTAGTCCGCATAATCGAGCATCGTATTGAGGATGGGGTCCGCAAACCGACCGAGCGTCGAGTACGCGGAGACACCGCCCACAAACACGTCGTCACCGCCCGACGCCAGCCGCGCAGCGTAGTCTCGCGCCCGCGCCGCGTCAAAATACCCGCGATAACTGACGCAGCCGGCCACCGGGAAGCACCACGTGCGCGGCTCGAGGGAGAACTCCGGAGCGGCAACGACATTCCAGACGACGCTGGCACGGCCGGTATCCGCATAAACCCGATAGCTGCCATTGTCCGGAAGTTGCAGCTCCGTGTGGGCAAAATCCACGGCCGCGTTACCGAGCTGCAGTTTCTCGCGTACCTGCACAGGGGTCGCCGGGTCATCGATGACTTCGGCGATGGGCCGTCTGTCGCGCATCAGATCCAGATGCCCCATGGCCGCCTGCCAGTAGTAGCCCGCACCGCAGCCACCGAGTTGAGTCACGGACAATACGATCGCCAATGCGCCGGCGAATCGCATGCTCGCCCGTGTGATTGGCCGGGCGCGCTGCTGGATATAGTGGGGCCTCACAGGCTCGCTTTCATGACCGGGTATCCGGGTAAAATACCCTATGCAAACTTTTCTTGTCGGCGGCGCGGTCCGGGACCGATTGCTCGGGCTCACTGTCCGCGAACGCGATTGGGTCGTGGTCGGCGCAACCGAGGCAGAACTGGAACAACTTGGCTACCGGCGCGTCGGGCGCAGCTTTCCGGTCTTCCTGCATCCCGAGACCCGGGAAGAGTACGCGATGGCGCGCACCGAGACCAAACACGGGCCCGGTTATCGCGGTTTCGACATCGAGGCGAATCCGCAGGTCACCCTCGAAGACGACCTCGCCCGGCGTGACCTGACCATCAACGCGATCGCCGAGGATGCCGACGGCAAGCTGATCGACCCCTACCACGGACGGCAGGATCTCGACGCGCGCGTGCTGCGGCACGTCACCGATGCCTTCCGCGAAGACCCGGTGCGCATCCTGCGCGTCGCACGCTTCGCAGCCCGGTTCGCGGAGCAGGGTTTCACCGTTGCCGACGAAACCCTTGCCCTGATTCGCGACATGGTGGCTGCCGGTGAAGCGGACGCGCTGGTGCCCGAGCGCATCTGGCGCGAGACCGAACGGGCACTCGAGACGACGCGCCCCGACATCTTCTTCCGGGTTCTGCGCGCGGGCGGGGCACTGGCCGTGATCTACCCCGAAATCGACGCACTGTTTGGCGTGCCCCAGCCGGAGCGCTGGCATCCGGAGATCGACACCGGGGTACACGTGCTGATGGCACTGGAACAGGCTGCTCGACTCGGCGCGAGCCTGCGCGCACGCTTCGCGGTCATGGTCCATGATCTCGGCAAAGGCACGACGCCTGCAGCCGAATGGCCGCATCACCGCGCACACGAAGAACGCAGCGTCATGCTGCTCGAAGTGCTGTGCAAACGCATCGGCGTGCCCGGCCGCTGCCGCGAACTCGCGATACCGGTGGCGCGATATCACGGCGTCTGTCACCGCGCGGCGGAACTGCGGCCGAAAACGCTGCTCAAGATACTCGACGCGCTCGATGCATTCCGCCGACCGGAACGACTCGATGATTTTCTCATCGCCTGCGAAGCCGATGCCCGCGGTCGCAAGGGCCTCGAGGCCACACCCTATCCACAGGCGGACATTTTTCGGGCGGCCCGTGCGGCTGCGATCGAGGTCACCGCCGAACGCTTCGTGCGCGACGGCATCGAGGGGCCCGCGATCGGCGAGTCGATCCGCCGCGAACGGATCACGGTTATCGGCAAGGCACTACGATCCGGCTAATCCGGCGACTGCACATTCCACTCAGACAAAGATCCAGAACAACCAGCCGGCGAGCAACAGCCGGTAAATCATGAACGGCAGCATGCCGATGCGCTCGATCGCCTGCAAAAACACTTTGATACAGAAATAGGCACTGACGCCCGCCACCGCCAGACCTGCCCCGATGGCGTCCCAGGCGACAGGCACGACCGACTCGACCAGTCGAGCCGACTCGAGGATCGCGGCACCGGCGATTGCCGGTATCGACAACAGAAACGAGAAACGTGCCGCAGCGGGGCGCGACAGGCCGAGTGCGAGACCGGCCGTGATCGTGATACCCGAACGCGAGGTGCCGGGAATCAGTGCCAGCGCCTGCACGCAGCCGATCAGCAACGCGGTCGACCAGCCCACCGCATGTTCATCAGTCACTTCTTTTTTGCGCAGGTCGGCGATCCAGAGTGCCACACCGAATACCGCCGTAGCGGCGGCGATGACCAGCGGCGAGCGCAGATGGGTCCTGATTGACTCCTCGAACAGCAAACCTGCCAGCATGACCGGCAGCGTCGCGATGATGATCGACCCGCCGAGCCGCGCATCGGCCGCATCATGTGCACGTCCGAACCGCGCCGCACACCAGGCCCGCATGATGGACCAGACCTCGGTGCGGAAATACCAGAGGACGGCCAGCAGCGTACCGAAGTGCACGGCAACATCGAATGCCAGGCCCTGATCGGTCCAGCCGAGTATCTGTGGCACGAGAATCAGGTGTGCGGAACTGGAAATCGGCAGGAACTCGGTCAGCCCCTGCACCAGGGCCAGGATAATCGCTTCGATGAAATCCAATGTCGTATCCGTTCAGATTGAGGTCCGAACGGACCCTACAGGATGGCCGCCCCGGGCAACAGGCATTGAACCCACTGGTGTCCCACAAACTCTGAGTAGTAGCCCTTAAATTGCAATAGTGGCAAGGGGTGCGTACAGACCGTAGCCGAGCCGACATGAATCGGCACCTCTGTCTGAGACCCGCCGTGAATACGTCCCTGTAGGCTTGGGGCCCGCGTCCCTGCGGGCCACAGTCTCAGACAGAGGTGCCGATTCATGGCGTCTGGACAGTTTGTGGGACACCAATGCATTGAACCCGGAATTTACAAGCGATCCCGCAGATCGCCGCCACCGCTCACCAACTCCGGTGCCGGCCCGGCCACCGACTCACCGCATGCCAGCTGCATGACCTTGAAACGCTCCCCCATCTGTCCCGGCATCAGCAGCATCTGCATCTGCTGCGACAGCGCCAGGCCGGCCGAGTCGCCCCGCGTCGCTGCTGCATTCGCCGCGGCGAACTCGTGCTCGATACCGGCACCGATCAGGAAATGTGCCTGCGTCGCGAAGGCATCGACGCGCGCACCGGCGGCGACCGCCGCCACCGCGATCGTCGTGAAGTCGACCCACGCCGTGATGTCCTGCAAACCGGGATAGCGAAACGGGTCGTCATGTGCGCGATGCCGGTAATGACACCGCAGCGTACCGCTCGAACGGTCGAGCCGATACAACTCCCCGCGGACCAGCCCGTAATCGACGAGGATGCAGCGTCCGTTGCGCAAGCTGTCAACAAGGCTGCCAATCAGCCCCGGCAGTCCGATGCTGACCTCCGACGTAAACCCGACCGGTAACGCGGCACCGAGCGTGGCCTCGATTTCAGCAACGCAGTTCCGCAACGACTCGCCGGCCGGCCGGTCGCTCCAGCAGAAACCGGATGCGTCGATGCCGACACCGACGGCTTGCACACGCGGTTGCTGCGTGGCCGCTGCACCAATTCGGAATCGCGACACCGGCAACGCGTCAGCCACTTCGTTCGCTACGATGACGCCGTCGAACGGCGCCGGCAGAGCATCGAGCCATTCGACCCGCGGCGCAAGTTCCGGCACGCGCGCGGTCAGCGTCTCGCGCTGCCGCTGGCGCAGATCCGCGCTGACTTCCAGGATCAGGTAACGCTCCGGCAGGGCGTCGTCGCGCGCGAGCGTATGCAGCACATCGGCCGCCATGGCGCCGGAGCCGGCACCGAGCTCAAGCACGGTCGCATCGACGGTCTGGCCCACCGTCGGTGCCAGCGACCGGGCAAGACAGCGGGAAAACAGCGCCGAGACCTCGGGCGCAGTCACGAAATCGCCGGCCGGGCCCAGTTTTTGCGCCCCGGCACTGTAATAACCCAGGCCGGGGGCATACAGCGCCAGCTCCATGTACTCGGCAAAATCGATCCAGCCGCCCGCTGCGCTGATCCGCTCGCGGATCAGCGCAGACAGCCGCGCGCTGTGCCGAAGCGCATCCGCGTCCGGTTCGGGCAATTCTGACCGCTCATGCATGGTGAAAGCATGGTGAAACATTGGGGCAAGCCAAGTATCTTACACGCCCAGACATCGACGCAGACATCGGCGGCCGCGTACGCGGCCCACGGGGCAGATTGACCATGACCACATCGCAAGCATCGCTCGACGGCCGCTGGGCCCTGATCACGGGCGCGGCAAAACGCATCGGCGCATGCATCACGCGCACGCTGCATGCGGCCGGCGCACACATCGCGATCCACTACCGTGGCTCGGCAGCGGCGGCGACTGAACTGGCCGGCGAACTGAACGCGATCCGGCCGGGCTCGGCGATCACGGCCGCCGCCGATCTGTTGCAGATCGACCAGTTACTCGCCCTCGTCAATGAGGTCGTCGGCCAGACCGGCAGGCTGGACATCCTCATCAACAACGCATCGAGCTTCTACCCGACGCCGCTCGGGGAGATCACCGAGGCACACTGGGATGAACTGATCGGCATGAACCTGAAGGTGCCGCTGTTCCTGAGCCAGGCATGTGCTGCGCATCTGCGTGAAACGGGCGGCACGATCATTAACATCGTCGACATCCACGCCAACCGGCCGCTCCGTGATCACACGGTCTATGGCCCGGCGAAAGCCGGACTGGCGATGCTGACGCGAACGCTGGCACGCGATCTTGCGCCGGACATCCGCGTCAACGGCGTCTCGCCCGGGGCGATCTTGTGGCCGGAACACGGTCTGACGGAAGACATCAAAGATGCAATCATCCGCCAGGTGCCGCTGCGGCGAACCGGCGACCCGGCGGATATTGCAAACTGCATCCTCTTTCTGGTTCGCGATGCGCCCTACATCACGGGCCAGATTATCGCCGTTGACGGCGGGCGCAGTATCGGCTGGTAAAGCGGCTGTTAGACCAGCGGCTCGTCCAGCCGTACGATCACCTGCCCGGCCGGCTCGAATGCCGCCCACAACTCACGCATGGTGACGCGCGCAACCGGATGCACGAGATCCGGCGCGAGCTCTGCCAGCGGGGCAAGCACGAACGCGTAATCAAGGATGCCATTCCGGGGCAGCGTTAGCCCCGGCTGGTCGACGACCAGGTCACCGTATATCAGCAAATCCAAATCAAGTGTACGCGACGCGAAACGCTCGGCGCCGCGCGCACGGCCCGCCGCCGATTCGACCGCAGTGAGCCGGGCCACGACCGCCTCGACCGGGTCTGATGTCGTGTAGGCGAAGACAAGATTGAGAAAATCCTTGCCCTCGAAGCCAACTGCCGCCGTACGATAGACTGGCGAAAACTCGAGGGGGCCGACCTGTTGCCCGAGCCGGTGACATCCGTCGCGCAGATGTCGCACCGGGTCGATGTTACTGCCGGCGCTGACGTATACCTTGATTTCCGGGTTCACAGCCACCGCCCCGGTCACCGCTCACCCCGCTCGATCGTAATGCCGACATCCTGCGCGCCGCGCACGGCCCAGGGCTTATGGACCGAAACCTTGACCCACGGCACAGCGAATTCCTCCCGAATCAGCTCCGCAACCTTCTCGGCCATGGTCTCGATCAACTGGAATTTCGACGCGCGAACATAGGCGTCAACACGCTTCGAAATTGCGCGGTAATCGAACGTCGCGTCGATCCGGTCGGCCGCCGCAGCGCTACGAATGTCGCCGGCCAGCGCCAGATCGATGCTGACCGTCTGCGGCAGCGCCCGCTCCCAGTCCCAGATGCCGACGACGGCCTCGATGCGCAGATCGGTGACGAAAATGGTATCCATGCTCATCGTTGTTTGCCTGCTTCGCTACGCCAACCGGGTCCGGCAACCCCGAAACCTGCTAAATGTCCTGCAGACTCCAACGCGCCCGCGCATGCACGGTTGCATCCGACTGCGCGCCGCCCGCTCTGAGCCGGAGCCAACCCGTATACGCGATCATCGCCCCGTTATCGGTACAAAACTCGATGCGCGGATAGTAGACGCTGCCACCGGTCTGCGCCATACCGGCCCGCAGCCGCGCCCGCAGCAGCCGATTCGCACCGACGCCGCCGGCCACCACGAGACGCTGCCGCCCCGTGTCGCGCACTGCCCGCAACGACTTGCCGACCAGCGTATCGACGACCGCCTCCTGAAACGAACTCGCGAGGTTGGCACGCACGGTATCCGACAGCGGGCCGGCCGCCTCCGCCTTGCGCACCTTCAGCATGACGGCCGTCTTCAAACCGCTGAAGCTGAAGTCGAACCCCGGTCTGCCCAGCATCGGGCGCGGCAGGTCGTAGGCCGCCGCATCGCCCTGTTCGGCCAGCGCGGCCAGCTCGGGCCCGCCGGGGTACGGCAAACCCAACAGCTTGGCCGTTTTGTCGAAGGCCTCGCCGGCCGCATCATCGAGCGTCTGGCCGAGGATCTCGTAGCTGCCAAACGCACGCACATCGATCAGCATGGTGTGCCCACCGGAAACCAGCAACGCGACGAAGGGAAACTCGGGCGGGTCGGACTCAAGCCGGGTGGCCATCAGGTGCGCCTCGAGGTGGTGTACCGGCACCGCCGGAATTCCCCAGGCCTGGCTGAGGCCGACGGCCATGGTCGCACCGACCAGCAGGGCGCCGATCAGACCGGGGCCTGCCGTGTATGCGACGGCGGTAAGATCACTGCTCTTGATTCCGGCATCGGTGAGCACCGCATCTATCAGCGGCAGCAGCTTCCTTATATGGTCTCTTGACGCCAGCTCCGGCACAACCCCCCCGTACCGGGCATGCAGCGCGACCTGGCTGTAGATCTGGTGTGCCAGCAGCCCCTGCCGGGCCGAGTAAACCGCGACGGCGGTCTCGTCGCAGCTCGTCTCGATGCCGAGGACGATGCCAACGACCGACCCGTCAGCAGACCCGCGCACAGGCGATTCACTGGGATTTTGCATTTCAGAATCCAAGCCGCTAAAATTCCCCGGTTGAGCCGGCGGCATTGCCGGTTTTTTTCACGCTTCCTTATTTTATATGTTCAGTGATGTTGGTTAAGAGGATCACGCAGTGCCCGCAGTTCGGATCAGAGACAACGAAAATTTTGACGCCGCCCTCCGTCGCTTCAAACGCGCCTGTGAGAAAGCCGGTATTTTAACGGAACTGCGCCGCCGGGAGTATTACGAGAAGCCCACTCAGGAACGCAAGCGCAAAAAGGCCGCCGCTGTGAAGCGCCAGCTGAAACGCACGTCCCGCGAATCAAATCGCCGCCGCCGCCTGTACTAAGCGACTCGGCCGGAGCAAACTCCGGACTCCTGGCAATGCCATATTCCGTATCCGCTGATCGAACACCGCGGCTTGCCTAGCCCCTCTTAATCCAGCGAGTACCGGCAGTGCCCTCTCTCAACGACACCATCCGAGCGGATATGCAGGCCGCCATGCGCGAGCGCGACAAAGATCGCCTCGCCATCATTCGTCTGCTGCTGGCCGCGATTGAGCGCCGGGCGATTGACGAGCGCAGCACGCTCGACGATACCGCGGTTCTGAAAGTCATCGAAAAACTCATCAAGCAGGGTCAGGAGTCCGCCCGGCAATACACCGAGGGCGGCCGACGCGAACTTGCCGAGAAGGAACTGGCTGAAGTCACGGTATTGCAGGCCTATCTTCCCGAAGCGCTTGGCGACACCGAACTCGACGCACTGATCGACCAGGTCATCGCCGACACCGGTGCGACCACCATCAAAGACATGGGCAAAGTCATGAATGCGATCCGCGAGGCCGCACAGGGCCGCGCGGACATGGGCTCGGTCGGCGGCCGCGTCAAGGGGAAACTCGGCCGATAGCGCCGGCCAACAACCTGCTAAACTGTCAAAAAAGACGGCCAAGCCCGTCGCATGACAAACAGAAGACATACCGTGGCAGGGCGAATTCCCCAGGACTTCATCGACGATCTGATTCAGCGCGCCGATATCGTGGAGATCATCGGCGCACGCGTGAATCTCAAGAAGGCCGGTCGCGAATACAAAGCACCGTGCCCGTTTCATAACGAGAAAACCCCGTCGTTTACGGTCAGCCCGCAGAAGGGTTTCTACCACTGTTTCGGCTGTGGCGCACACGGCACGGCGCTCGGTTTCCTGATGGAATTCGACCGGCTGGAATTTCCCGAGGCCGTAGAGGACCTCGCCCAGACGCTCGGCCTTGCCGTGCCGCGCGACGACTCGGCAGGAGAACGCACCCCGATCACACCGATCTATGAGGTGCTGAGCCGCGCCGCCGGCATCTACAGCCGGGCCCTGAAGGAACACCCGCCCGCGATCGACTATCTCAAATCCCGCGGGCTCCGTGGTGAGACCGTGCGGCTGTTCGGCATCGGCTACGCGCCCGGTGGCTGGGACTACCTGCTGCATCAATTCGACGACCGCCAGGAGACGCAGCTCAACCTGAAGTCGGCAGGCCTGATCGCCGAACGCGACCGGGGTGGCTATTACGACCGCTTCCGCGAACGCGTCATCTTCCCGATCCGCGACAGCCGCGGGCGCGTCGTCGGATTCGGTGGCCGCATTATCGGCGCGGGCGAGCCCAAGTACCTGAATTCACCGGAAACACCGGCGTTCCATAAAGGTCGCGAACTGTATGGCTTTTTCGAAGCCCGCCAAGCGAACCGAAAACTCGAAAACATACTGGTGGTTGAAGGTTATATGGATGTCGTCAGCCTCGCCGGTCACGGCGTGACCCACGTGGTGGCTACACTCGGCACCGCAACGACGCCGGAGCACCTGCGCCGCCTGTTTCGCGCGACTCAGGGAATCGTGTTCTGCTTCGACGGCGACCGAGCCGGCCGCGAGGCCGCCTGGCGCGCGTTGCAAACCAGCCTGCCGGAGATGCGGGACGGGCGGCAGGTCAGATTCCTGTTTCTACCCGACGGCGAAGACCCGGATTCGCTGGTCAGGCAAGAAGGCGCCGACGCGTTCACGGCGCGATTCCAGGAGACGCTGCCGCTGTCCGACTACCTGTTCCGTGAACTGGAGCAACAGACGGACATGAGCTCTCTGGACGGGCGCGCCCGGCTGGCCGAACTCGCCCGCCCGCTGATCGACCTGCTGCCCGCCGGCATTTACCGCGAACTACTGACGACACGCCTCGCCGAGATCGTCGGCATGGGTCGTGACACGCTGAAGCAAGTGATGGGCAGTCAGCCCGCCGGCCCACGGACACCGGGCCGAGCCCGTCCACCCCGCAACCCCGGCATTCGCGGCGGCCGCCCGAGCCTGGTACGCCAGGCAATCCGCGTAATCCTGAACCACCCCGCTGCCTGCGCGAAAGTCCGGCCACCGCCCGAACTGGAGCATGTGGAGCAACGCGGCATCACCCTGCTGACCGAACTGCTCGTCATGGTCGCCAACCGGCCGACCATCGGCCCAGCCGGGCTTCTCGAGCGCTTCCGGGAACGCCCGGAAGGCCCGCATCTCGAGGCCCTGCTGACGGAGGAAAACCTGATTTCCGCGGACGGCGCCGCCGCGGAATTGATTGATAATCTGGAAGCCATTATCAACAGTGGCGATCAGCAACGCTTCGCGGCACTGGTCGACAAGTTCAACGCCAACCAACTCAGTCCGGACGAACGGGAAGAATTCAGGCAATTACAGCAAAACGAGGCCGATCAGCCGTAAAGGTATCGCGCCGACACGCCGATAACTGATAACAATAGTCTGGCGACTGTCTGTGCTGTCTCCAACCATTATTGATATAAATCAGGGGGTTATCGTATGGCCAACCGTTTGTCAGCGACCGATACAACTCTGGATACCGATGCCCTGTTCTAGTATACTGGATCGTTTATGTACGTGCCAGTGAGGAAGATCGGGTGAAAGAAAGCGCGACCAAAGAATCCGCAGCCAACCCTGCCGCTGCCCCCAATAACGAACAGCGATCCCAGCTAAAGCGGCTGATTGCACGTGGCAAGGAACAGGGCTATCTGACCTACGCCGAGGTCAATGATCACCTGCCGAATGATATCGTCGATCCCGAGCAGATCGAAGACAT
>SMWD01000020.1 GCA_004357495.1 Gammaproteobacteria bacterium
CAGCGCGTCGAAAACCTCAGCGCGTAAATGCAAGTCGACCTGTACCCTGCTTATTGTGGCGAGTTCACTGGATAAAACTCCCACCAGTCGGCAATATCACAACGACACGATTGTTGCGCCCGTACACACGCGGTAACTTCGGGCAGATCGGAAACAATTAAATAAGGGACAGCGCCGGATCGAATTCATCCGGCGCCATGGAGACACATCATCATCCGGTATTTCTGGATCACGTTGGCGCTCGCCGCGGGCGCTCCTGCTGGAACGGCTCAGGCCGCCTATGTCGATGACGTAGGCTTTGCCCTGTTGCAGGCGGAACTGGGTGCGGCCACGCCCGACGGCACCGGCCTCACCGTAACGCAGGTCGAGGCGTGTAACGGTGATCCGTGCGCATGGGCCCCGAATCCCGGCAGCAGAAGCATCACGGCGGGTGATGGCGGGCCGGCGGTCAGCGAACCGTTCTCGGGGCACGCCAACGGCGTGGGCAGTAAATTCTACGGCGACGCATCGACCACGCCAGCAATCGGCATCCTGCCAAGCCCGAGTATTGCCGCCTACGAGGCGGGCGACTGGCTGCTCGGCGGTTTTCTGCGGGCCGGACAATCCGCGCGACCGAACGTCACGCCCAGCCGAATTGCGAATCACAGCTATATCGCCTCTTTCGGGTCGGATGCCGCCAATCTGGAGGTGTTGCGCAGGCTCGACTGGCTGGTTGCGACCGACGAATATATCCAGGTCGTTGGTTTTACCGGCGGCAGCAGTCCGATATTGAGCAGCGCTTTGAATATCATTGCCGTCAATAACACCGGCGCACCGACCAATAACGGGTCACGGGCCGTTGCCGGTGACGCCGCCTATGCGGTGGAGCGCACACGGCCCGACCTGGTGGCGCCCGCGGCGAACACCAGCAGCGCAACGCCCCGCGTCGCCTCGGCCGTCGCGTTGCTGATGGCGGCCGCGCAAGCGGATCCTGCGCTGTCCAATGGCTCAACGACCAACCGCGATGGCGCCACTATCCTGAACGCCGAACGATCAGAGGTCGTCAAAGCCGTCCTGATGGCGGGCGCCGACCGCGCCACGAGCAATACCCACCCGGCCACTGATCCGGCGAACATCACCGGCTACCGCATCAATGGCGCAGATCAAACGGCCAACGGCCTCGATCGCCGCTACGGGGCGGGGCAACTGAATATCCATAACAGCTACCACATCATCGCGGCCGGCGAGCAGGACAGTGTCGAGGATGCCGGCGCCGGGGTTATCGGCAGTTTCGGCTTCGACTATGACCCCGCCTTCGGGGGCTCGAACTCCAGCAATACAGAAGGCACCTATTTCTTTGCCACCGCTGCCGGCCCGGTTGAATTTATCGCCTCACTGGTCTGGAATATCGACATTGATCCGGGCCCGCGATCCCGCTTCGATCGGACGGCCACGCTGCATAACCTGGACTTGCTCCTCTACGACGTGTCTGATGCACAGAACTGGGTCCTGCTGCAGCAGTCCGCCAGTACGATCGACAACACCGAGAACCTACGCAGCTTACTGGCCGGAAACACGAGCTACGCCCTGCGGGTGCAACCCGCGGCGGGTCAGAATGCGTTTCGGTGGGACTATGGCCTGGCCTGGCGCAGCCGCGTCGTCAACCTGCCGTCCGTAATAATCGATACGCCCGCCAACGGCACAAGCTTTCTGGACAGTGAAACCATCACGCTGAGCGGGACGGCGACCGACGTCGAAGACGGCGATCTCGGCTTATCGATTGTCTGGTCGTCCAGCCTCGATGGCTCAGCGGGTACCGGCGCAACGGTCAATGCCAGTCTGTCGGCCGGGAACCATACGCTCACCGCCACCGTCACCGACAGCGACGGGTTCGCACCGCTGTCGCCCCCATCCGTGCAGATTAACGTGCTGGCCGACGCGGACGGCGACGGCCTTGCCGACGCCTGGGAAGCCCTGTTCGGGGTCAGTGATCCGGCCGCCGACCCGGACGGTGACACGCTGACCAATCTCGAAGAGTTCCAGTCCGGCTCTAACCCGGTGGATGCCGCCCCCGTGGCAACCATCCTGACGCCCGCCGACGGCTTCGGCGCGGTACAGGGTGCGCCGATCGAATTCAGCGCCAGTGCCACGGACACCGAGGACGGCAACCTTGCCGCCGGGGTGCAATGGTTCTCCGATCTCGACGGGCCACTCGGCACGGGAGCCACCCTGTCGGTCGTGCTGAGCAACGGTCAGCATCAGATCAGCGTGATGGTGACCGACAGCCAGGGCGCCGCGCCGGTCAACCAGACATCGATTACCGTCAGCGTTGCCATGCCGGGGGACATTAACGGCGACGGCAGTGTCACGGTCTCGGACCTGTTGCTGATGGAACAGGCCGCCACCGGGAACATCAGCCTGACGCAACCGCAGATGTCGCGCGCCGACCTCTACCCGACGAACGGCGATGGAATCCTGGACGTAGCCGATTTGCTGGCCCTGCAGAAAATCGTGCGGGCCCCGTGACCCCCTCCTTCGAGCGGCACCTGCGAGTCGATCACACACCGTCGCTGCCGATTGCCCGACCGACCGGCGGCGCCGCGGGGACCGACTTCGCGTTACGCTGGAATTAAGCCCGAAAATCGGGGACGATCAGGCGAGCCGATTGAACCTGAAACCCGATCCGTTGCCCGGAGCATGACCCGATGTACATCAATTTCTGGTATCCGGTTGCAACCAGTGAAGAACTGACCGGCGAGCAGCCCCGGCGGGTGCAAATCCTCGGCCTGAAGTTCGTCGCCTTCCGCGATACGCAAGGTCTTGCGCATGTCCTCAGCGACACCTGCGTGCATCGCGGCGCATCACTGGGCAAGGGCCGGCTCAAAGACGGCTGCGTCGAATGCCCGTACCACGGCTGGCGCTATGATGGCGACGGGCGCTGCGTGGCAATCCCCTCGCTGGCAGAAGGCGAGAAGCCGCCGGCCCGCGCGAAGGTCGACAGCTATCCGGTCCAGGAAAAATACGGCATCGTGTTCGCGTTCCTTGGCGACCTGCCGGCAGACGAACGACCACCAATCTGGGATGTCAGCGAGTTCGACCAACCGGACTGGCGCGCCAACCGGCTGGTCGTTTTCGAGGTTGACTATTACTATGAGCGTTCCATCGAAAATGGGCTCGATCCGGCTCACAATGAGTTCGTGCACCCGAATCAGGGTGCGCCGCAAGTGCAGCACGACTTTCGCAAGCACCCGATCGAGATCGAAGAACACCCGTGGGGCGGCCAGTTCAAAGTCAGTTTCGATCACCCGGATCAGGAGATAGGCCTGCTGGCGTCGAAGGAAATCGGCCACGACAAAGCCAACGGGGTCGTCGCCGGCTCCGGCCACCTCGGCCCGAACACGCTCGTCACGATGATTCACTTCAACGAGACGAACATGTTTCACCAATATTTCTTCGAAGCGCCGATCGACAACAGCCACACCCGCATTTTCTTCCTGAATATGCGTCACTTCATGATGGAGCCCGAGAAGGATGAGATGATCATCGACATCAATATGCAGATTGCCAAGGAAGACATCGATGTCATGTCTGAAGTCGATCCGATCCGCACGCCGTCAACCAACTCGAAGGAGATCCTGCTGCCGACCGACCGGCCCATCGTTCGCTACCGCGAATGGCTCAGGGATTGGGATGCGCGCGGCTGGCGTATCGATTGGAAAACCCTGCAAGCACAGCGCGGCGATGTCGCGTTCGCAATCCCGTCGCCGTCACGCCGGGCAAGCAAAAACTGGGTGCTCGATCCGGTACCGCTACTGACGCCGTAACACAGAGCCGGAAACATCGCGCTGTCGCACACGGCGGTTGAGGAAGCAACTTTTGCGGGAGATTCCTTGGTGGGAGATTCCTTTGTGGGAGCGGCTTTAGCCGCGATCCGCCCCCATCCACATCGCGCGGCGCATCAGGAAGCGCTTGGCAGGCTTGAGGGTGTTCGCCACGCCAAGCGCGCGATCCCGGAACCGGGCCAACAGGGCCACGTCGTTGCTGAATACCGCGTCGAACGCCGACATCGTCGCCATGACGAGTCGATTCTCCCGGTGTCGGCGACGCTCGTACCGACGCAGCAAGCCCGGCGCGCCAATGTCGGCAGACAACTCCGCTTCGATCGCTAGCAGCAAACGCGACAACGCGCGGACATCCTGGAAGCCGAGGTTCGCACCGAGGCCGGCCAGCGGGTGAATGACGTGGGCGGCATCGCCGACCAGCACCGTGCGCGCGGCGACATAAGTCGCGGCATCGCGCGCCACCAGCGGGAATGCCGCGCGCCGGCCAACCCCGGTGATCACCCCGAGTCGCCCCTGGATCGCCGCATCGAGTTCGGCGCCGAACTCGTCGTCGCTCAATGCCAGCAGGCGCGCGGCACAGGCTTCCTCGCAACTCCAGGCCAGCGAGCAATAACCCGGCGCCAGCGGCAACAGGCCGACCGGGCCGGTCGGCAGGAAGCGCTGCCATGCGGTCGCATCGAGATCGCCGTCGAATGCAATCGTGGCAACAATGCAGCGCTGCCCGTACGGATGGCGACTGATGCCAATCCCGGCGGCGGCACGTACCCGCGACTCTCCGCCGTCACCGCCGACCAGCAAACGCGCCGCAAAGTCCGTGCCCGCATTCGTGTGCACGACCGCGCGTTCACTCTCGAACGAAATATCCCGGATCTCGACATCGGTACGGACATCGACGTTGGCGAACTCCCGCACGCGGTCGATCAATATCGCCGTGACGAGGTCATTCTCGATGAAATGGCCGAGATGCGTCGCGCCGATGTCGGCCGCCGAAAAACGCACGGCGCCAGCGCCGCCGGCGTTGCCGACGAACGCGTGACGAAACGGAAAGATGCGCTCGGCCGGCAGACGCCGCCAGACATCGCAGTCTTCGAGTATGCGCTCGGCCGCACGGTTGTAGGCATTAATGCGCAGACCGTAATCGCCGGTCGGCGGTGTGGGCGGCGGCACTCGATCGAGTATCGCAATGCGGTAGCGCGTGTCGCCGAGCAACGCCGCAAGCGCGCCGCCGATCAGCCCCGCGCCGACGATCACGATGTCGTATTCCTCCCGCCCGACCGCCGCCGTGCTCGAAGCTCTCGGCGGCAAACCCGCAACCAGCTTCGACTGACGGCCGCTCAGCCCCATGGTTCGGCGCAACAAGCCCCGCTTGATGAACGGCAGCTTGTCGATGGCCATCAGACCGAGGTTGCGGCCGAGCACCAGCGGCGGAAAATCCGAAGAAAACAGGCTGATCATGCCGTCGGTAAAATTCAGAACATTGCGCGTCTCGCGGCGACGCAGGCGCTGATAACGGCGCAGCGCGACCGCATCGGCGATGTCGGCGCCGCCCAGGTGCATCTCACGCACCTGCTGCGCGAGATCCGCCACATCTTTCAGGCCCAGGTTGAAACCCTGCCCCGCAACCGGGTGCACCCGATGCGCCGCGTTGCCGATCGCGACAACGCGCGGCGCCGTCGGGCGTGCAACCCGCGCAACGCCGAGCGGATAGAACGTGCGTGTGCCGAGTTGCGTGAAGCGGCCCGCCTGATCGCCAAACACCTGCTGCAATCGCGCCAGCAGTCGCGCGTCAGACATGTTGCGGCAATCATCGACGGCGCCGGGCGCCAGCGTCCAGACCACCGCAAACGCCTGGTCTTGCAGCGGCAGCATTGCGAGTGGCCCACTGTCGATGAACCGCTCATACGCCCTGCCCGCATGCGGGCGATCGGCCCGCACCGTGGTTACGAGCGCGGATTGCCGATACCCCTTGCGGGACACACGCAGACCGACCTGCCCGCCAATCGGCGAACGGCCCCCGTCGGCGACGATCAGCAGGCGGGCGGTCAACGCGCGCACCGTGCGCGCCTCGTCGCCGGCCGCGTCGGCGTTCAACAGTTCGACCTCCGCATCGACCCGATCGGAGTGGCACTGCACACTCGTCACCCGGGCGGGACAGATCAACGTAATTTCATCGGCCGCCTGCAACCGCGCATGCAACGCCCGACCGATGACCCGGGACGGCACCACGTAGCCGAGCGCCGGGGTGCCCGCATCCCGGTGTGACAGAAGACAATGCCCCGCGTGGCCACGATCCGAGACTTCGATGTCGAGAATGGGCGATGCCTCGTCGTGCATGGCATCCCACAGGCCGAGGCCGGCAAAGATCTGCCGCGAGCTCCAGGTCAGCGCGATCGTACGTTCGTCGAAACTCGGCTGCGCCGCGGAGTCGGGCGCATACGTCTCGATGACCGCAACGGCCAGCCCGGCGCCGTCCAGTGCGCAGGCCATGCTCGCACCAACCATGCCGCCGCCGACGATGATGACGTCAAAATGCTGCTCCATCGGCTCCGCCTCCATGCCGGCAATCGTAACAGGTGCCTGACCGGGGGATCGCGGCTGAAGCCGCTCCCACAACACCGCCCACGGGTTCTGTGGGAGCGGCTTCAGCCGCGATTCCTCACAAAAACCGCGCAGATCGCCGCCAAACCTGCTCGCACCACGGCACCGCCACCCCGCCCGGCGGATTCAGGCGTCGTCGCGGTCGCGGTGTTCGGCGCGCCGTCGTTCCGCGCGACGCGAGCGCACGAATGACACCATCGGGACGAAGGGCAGGATCAGACCGAACAGGACGACACTCCAGTGAATGTACAGGCCGACCAATATAAACAAGAGGCTGACCACCAGACAGAGATACCAGGTTCCCATCGATTCACTCCGCACCCGTCACCGCCGGCCGCATATAGCCGCACCTTGCAAACCAGCGTAGCAGGTGCCGGAGCCAACCACCCGCAGGCAGGGAATGGCGGCCAGCACGCCGGCCGGCGACCGACTGCCGGTCGGGCCGCCGGATACTGGCTGCGCCGCCCAGGCGCCCCGCCTGCGCGGCCATGGTCCGCCTGTTTTTCTGACTGGAATCATATAAATCATATATATAGCAGTCATATCGCACCCAGAACTTCGCATTTGTTCCGGCCCCGATGGAGCCGTGACCGTAAACACAAACCAGGCGCCCGTCCGTGCCCACCGGCTGCGGCCGATCGCCAGCGCGCCGAGTACCGATCGGCAGATACCGTATCCGGCTCGCTTCGCTGTCATCGCCGGCTTCGGTAAACCGGTACGCGGCGGGCGATTTTCGGTTCGCCACGCAGGTTCGGGCAATCCGGAACCGGTCCGAAACGCCAGCAGAAAACCTCTGGACTGCGGGTTCAAAGCAAGCGGATTGCCGTCGCTGACGCGGCGTCCAAAACGCACGCGCGCGACCGCGCATGACTTGCCTCTGCCCGGTCGGCGCGGTAGGGTAACGCTGCCGTTAAATAAGGTGGAACGTGCCTGTTGCGGGGGTGGACTGAGGCCACGGATCTTGCTCTGACATTGCGTTACCCAACTTAAAGTTGGGTAACGCAGGGGGGCACTGGAGTGACCGGGCTGTCCTGAATAAAAGCTTCAAACTAAATCCATGTCTTTGGAGGACAGTCGAATGACTAAACTTCGCGCACTTGATGGCGCGCTGGCCGGCGGGGCCCTGATCCTGATGTTCGGGAGCGTGGCGCACGCAGACCAGTTGAATTACACGCTGACCGGTACACAGTCCAATGTGGATAATGCCTGTGTTTCGCCGATCGCTGTTTTCTCCGCCGAAGACTGCTCCTACAATATGTCCAACCCGCTGAACGCGTCCGGAGCCTGGGTCGGACCCAGTGTCAGCGCGAGTTACTACCTGGAAGGCGGGTCACCCTTCGCCTCCGGCGCCTCGCCGCCGCCCGCACCCGAGAACCCCGGTACCGGCAAGACTGAACTGGCCATCAGCGGCACATTATCGATCGAAGACAA
>SMWD01000021.1 GCA_004357495.1 Gammaproteobacteria bacterium
GGGTGCTGTCACGGACGCATGGTGCAGTCAGGGTGCAGTACCCCGCACAAACGCCCGCAAACCGGCATGGCTTGAACTGGTCCTGAATAGCCCGTAAGGTAAGGGTTTCATAGTGTTCAGTTGCGCAGAGTTGCGCTAGTCTGCCTGTTGCACCGGCCATTCCATTCGATCCCATTTACCATCGGCCACCCGTTTGCCGGCAGCGGTCGCAAGCGCATCCAGCAGCGCCGTGAGGTCAGCCGGCAGCGCGGACTGAAACTGCAGCTGCCGCGCGTCGGTCGGATGTCGAAAGCCAATGCGGCAGGCGTGCAAGGCCTGCCGATGCAACGCGCGCAAGGCGTTGCCGAGCGCGTCGCCGCCGCCGCCCGGAATCTTCAGCCGACCGCCGTACGCGGGGTCCCCGACCAGGGGATGCCGCCGATGTGCCATGTGCACGCGGATCTGGTGCGTTCGCCCGGTCTCGAGGCGCAGAGCCAGAAAGGTGTGCGCCGGAAATTTCGTCAGCACCCGGTAGTGCGTCACCGCCGGTCGACCGCGGTCGGTCACGGCCTGGCGCGTGCGATTGGTCTTGTGACGACCGATCGGTGCGTCGACGTGACCGCCGGCCGTCATGCAGCCGACACAAATGCCGCGATATTCGCGGGTAATGGCACGCTCCTGCAGGTCGCGCACCAGGCGTGTATGCGCCACCAGCGTTTTCGCCACCAGCAGCAGGCCGCTCGTGTCCTTGTCGAGACGGTGCAGAATCCCCGAACGCGGCAGCGTCGCGAGGTCCGGTGCGTGGTGCAGCAAGCCGTTCATCAAGGTACCGGCGGGATTTCCGGCACCCGGGTGTACGACCAGACCCGCCGGCTTGTCGATCAGCAGCAGGTCATCGTCCTCGAACACGATGTTCAGCGTCATCGGTTCGGCCCCGGCCGACTCGCGAACCTCGAGGACCACCGTCAGTGCGACCTGCTGCCCGGTGCGAATGCGCGTGCGCGGCGCCGATGTGGCGCCATCGACGGTCACCAGGCCGGCGAGAATCCATTCCTTGAGCCGTGAACGCGAATAGTCCGGGAACATCGCAGCCAGCGCCTGGTCGAGGCGCTTACCGTCGAGTTCGGCCGGGATGGCCGCATCGTACTGCGTTGTGTTCATTGAATATCCTGCCAGGCTGGACGGGTGCCGCCGGCGGGCGGCCTGCCAAATAGGCTATACTGCCCCGCTCCGCACCACAGCCTGTATTTGCCTTGATTTTCCCGCCATCAAAAATAACAGATTTACCGATGCTGCCACCACGCCGTTTTCCGTGGCGTGTCGTCGTCACCGCACTGATGCTCATCGTGCTGCTGTCAGCTTGCGGGAAAAATAATCGTGACGCACGCTCCGGCGCGGAGGAGTTGTTCGAGCGCGGCACAAAATCGATGAACGGCGGCAACTACACGAATGCAATCGGCTATTACGAAGGCCTCGAGGCACGTTACCCGTTCAGCAACCAGACCAAGCAGGCTCAACTGAACCTGATCTATTGCTACTACAAGAACGGCGAGCCTGACGCGGCCGTCGACGCGGCGATCCAGTTCGAGCGCGAGAACCCGATCCATCCGCGTGTCGATTATGTACTCTACATGCGCGGCCTCGCAATGTTCGCGCCCGAACACAATATGTTCCACCGGGTCTTCGGTCTCGATCTGGCGAGGCGCCCACCGGTCAATGCGCGCGAATCGTTCTCGGCATTTTCGCGACTGGTGCAGCGTTACCCGGAAAGCCGGTACGCGCCCGACAGCCGCCAGCGCATGGTATTCCTGCGCGATCGTCTGGCGCGGCATGAGAATTTCGTCGCCGAATACTACTATGAGCGCGGCGCCTTCGTCGCGGCATTGAACCGCGCGAAGTACACGGTCGAAAATTTCGAGGGAGCGCCGGCCGTCGCCGACTCATTATTTATAATGGTCAGCTCGTACGAGAAATTGGGCATGCAGGATCTGGCCGCCGATGCACGTCGGGTGCTGGACCAAAACTATCCCGATGCGGCCAAGCCGAAGGCCGTCAAGAAACGCTTCTTCTTCTTTTAGCCTGCTTTGAAATCAGCAATTCCGGCAGCCGTCACGTCGAAAATCGATAGCCGGACGTGATCGGGTAGCGCCAGTCACGCCCGAACGCACGCGACGTGATACGCACCCCGGGCGCCGCCTGACGCCGCTTGTACTCATTGCGCCGCACCATCGCGAGTATGCGCAGGACGACCTCCCGATCGAAGCCGCGCGCGATGATCTCGTTCGCGGACAGGTTCTCGACCATCAGCGCATCGAGGATCGGGTCGAGCACAGCGTACGGGGGCAATGAATCGATGTCTTTCTGCCCGGGCGCGAGCTCGGCGGACGGCTCGCGTTCGATGACCCGCACCGGGATGACCTCCTCCCGCGCGTTCCGGTATCGCGCCAGCCGATAGATCAACGTCTTGTCGCAATCCTTGATCGGCGCAAAGCCGCCATTCATGTCTCCGTACAAAGTGGCATATCCGACCGCCATCTCGCTCTTGTTGCCGGTCGCGAGCACCATGCGACCGATCTTGTTCGAAATCGCCATCAGCAGCACACCCCGGCAACGGGACTGGATGTTCTCCTCGGTCGTATCGACGGCAAGGCCGGCAAACAACCCGGCCAGGGTCTCCCGGGTCGCAGCCACCATCGCCTCGATCGGCAGGACCTGATAGTCGACGCCCAGGCGCCGCGCCTGCGCCTCGGCATCCTCGATGCTGATGTCGGCGGTATAGCGGTACGGCATCATGACCGCCTGCACGGACTCGGCGCCGAGCGCATCGACCGCGATCGCCAGAGTCAGCGCCGAGTCGATGCCACCGGACAAGCCGAGCACCACGCCCGGGAAACCGTTCTTGCGCACGTAGTCGCGCACGCCGACCACCAGCGCCGTGTAGATGCCCTCAGTCTCGTCGAGCAATTCGGCGACCGATCCGGGCTCGGCCACGAGCTGCGCCGGCGATGCTGAGAACCCGGCGCAGTAAATGCCTGCCTCGAACGCGGGTGCCCGCATCGCGATGCGCCCGTCAGCCGCGAAGACTGCGGAACTCCCGTCAAATACGAGTTCGTCCTGGCCACCGACCAGGTTCGCGTACAGAATCGGCAGTTCGACCTCGCGGCAGCGCGCCTGCACGACTGACTCACGGGTTGCCTGTTTGGTGTAATCGAATGGCGAACCGTTGATCGCGACGATCAGCTGCGCGCCGGCGGCGGCGGCCCGGGCGCACGGCCCCGGTTCCCAGATGTCCTCGCAGATCGTCAGGCCGACACGCACACCCTTGATCGTTGCGACCACCGCCTCGGACCCGGCCGAAAAGTACCGCTCCTCATCGAACACGCTGTAGTTCGGCAGATATTGTTTTCGGTAGTTGGCCTGATGCTCACCGTCGGCAAACCAGGCCGCAGAATTGAAGATCTCGCCCGCGGCATATTCCGGGTAACCAACCAGCGCCGCGATCCCGCGGGTGCCCGCACGTATCGACTCCAGCGACGCATGCACCTGGTTCTGCAACCCGGCGTGGAACAGCAGGTCTTCGGGCGGATAACCGCAGACCGCGAGTTCGGGGAAAATAACCAGGTCGGCGCCGTGGGTATCGCGCGCCGTCTCGATGGCCGCAAGAATCATCGCCGTGTTGCCGGCGACGTCGCCAACCACGGTGTTCAGTTGCGCTAGCGCGATTTTGATTCGTTCAGGCATAAAAGGTGTCAGACCATATATGTCCCATAAACTACTGAGTAGTAGCACTTAAATTGCAATAGTGGCGAGGGGTGCGTACAGACCGTAGCCGAGCCGACATGAATCGGGACCTGTGTCTGAGACCCGCCGTAAACACGTCCCTGTGGGCTTGGGGCCCGCGTCCCTGCGGGCCACAGTCTCAGACACAGGTCCCGATTCATGTCGTCTGGACAGTTTGTGGCACAGCGGTGGTTTGACACCTTAAAGTTATGCCGATAGCGTTTCAGCCCAGCAGCTCCTGCATTGCACTGCCGAGTTCGGCCGGCGAACGCACGGTCGTAACCCCGGCCGCTTCGAGTGCCGCATATTTCGCCTCCGCAGTGCCCTCGCCTCCCGAGATGATCGCCCCCGCATGACCCATGCGCTTGCCGGGCGGCGCCGTGACGCCGGCGATATAGGCCACGACCGGCTTGGTCACGTGTGCCTGGATGTAACGCGCAGCAGCCTCCTCGTCGGTGCCGCCGATCTCGCCGACCATGATGATGCCCTCGGTCTGCGGGTCTTTTTCGAACAGCTCGAGACAATCGATGAAATTCATGCCGCGGACCGGATCGCCGCCAATCCCGATGCAGGTCGTCTGGCCGAGCCCGTTGGTCGTCGTCTGATACACCGCCTCGTACGTCAGCGTGCCCGAACGCGAGATGATGCCGACCGTGCCCGGCTGATGAATAAAGCCCGGCATGATGCCGATCTTGCATTCACCCGGCGTCATGATGCCGGGGCAGTTCGGGCCGATCAGCCGGCAGTCATAGTCCTTCAGCACGGCCTTGACACGCACCATGTCGAGCACCGGAATACCCTCCGTGATGCACACGATCAGTTCGATGCCGCCATCGGCCGCCGCCAGGATTGCATCGGCCGCGAATGGCGCGGGCACGAAAATCATGCTGACCGCAGCACCGGTCTCCGCTACAGCCTCACGGACCGTGTCGTACACCGACACGCCGAGGTGCTGCTCGCCGCCACGTCCGGGCGTCACGCCGGCGACGATCTGCGTACCATATTCGAGACATTGCTCCGCATGAAAAGAGCCCTGCCGACCCGTCAGGCCCTGACAGATAATCTTTGAGTCTTTGTTAACCAGCACACTCATGGGTGTTATTCCTTTGCCAGGTAGTCCAACCCGGTCTTAAACCGCAGCCACTACTTTTTGCGCCCCGTCGGTCAAGTCGTCCGCGGCCATAATATCCAGGCCGCTCTCGGCCAACAGGGCTTTGCCCTGCTCGACATTCGTGCCTTCGAGCCGCACGACCACCGGCGCGCTCACCCCGATCTCGCGTATGGCCTGGATGATGCCCTGTGCAATGTCATCGCAACGCACGATGCCGCCGAAAATATTGACGAGAATGGCTTTGACGGCCGGGTTCGACAAGATCAGCTTGAATGCCGCTGCAACACGTTCGGGTGTCGCACCGCCGCCGACGTCCAGAAAATTCGCCGGCTCACCCCCGTGCAGCTTGATCAGATCCATCGTCGCCATGGCCAGGCCAGCGCCATTGACCATGCATGCGATGTTGCCGTCGAGCGAAACGTAGTTCAGGTCGTGCTCGGCCGCGCTGCGTTCCATCGCGTCTTCCTGGGAAGGATCACGTTGCGCCTGCAGATCCGGTTGCCGGAACAGAGCGTTATCCTCGATATTGATCTTCGCGTCGAGCGCCAGCAGATTGCCGTCCGTGTTGACGATCAGCGGGTTGATCTCGAGCAGGCTTGCATCACACTCGTCGAACAATCGATACAACTTCTGCGCCAGTGCAATGAACTGCTTCAGCTGGCCGGCTTCGAGGCCGAGAGCGTAGCCGAGCTGACGCGCCTGGTATGGCTGCAGGCCGGCCGCCGGGTTGATCGACACCGTCAGGATGCGTTCCGGAGTCTTCTCGGCGACCTCCTCGATGTCCATGCCGCCATCCTGCGACGCCATGATCGCGATGCGTTCGCTGCCGCGATCGACCAGCAGGCTCAGATAGAGCTCGCGGTCGATCTGGCTGCCGGCCTCGACAAACACCTGGTTGATCGGCAAGCCCTCGGCACCGGTTTGCTTCGTCGTCAGCCGCGAGCCAAGCATGGCCGCCGCGGCATCGCGCACCTCATCCCGGGTGCGTGCCAGCTTGATGCCGCCGGCCTTGCCGCGGCCGCCCGCGTGGACTTGCGCCTTGACGACCCACAGGCCGCCGCCGAGCCGGTCCGCCGCCGCCGCGGCCTGAGCCGGGGTGCTCGCAACCTCGCCCTGCGGCACGGGCACACCGTAACGCGCGAACAGCTGCTTGGCCTGATATTCGTGGAGATTCATCTGCTGATCCCGTTATGACATGAGCGCCGGCGGCGCGAAGCGGTATTGTGAGGCAAATGCCCAGCGCAGCCAAGCAGGCAGCAGGCCAGAACTCCGAACCCGCATTCTGGGACGCCCTTCACATTTCCCGGCAGCAGATCAGACATAATGCGGAACAGTCAGCCAATGCAGGCTGGCCTGTGTTGCGGCCTGTGGGGGTGTTGCTCAGCAAGTTCGAAATTGACTGCCTGCCAACCTGCTCCGAATCGCAGCCTGCCTCAGCGGGGCCGGTCGCGACGCCGGCTAACGTGCTAACCTCCTCGAACGCTAAGCTCACACATCCGTAACGTTGATGGCGCTCGCCGAACAGACGATTCAAGGCCAACTCAAGGCATCGCTCGAGGTTCTCAGCCGACCGATCGATACCGATACTTCCCGCAGGCTGCAGCGCCTGATGGGAATCTTTCGCGGCATTGTCGCCACTGCCCTGCTGATAGTCGGCGTGCTGTACCTGGATGCCCCGGTACTCGGCGCACGCTACCCGAACCTGTACCTCGGCACGGCACTGATCTACGCCACGCTGGCCTGGGTGTCGTTCTTGTTCCAGGCGCGCACCACCGCCAATCTGCGTGTGCTGGCGCCGCTCCAGTTGCTGCTCGATATCGTCTGCATCACGGTGATGCTGCACGCCAGTGGCGGCATCGCAAGCGGTATCGGCAGCCTGCTCGTGGTATCGGTCGGCGCCGCCAGCCTGACGCTGCGCAGTCAGCAGGCCTTCCTGGCCGCCGCCGTCAGCGCGCTGGCAATCCTCGGCGAGCAACTGCTCTCGTACCTGATGGGCCTGAGCCCGGCGAACGCATTCATTCCGGCCGGCGTACTCGGCGCAATCATTTTCATGATTGCCACGGCGGCGAATCCGCTGGCGCGACGCCTGCAGGAAAGCGAGGCGCTGGCGCATCAGCGCGGCATCGACCTCGCGAACATGGCGCAGCTCAACGATTACATCATTCAGCATTTACGCGAGAGTATCGTGGTGGTCGACGCACTGCAGAACATCCGGCTCATCAACCAGTCGGCCGCCGAGTATCTGGCCACGGATACGCGCAAGACCGGCCAGTCGCTGCGCTCGATATCGCCGGATCTGCAGCGCATCCTGCTGAGCTGGCGACGCAGCGGCGGCGTATCGACATCCCCGGAAAGCTTCGTGTCGGCCGATGGCGCGACGCCGATCAATACGTACATCGCCCCGCTGGAAAATGGCGGTGACGGTGCCGTACTCATCTTCCTCGAAGATGCCGGCCTGCTGGCAGAGAAAGTACAGCAGACCAAGCTGGCAGCACTCGGTCGCCTGAGCGCCAGCATCGCGCACGAAATCCGTAACCCCGTCGGCGCGCTGAGCCACGCCGGGCAATTGCTGCACGAATCACCCAATGCCGGCGACTACGAGCGGCGCTTGCTCGACATCATCAGCAAGAACTCGAAACGGGTCAGCGAAATCGTCGACAACATCCTGCAGCTGTCACGCCGCGAACCGACCAACCCGCAGTCAATCTCACTGGCCGGATGGACCGCCGAATTCATCGACGAATTTACGATGACACTCGAAATCGACGCCAGTCGGCTCCGGATTCACGGCCGCGATGACCTGGAGGTGCGGATGGACCCGGGTCACCTGCACCAGATTTGCTGGAACCTCTGCGAGAACGCAATCAATTACTCAGCCACGGACGATCAGGGCATTCCCCGCCCGTCGCCCGTCGAAATCAGTTTCGGACGTCTGCCCGGCAACCGCCGGCCGTTCCTCGAAATCGCCGATCGGGGCACGGGCGTCCCCCCCGAAATGCGCGCCCAATTGTTCGAACCCTTCGCCAGGGGCCGCGCCGGGGGCACGGGCCTCGGGCTGTTCATTTCACGTGAGCTGTGCGAATGCAACCGTGCGGCGCTGATTTTCGAACCACGGGAGGACGGCGGCAGCATTTTCCGTATTGTATTCGCCGATCCGGAACGCTGGGGCATGGTCTCATGAGCACTACCGGCGCCGGCCGCCCTCTCGCCCTGATCGTCGATGACGAGCCGGACATCTGCGAATTGCTCGCGATGACGCTGGAACGCATGAACATCCCGGCCGAGACCTGCAACGACGTCACGACGGCACGACGCATGCTCGAGGCCCGCGAGTACAGTCTGTGCCTGACCGACATGCGGCTGCCCGACGGCGACGGCCTCGAACTGGTCGAGTGGATGCAGACCCGGGGCATCGAAACCCCGGTGGCCGTCATTACGGCGCACGGCAACGTGGAGACCGCGGTGCGCGCACTGAAGCTCGGCGCGTTCGACTTCATCTCCAAACCCCTCGACCTGCAGGCGCTGCGCAAGCTGGTCAACAGCGCACTGCGCCTGCCGCAGCAAAAAGCGGCGCCGGGCACCACCCGGATGCTGGGTAATTCGCCGGCGATCCGCGATCTGCATACCCTGATCGGCAAAGTCGCACGCAGCCAGGCACCGGTGCATATCGCCGGCGAATCCGGCACCGGCAAGGAACTGGTCGCACGCATGGTCCACGAGCAGGGCGCGCGCGCCGCCGGGCCATTCATACCCGTCAACTGCGGCGCCATCCCGTCGGAACTGATGGAGAGCGAATTCTTCGGCCACAAGAAGGGCGCGTTCACGGGCGCGATCAGCGACAACAAGGGTCTGTTCCAGTCAGCCGAAGGCGGCACCCTGTTCATGGATGAGATTGGCGATCTCCCGCTGGCCATGCAGGTCAAGCTGCTACGCGTCATTCAGGAGAAATCGGTGCGCCCGGTCGGCGGGCAGGAAGAGGTCGTGGTCGATGTGCGAATTCTCAGCGCCACGCACAAAAATCTGCGGGAACTGGTCGCCAACGGCCAGTTTCGGGAAGACCTGTTCTACCGGGTCAATGTCATCGAACTGCAGGTCGCGCCGCTGCGCGACCGCCGCGAGGATATCGGGGTATTGACCGAGCATATGCTGCGCCGGCTGGCCGCCGATCACGGCATCGAGGTGCCGGAACTCACGGCCGACGCCAGCGCGAAGCTGGCCGACTACCATTTCCCGGGCAATGTCCGCGAACTGGAAAATATCCTCGAGCGCGCCGTTGCCCTGTGCGGCGACGCGCCGATCGATGCGGACGACATCCAGACCCAGGACGGCGGCGGCCGGGGGCCCGGTGCAACTGCGAGCCTGCTCGGCGACCAGTTACAATCGGTCGAACGCGACGCGATCGTGAAAGCCCTCGAGGACACGCACTATAACAAGACGGCGGCGGCCCGGAATCTCGGCCTGACGCTGCGCGCGCTGCGCTATCGCATGCAGAAACTCGACATCGATTAGCCCGCCGGCCGGCCGGCGGGGTGACAAAAATTGTCACTTTTGGACCCGGGGCGTCAGACTGCACGGCAAAATCTTTCCGGTTATGTTTAGCCGGTTCGGTGCCGGCCACTTTAATATTTTTTTTATCTTTTAAATTCAATCATTTGCATCTATATTAGCCACTCTGGCACGCTACTTGCTTTATATCTCTAGCCGGCAAATTGCCGCAGAGTTTTTTCTACGCTTAACTGGACGGAGAGTCTTATGCACAAGGTACAACAGGGTTTCACCCTTATTGAATTAATGATCGTGGTTGCGATCATCGGTATTCTGGCCGCGATCGCGATCCCGGCCTATCAGGATTACACCATCCGCGCCCAGGTCTCAGAAGGCATGACGCTGGCTGCCGCGGCCAAGACCGCGGTCGCCGAATCCTTCGCGAATGACGGTGAGGCTCCGGGCGACCGTACGGATGCCGGTATGACCGCAACCGATACCGATACCAACGGCAAGTATGTCGACTCGATTGGGGTCACCAATGGCGTCATCACCATCACCTACGGTGCCGAGGTTAACCTGATTATCGACGGCGCTACGCTGAGCCTGGTGCCTTACGAAACGCCTGACCTGAGCGTTACCTGGCAGTGTGGCAATGCCGCGGCTCCGGGCAATGCGGCCTTGCTGGGCACCTTGGGCGCCGGCAACATTGCCGCGGTCACGCCGACGACCGGCAACCTCGCTGCCGGTGCCGGTGGCGACAAGTACCTGCCTGCTTCTTGCCGCGCCTGATCGGCGGCTGACAGGCTTCCACCGGAACGGTGGAACACCAATAGAAAGGGGGGCTTTTGGCCCCCCTTTCCTTTTGGCGCGCTGCCTGCGTCACGAATCCGGCGCCGGGCAGAACAAATTGGCCGAATTACGGCATTAATCGGTTGCGCCGGACGACCAATATCAGTAAGACTATGTCATATTGGCAGGCGTATGCGCCTGATAGATTAGGGATTTTCACAGGACCTGGGACTTCATGGCCGTCAGCGTACCCTCCGCTCCACTCACCGGCTTGCCGCGCCGGCTTGTACAGGACGGCATCGTCGACGAAGCGACGATCGTCGAGGCCGTTAAAGAGGCGCGCGCAAAAAAAGTCGGCCTGGTCGCACACTTGGTCAACGTCAGGAATGCCGACGCGCGCAAGGTCGCCATCGCCGCCTCACACGAGTTCGGCGTTCCGTTGATGGATCTGTCGGTCCTCGAGCTGGATCTCGACGCCGTCAAGAAAGTCGACCAGAAGCTGCTGTCCAAACACCGTTGCCTGCCACTGATCCTGCGCGGCAAGCACCTGTTCCTTGGCGTCGCCGATCCCACCAACCTCGCCGCCATCGACGAGATCAAGTTTCAGACCGGCTGCCGGGTCGACCCGGTGGTCGTCGAACAGGACAAGCTCGAGGAATTCGTCGGCAAGGCACTCGAAGCCGTGGACACGTCGATGTCCAACTTCAACGAAGACGACTTCGATCTCGAAAGCCTCGAGATCAGCGGCGGCGAGGAAGAAATCGATGACGAGGTCGGCCGGGACGACATCGAGGACGCGCCCGTCGTGCGCTTCGTCAACAAGATCCTGCTGGACGCCATCAAGCGCGGTGCGTCCGATATCCACTTCGAGCCCTACGAAAAAATCTTCCGCGTTCGCACCCGCCTCGACGGCGTGCTGACGCAGGTTGCGAACCCGCCGATTGCGTTGGCCAACAAAGTTTGCGCGCGTCTGAAAGTCATGTCCAGAATGGACATCGCGGAACGCCGCGTTCCGCAGGACGGGCGTATCAAGATGCGGCTGTCGAAAAACCGGGCCATCGACTTTCGCGTTAACACCTGCCCGACCCTGTTCGGCGAAAAAGTCGTGCTGCGTATTCTCGACCCGAGCAGCGCCAAGCTCGGCATCGATGCCCTCGGCTATTCGCCGACGCAGAAAAAGCTGTACATGGATGCGTTGATGAAACCCTACGGCATGATTCTCGTCACGGGCCCGACCGGCAGCGGTAAAACAGTGTCGCTGTATACCGGCCTGAACATTCTGAACACGGAAGACCGCAACATCTCGACCGCCGAGGATCCGGCGGAAATCAACCTGCCGGGCATCAACCAGGTCAATGTCAACGCCCGGGTGGGGCTGACCTTCGCATCGTGCCTGCGCGCCTTCCTGCGCCAGGATCCGGACATCATCATGGTCGGTGAGATTCGCGACCTCGAAACCGCCGAGATCGCGATCAAGGCGGCGCAGACCGGCCATCTCGTGCTGTCGACGCTGCACACCAATGATGCCCCGAAGACCCTGACACGTCTCGTGGACATGGGCGTCAAGGCCTACGCCATCGCGAGCACGGTCAGCCTGATCATCGCCCAGCGTCTCGGACGCAAACTCTGCGAAAACTGCAAGGAAATCCGCGATATCCCGAAGGAGGCCCTGCTGCAGGAGGGTTTTACTGAGCAGGAATGTGACGAAGGTCTGAAAATTTACGGCCCAGTCGGGTGTAATAAATGTAATGACGGCTATAAGGGCCGGGTAGGAATTTTTCAGGTGATGCCGGTCAGCGAGGCAATTCAGCGGATCATCATGGAAGGTGGCAACGCGATGCAGATCGCCGACATGGCCGAGCAGGAAGGCGTCCAGGATTTGCGGGCTGCCGGGCTGGAAAAAGTCAAGGCAGGGATTACCGGCCTCGAGGAAATCAACCGGGTTACCATTGAATAGTTCTTGGGTCGTCTCAAGACGGGGAATGGGTAGGTATGGCTGAATCTATTGCGCTCGATCAAAAACCGTTTACGTGGGAAGGCACGGACAGCCGTGGCAAACGCGTCAAGGGTAAAACCATTGCGGCCAGCGAGGCTGCGGTGCGTGCAGAACTCCGCCGCCAGGGCGTCGTGCCGGTCAGGGTTCGCAAACAAACCGTTCTGTTTCAGAAGAGGGGCAAGGTCCTCCCGGCTGACATCGCCATCTTCAGTCGCCAGCTAGCGACCATGCTGGGAGCCGGCATACCCCTGGTGCAGGCATTCGACATCGTCGGCAAAGGCCACGAGAACCCGGCCATGCAGAAGCTGATCTTCGCCGTCAAGGCCGATGTCGAGGGCGGAAACGCGCTCGCGGAAGCATTGGCCAAGCATCCGCTGTATTTCGATGACCTGTTCGTCAACCTTGTCGAGGCCGGTGAGCAGGCCGGTGCACTCGAGACACTGCTCGACAAGATCGCGACGTACAAGGAAAAGACCGAGGCCATCAAGAAGAAAATCAAGAAGGCGCTGACCTACCCCGCCGCGGTGCTGGTCGTCGCCCTGATCGTTACCACCATCCTGCTGATTTTCGTTATCCCTGAATTCGAGGCCCTGTTCCAGGGCTTCGGCGCCGACTTGCCGGCCTTTACCCGGATGGTCGTCAATCTGTCCGAGTTCGTACGCGACCGGGGCTGGCTCCTGTTGATCATCATCGTCGGCAGCATCAGCGGCTATTTGTATGCCCTGAAACGCTCACGCAAAATGCGCGAAATACAGGACCGGATCTTGCTCAAGGCACCCGTCGTCGGGCCGATCCTAGTCAAGGCTTCCATCGCGCGCTTCGCGCGGACCCTGTCGACCATGTTCGCGGCCGGCGTCCCGCTGGTCGAGGCACTGCAATCGGTCGCGGGCGCAACCGGCAACGTCGTCTACGAGAACGGCTGTCTGGCGATACGCGATGAGGTCGCGACCGGCCAGCGACTGCAACGCGCCATGGAAAACACCGATCTGTTTCCGAACATGGTCATTCAGATGATCGCAGTCGGCGAAGAGTCCGGCTCCCTGGATGAAATGTCCAGCAAGGTTGCCGACTTTTTCGAGGAAGACGTCGATAACGCCGTGGACAACATGAGCGCCCTGCTCGAACCGATCATCATGGCGATTCTCGGCGTACTCGTCGGCGGCCTGGTCATCGCCATGTACCTGCCGATCTTCAAGATGGGCGCGGTGGTGTAAGCCACTCTTTTGACGGTAGCCGAAGTGCTTGACTCCAGCCCGCTGCTGATCGCCGGCATCGGCGGGCTGCTCGGCCTGTTGATCGGCAGCTTCCTGAACGTCGTCATCTATCGTCTGCCAATCATGCTCGATCGCGAATGGCGCGCGCAGTCTTGGCAGTTGCTGTGGGGCTCGGACCGGGTCGGCGCAAACCGCGATCAGAAACCCTTCAATCTGCTCGTGCCGGGCTCCGCATGCCCCCACTGTGGAGTGGAGATCCGGGCACACCAGAACATCCCGGTCATCAGCTACCTGCTGCTGAAGGGCGCCTGCGCAGCCTGCGGCGCGAAAATCTCGGCGCGATACCCGGCCATCGAGGCGCTGACCGGCATCCTGTCGGCCGCCGTCGCCTGGCGGTTTGGATTTTCGATCGAATGCGCCGGTGCGCTGATCCTGACCTGGTCATTGATTACGCTGACGATGATCGATTTTGACACCCAGCTGCTGCCCGACAGCATTACCCTGCCGCTGATGTGGGCAGGACTGCTGTTCAGCCTCGCCACGCACGCCGATGGCAGCGCCATATTTACGGATCCGCGCGCCTCGATGATCGGCGCAGCTGCCGGCTACCTGAGCCTGTGGAGCATCTACCAGGGCTTCAAGCTGGTGACCGGCAAAGAAGGCATGGGCTACGGCGACTTCAAACTGCTGGCGGCCCTGGGCGCCTGGCTGGGCTGGCAGGTGCTGTTTCTGATCGTCATCGTGTCGGCCGGTGTCGGGCTCATTGCCGCGGTCGGTATGATGGTATTGCGAGGCCACGACCGGCAGATACCGATACCGTTCGGCCCTTACCTGTCGATTGCCGGCTTCATCGCATTGATGTACGGGCCGGAATTGATAACCGCCTATTTGAATCTGAGCGGACTGTAGCGAAGAGGCGATGTCCGGTAACCAGCAACGCAGATTACGCATCGGCTTGACCGGCGGCATTGCCAGCGGCAAGAGCCTCGTCGCGGAACAATTCGCCAGGCTGGGCGTCACCGTCATCGATACCGACCGGATTGCCCGGGAGATCGTCGCACCCGGAACGCCTGCGCTGGCCGAGATCACCGCCGCGTTCGGCAGCGAGATCCTGACTCCCGATGGTGGGCTGGACCGACGCGCGCTGCGCGCAACCGTGTTCGCCGATAGCACGCAGCGACGGCGGCTCGAAGCCATCTTGCATCCCCGCATCCGCCAGCGCACGCTGCAACGCGCAGACGCCGATGCCGGTCGCTATCACGTGATTGCCGTACCCCTGCTGATCGAAACCGATTTTCAAACGCTCGTCGACCGGGTGCTGGTCGTCGACTGCCCGGAATCGGCACAACGCGAGCGCCTGCTGGAGCGGGACGACGAAGACCCGCAGCAAATCGAACGGATCCTGGCCGCACAGGCATCCAGGCAAACCCGTCTCGCCGGCGCCGACGATGTCATCGACAACAGCGGGTCGCGGGCTGCAACCTGCGAACAGGTGGCCCACCTGCACGAACACTATCTGGAACTGGCCGCAGCCCGTTGATCCGGTCGATATCCCGGGCCGCGCCGTCATACATGACGATGCTGCCGTTGTCGGCCCACTGTCCAACGGCCGGCTTACATATGGATTGCGGCCACGGGCCGGGTAGCGCAGAATAGAAACTAGCGACTCATAACCGGAAGCCCGATGGGTAGACTTGCTCGACAAAAAAAATAATCGCCACAGCGTGATCCGTCACACATGATCCAATCCGCCAAGCTCGTTACCCCGTCAGCCTACCCGGCCGATGCGCCCGTATGTTACGAGCAACCACTCGGTGAGCGCATGCGCACATTCCTGCGCCTCGAATATCTGTACCAGCAACTCATCGCCCATCGCGAGCAGCCGTCACCGTGGGCGGCACGCATGGCCGTTACCAGCCTGCTGGACATCATTGCGATCCTGATGCGCGGCGATCTGCGCGGCGACATCCTCAAGGAACTGGAGCGCCAGATCTACGCTTACGACCGTTACCAGGGCATCCCGGACGTCGATGAAGACAAGGTCGAGGGTGTCCTGCAGCATCTCAAGGGCTTGCGGGAAGAGCTGAATTTCGTTGGCCCTCAATACCTTACGTCACTTCGTGAGAATGAGTTCCTGAATGCCATCAAACACCGCAGTTCCATTCCGGGCGGCACCTGCGAGTTCGATCTGCCAGATTACAGCTACTGGCTGCGCCTGCCATGCGAACGCCGGCTGGCCGACTTCCAGATCTGGATGAAGACGCTCCGGCCGCTGTGCGATTCGATCACCGAGCTCATGTGGCTGCTTCGCAGCGGTGGTCAGACGCTGTCACAGGTCGCAACCAAGGGTGTGTTTCAGTACGCGATGGGCCGGGACGTGAGTGCCAGACTGCTGCGGGTATCGCTGGCACCCGGCACGGCGTTATACCCTGAGATCAGCGGCAGCCATCACCGGTTCACGATCCGCTTCATGGATTGGTCGAACGTCGACAGACGCGCGATGCAGACGACTCACGATATCGATTTTAATCTGACGATTTGTTGATCAGCGGTGGATGGCGCCGGCCGATATCCGCGGCTAACTGCCGTCGAGCGCCGCTATGATCGGCTGGTCGCCCGGCAACAAACCCACCGTCGTCAATTCGGCGATGGACACCCACCGCAGCGGTTGCCCCTCGACCCCGGCCGGCTCACCAACAAACTCGGTCACACGCCAGACATGCAGGTCGATGACGCGCTCCGGGTACTCGTGGCGATAGGCCAGCAAAGGCCGGGCCGCGCGCACCTCGATGCCAAGTTCCTCACGCAACTCCCGTATCAGCCCTTGCAGCGGCGTCTCGCCGCGCTGCAGCTTGCCACCCGGAAACTCCCACCAGCCGCCCTGATGCGTACCCTCCGGGCGCCGGGCGATCAGGACACGACCCTTGCTGTCCGTCAGAATGCCGGCCGCCACAGCGATTTGCGGCTTTTCGGGTGAGGACACCGGAACGGACGAGTGGCCTCAGCCCAGCCGTCCGTGGCAGCGCTTGAACTTCTTGCCGGAGCCGCACGGGCAGGGCTCGTTCCGACCTACCTTGGGATCGCGACGAACGAAAGGCGTCGCGGATTCATCCTGCGGCAGCGGCTGAGCATCCGGGCCCGCATCCGGCATCAGCGGCGGTACCCAGCCAGCCTGCCAGGTTACCGCCTGAGCCTCGGCTTCAGCCGCGGTAGTCGGAATCACCGGCACGGCCTCGGGATGGTGAGCCTCCACGCTGGCCGCCGCCACCCGTTTCGCCGCGGCCGCTTCCAGCGCCTCGATATCCTGACGGCTGCGGAATTGCGCGCGCGATACCACCATCGCCACATCGTGCTTGACCAGATCGAGCATCGAACCAAACATCTCGAATGCTTCACGCTTGTATTCCTGCTTCGGATTCTTCTGCGCATAGCCGCGCAGGTGGATACCCTGGCGCAAGTAGTCGAGCGCGGCGAGGTGCTCTTTCCATTGCGTATCGAGTTGACCGAGCAGGACGACTTTCTCGAATTGTTTGCGAACCTCGGGGTCGATCTCGCCGGCCTTCTTTTCATATTCGCTCTCTACCTGGCTGATTATTTTTTCCGCCAGTTCGTCCGCGTCGATGCCGTTCTTTGCCGATGCCATGCTGTACCGAAATCCGAAGTCCTGCTGCAAAACCGCCTCCAGGCCGTCAAGATCCCAGTTTTCGAGCTCTTCATCTGCGGAGGCATGTTCCGCGACGATCGACATCAGCACCTCGCGACGGATGCCCGCGATGGCATCACTCAGATCGTCGGCCTGCATCAATTCGTTGCGTTGCTGGTATACGACCGTGCGCTGATCGTTGGCGACATCGTCGAACTCGAGCAGCACCTTGCGGGCATCGAAGTTATGCGCCTCGACCTTGCGCTGTGCACGTTCGATCTGATTCGTCAGCATCTTGCTCTCGATCGCCTCACCTTCTTTCATGCCGACGCGAGTCAGCATACTCTTGGTGCGCTCGGGATCGCCGAAGATACGCATCAGGGTATCTTCCATCGACAGGTAGAAGCGACTCGAACCAGCATCGCCCTGGCGCCCGGACCGGCCACGTAACTGGTTATCGATGCGCCGTGACTCGTGGCGTTCGGTACCCACGATATGCAGGCCGCCGGCCTCGATCACAGCCTGGTGCCGCTCGGCCCATTCGGCGTCGACCTTTGCGACGGCTGCCTCGGACGGTTCGTCGCCGAGTTCGGCAAGCTCCATCTGGGGGTTGCCGCCGAGTACGATGTCAGTGCCGCGGCCGGCCATGTTGGTCGCGATCGTGACGGCACCGGGCCGGCCGGCACTCATGATGATATGCGCCTCTCGCTCGTGCTGCTTGGCGTTCAGAACCTCGTGTTCAGTGCCTTCCAGCTTCAGCAGGCCGGACAGATACTCGGACGTCACAATCGATGTCGTACCGACGAGCACCGGCTGCTGGCGTTCCTGACAGTCCTGGATGTCCTCGATGATGGCGGCGTACTTGTCTTTCGCGGTCAGGAAAACGAGATCCGGTTGATCGTCGCGAATCATCGGCCGATTGGTGGGGATAACCACGACCTCGAGCCCGTAGATCTGCTGAAATTCGTAGGCCTCGGTATCGGCCGTACCGGTCATCCCGGACAGCGTGTCGTACATGCGAAAGTAATTCTGGAACGTGATCGACGCGACCGTCTGATTCTCTTCCTTGATCCGCACGCCTTCTTTGGCCTCGATGGCCTGGTGCAACCCGTCGGACCAGCGGCGGCCGTCCATCGTCCGCCCCGTGAACTCATCCACGATGACGATCTCGCCGCCCTTGATGACGTATTCGACATCAAGCTTGTACAGACCGTGGGCCCGCAGCGCCGCCGTCAGATGATGCATGAGCCGGATGTTGGCCACATCGTACAGGCTCTCGTGGGTGCCGATCAGCCCTTCCCTGACGAGCAGGCTCTCGACTTTCTCGTGACCTTCCTCCGTCAGGAATGCCTGCTTGGTCTTCTCGTCGATCGTGAAATCGCCGGCTCCCTCCGCCTCGTCCCGCTGCAGCTTGAGTTGAGGAACCAGTTTGTTGATGCGCAGATAAAGTTCGGTACTCTCGTTCGTCGCACCGGATATGATCAATGGAGTCCGCGCTTCATCGATCAGGATCGAGTCGACCTCATCGATGATCGAGAAACCGAGGCCACGTTGCATCTGGTCGTCGGGGTACTGCGCCAGGTTGTCGCGCAGGTAATCGAAACCGAATTCGTTATTCGTGCCGTAGGTGATGTCGGCCTGGTACGCCGTGCGCTTTTCCTCGGTGGCTTGTCCGCTCTTGATGACGCCGACGCGCATGCCGAGAAACTCGTAGATCGGTCGCATCCAGTTGCCGTCGCGTTCGGCAAGGTAATCGTTGACCGTGATGATATGGACCGGATTGCCGGTCAGTGCATTTGCGTAAGCCGGTAAGGTTGCGACCAGCGTCTTGCCCTCACCCGTTCTCATCTCGGCAATCTTGCCCTCGTGCAGGACGATCCCGCCGATCAATTGCTCGTCGAAATGCCGTAATCCAAGGGTACGCCGCGAAGCCTCGCGAACGACCGCAAAGGCTTCCGGGAGCAGGCTGTCGAGTTCGTCACCCTCGGCGAGCCGTCGCTTGAACTCATCCGTCTTCGCCCGGAGCGCGTCATCGGACAGCGCCTTGATTTCAGCCTCAAGGGTGGCGGCACTTTTGACGAGTTTGCCATAGCCACGCAAAAGCCGCTGATTGCGGCTGCCAAACAACTTGTTCAGAATATTCGCCAAACCAATACCTCTCCAGGTCCCGGTCGCCTCATCTCGGAATCCGCCAAAATCGAGGGAAATGCCAAGGACCCGAAAACGGTCTCAACCGGAACCCACACCAAAAAACCCGCTGGGCGGCGGGTATTGTAAGGGTATCGGTCGAGGTGGGGAATGCACAATTCCCGTGGTTCAGCGAATTGGACGGCAGCCGGTCAGCCGCACCTGAAATTATGTCTCCTGGCGAATGTATTTGACCGGGTTAACCGGCCGACCGTGATGCCAGACCTCGAAATGCAGATTCGGGCCGGTGGCACGACCGGTCGCCCCCATCAGCGCGATGACCTGACCCGGCTGAATCTGATCGCCGGGCGCCACGAGATTCTTCTCGTTATGCGCGTAGCGCGTCACATAGCCGTTCCCGTGGGTGATCTCGACCATGTTGCCGTACCCAGAGCGGGGCCCGGAGTAGGTCACGACGCCGGCCGCCACGGCAATGACATCGCTGCCCGTCTTACCGGCAAAATCAACGCCCCGATGATTTGCGCCCTTGCCGGTGAACGGATCCGTGCGACTCCCGAAATAGCTCGAAATATAGCCTGCCTTGACCGGCCGGCCTTTCGGGGACACCCGTTCCTTGAGCTTGCGATTCATCAGCAAACCCTCGAGCACGGTCAACTGCTGTTGCTGGTTGTGCAGGGTCCGATCCATCGCGTCGATCGCATCGAAGAAGGTCGCCGCCTGACCGGTTGTCGAACCCTCAAGGGGTTCCAGCGGGCCACCGAGCGCGGGTTTGCTGTCAAAATCGAACTCGCCGTCGTCCAGCTTCGCCATGGCCGTCAGGCGCCGGCCAAGGGCATTCAGGCGAATGGCGCGGGCGTTAAGCTCACCCATACGCACCGCGAGGGCGTCGATCTGCTCGCGCGCACGACTCCGCAACTCACCGAGTTCGGCTTGCTGGGTGGCCAGATCGATCTTCAGTGCGTTCATTTTAGCCAGCGGCTGGATGGGTCCGAGAGACCAGGCGACCAGATAGCCAAACCCGCTCACCAACAGGACGAGCCCCAGCAGCGCGCCGCCGAGGACGGCAGGCGCCGAAAAATCAATGGAACGCGCAGCACGGTTATTCTGCGAAAACAGAATCAGTTTCATCAGTTCCGCCTCGACCCCTGTTGTTCGCCACCAGCACGCACATCGCTGATCACGGAACCTTGGACGGTTGATTCAATTCGGCTTTCCAGGGACTTCACTTGAACCCGAACCCCGGAAGACACGCTCCTGCAACTTTTCATTCGGCAACCCCGCTATCGTCGGATCATCCATTAGACCGGTGGCTTTGCGTCCTCGTCTTTCGACGAGTTTGCCTTTGCGCGTTAGACTATGCCCAATGGACCGGCCCAGCACAAGGAACTGATTCCACAATCCGCATAGTTAGCTCAGGTATTATGTCAACAAATGATCCCAAGTCATTGTCTGAATTGATCGCCAAGCCAGGCTCGAAACTCGACCGCTTGGCACGCCTGGCGCGGTCAAAACTGCAACTGACCGAGCATATCCGCAACGGCCTGCCGGCCGAGCTTGCCGCCCAGATGATTCACTGCAGCATCGACGACGATCAGACCCTGATCGTACGCGCCTCGACCCCGGAATGGGCCACCCGCTTGCGCTTCGAAACCGAGTGCCTGCTGCGCCTGAGCCGGGCCCGTGCGCCGGAAACCCGGAGCGTCAAAGTGCGCGTCGCACACCCGGCAGACGCCCATTGACGTAAAAACGCCCCGGGCAAAAGGCCCGGGGCGTCTGGAAGTCCGTCGTGCGCAACGCTTAGCGGGCAGCAGCAGCCACCGGATTCGCAAAGGTGATCGGTGCGGCCTTCGTATCCTCGAAGGTCACCTGCTCCCAGGCCGACTCATCTGCCAACACGGCCCGGGCAAGCTGGTTGTTGAGCCCGTGCCCGGACTTATACCCGGTGAACTCACCCAGCAGGCTGTGGCCCATCAGGTACAGGTCACCGATCGCATCGAGGATCTTGTGACGCACAAACTCGTCTTCGTAGCGCAGGCCGTCCTCGTTCAGAACGCGGAAATCGTCAAGCACGATCGCATTGTCCATGGTGCCGCCGAGAGCCAGGTTGTGAGCGCGCAAGGCCTCGATATCACGCAGAAACCCGAAGGTCCGGGCGCGGCTAACCTGCTTGACGAACGACGCCGTCGAGAAGTCGATGCTGGCAACTTGCGCATGCTTTTTAAAGATCGGATGATCGAAATCAATCTTCAGATTGACCTTGTAGCCCCGGCAGGGCTTGAACTCGACCCACTTCTCGCCATCTTCTACCCGGATCGTCTTCCTGATGCGGATAAACTTCTTCGCGGCACTCTGCTCGGCAATGCCGGCAGACTGCAGCAGGAATACGAAGGGCGCGGCGCTGCCGTCCATAATCGGCACTTCAGGCGCCGACAGGTCGATGTACAGGTTGTCGATGCCAAGACCGGCCAGCGCCGCCATCAGGTGCTCGACGGTTGCGACCGAGGTGTCGCCCTGAACCAGAGTAGTGCCCAGCATGGTATCGCCGACATTTCGGGCATCGGCGACAATATCGACCGGCGGATCGACATCGAGGCGGCGGAATACGATGCCGGTGTTGTCGGCTGCGGGTCGCAGGGTCATATAGACCTTGGTTCCCGAATGCAGGCCAATGCCGGTGGCACGTATCGAATTTTCAAGGGTTCGCTGTCTTAACATATGTCTGTCCGGCATCTGCTGTCCGGGGGCGTGAAAAAACCCGCGCTCGCGCGCTGCCCGGAGAACAGATACCCTCTCCCTGTCAATAGACAAGCCATTGAATGTATTGCATTTTTCTGGATTGCCTCCGTTTCGACAACACAGCTTCCGGTAGAAACTAACACACACCCGGAAAAATGCGCAACCCGGCCCCTTTTGTCGACCCACACCCCTGCCGTCGCGTCCTCTCCCCTGTCAGGTGATATAACCCCTGCCTGGCGGCGTCAGTCTGCCTGACGCCGCAGGAACGCAGGAATATCCAGCAGATCGAACTCGGGCCGCTCTGCCTGGGCACTGTTCTCCGCCGGAGCCACTTGGCGACGCTGACGAGTCGGCCGTTCGAACTCCCCGTAGTTAGGGGCTTCCGTGACCGGTGGCGGGCTGACGACACGCATCGGGCGCTCCTCCTGCCGCGAGGGTGCGTGCCCGAGGCCGGTGGCGACCACCGTCACACGGATATGATTGGCCATCTCCGGGTCAATGACCGTGCCGACGACTACGGTCGCATCATCAGACGCACACTGCTTGACCGTGTCGCCGACGGTCTGGAATTCGCCGATCGACAAGTCCATACCGGCCGTCACATTGACCAGAATGCCGCGGGCACCCTGCAGGTTGATGTCCTCGAGCAGCGGACTGGAAATCGCAGCTTCCGCAGCTTCCCGCGCACGATCTTCGCCGGATGCGCTGCCCGAACCCATCATCGCCATGCCCATCTCGCTCATGACCGTGCGGACATCCGCGAAGTCGACGTTGATCAGCCCGGGCCGGGTGATCAACTCGGCGATGCCCTGGACCGCGCCCTGCAGAACTTCGTTCGCCGACTTGAACGCATCGAGCAGGGTGGTATCGGGGCCGAGCACCGACAGCAACTTCTCGTTTGGAATCGTGATCAGTGAATCGACATACTTGCCGAGTTCGGCAATCCCCTGGTCGGCGACCGCCGCGCGCTTGCTGCCTTCCATGTTAAACGGCTTGGTGACGACCGCGACAGTCAGGATGCCAAGCTCCCGTGCGACCTGAGCGACCACCGGCGCCGCGCCGGTACCCGTGCCACCGCCGAGGCCCGCCGTGATGAACAGCATGTCGGTGCCCTCGATGACCTCCAGTATCCGGTCGCGATCTTCCATCGCGGCCTGACGACCGACTTCCGGGTCCGCACCTGCGCCGAGACCTTTGGTGATGTTACAACCGATCTGGAGCGCCGTACGCACATTGGAACTTTGCAATGCCTGCGAATCGGTGTTTGCGCAGATAAATTCCACGCCTTCGATTCCACAGCTCACCATATGCTTGACGGCATTGCCGCCACCGCCCCCGACTCCCAGTACCTTGATAACAGCATTTTGGCTGTATCCGTCCATGAGCTCAAACATCGATATTTCTCCTCACGTCAACAACATTAAAAATTGCCCTGAAACCAGGCCTTCATTCGTTCCCACACTTCTTTGATCCCGCCTCCGACCACGTGATCGCCGAACGGCGAATCGGCGCGATTGCGCGCATACAACAGCAATCCGACCCCGGTGGCATGAATCGGGTTGCGCACGATATCGCCGAGCCCGCGTACATGCTGTGGCAGGCCGAGCCGCACCGGCATATGAAACACTTCTTCCGCCAGTTCGATGGCGCCTTCCATTTTTGAGCTGCCACCGGTCAGCACCACGCCGGCCGCGACCATTTCCTCGAAACCACTGCGGCGAAGTTCATCGCGGATCAGCGTAAACAGTTCTTCGTAGCGGGGCTCGACCACTTCGGCCAGCGTCTGGCGCGACAGGCGCCTGGGGGGCCGGTCACCGACGCTCGGTACCTCGATGGTTTCATCCGGATTCGCCAGCTGGGAAAGCGCGCAGGCATACTTGATTTTGATTTCTTCGGCGTATTGCGTCGGCGTGCGCATCGAGATCGCGATGTCGTTGGTAACCTGGTCCCCCGCAATCGGGATGACCGCCGTATGCTTGATCGCGCCGCCGTTGAAGACAGCGATGTCGGTCGTGCCGCCGCCGATATCGACGAGGCAGACACCGAGCTCCATCTCATCCTCGGTCAGCACCGCGTAACTCGAGGCCAGCTGCTCGAGCACGACATCATTGACCTCGAGGCCGCAGCGTTGCACGCACTTGATGATGTTCTGAGCGGCACTGGCCGCACCGGTCACCATGTGCACCCGAGCCTCGAGGCGTACGCCGGACATACCGATCGGCTCGCGTATGCCCTCCTGGCCGTCGATGATGAATTCCTGCGGCAGCACGTGCAGAATCTTCTGATCCGCCGGAATCGCAACCGCACGCGCCGCATCGATGACACGATCGACATCGGCTTTTGCCACCTCGCGATCGCGAATCGCGACGATGCCATGCGAATTCAGACTGCGCACGTGGCTGCCGGCGATGCCGGTAAACACCGAGTTGATCTCGCAGCCGGCCATGAGCTCGGCCTCCTCGACCGCGCGCTGAATCGAATTGACCGTCGACTCGATGTTGACGACGACCCCCTTCTTCAGGCCGCGTGACGGGTGAATACCGAAGCCGATTACCTCGAGTTCACCGTCATCCTGGACTTCACCGACGATGGCAACGACTTTCGAGGTGCCGATATCGAGACCGACGATCAAGCCATTCTCCGATTTCCTAGACATGGGGTTCTGCTTCCATCCCGGACTTCGCCCGCAGGGGCTTTTGATCCTTCCAGCCAATCGCAAAGCCGTTCGTGTAACGCATATCGACGTAGTCCACCCGTTCCGCCTCGACCGCAATAACCGTGTCCACAGCCTCGAAAAACCGATCGAGACGCTGGGTGACAAAACTCGCTCCGAGCCGCACCCGGATACCGCTGCTCAAGCGCACCTCCCAGGCACCGCGCTGATCGAGGCGCAGGGCGACGGCCGCCATGCCCCGCTGTTCGAGACGACGCTGAATCGCGAAAAACATCCGCGCCACGCGCTGTTCCGAGCCTTCGGGTCCCGCGAGCCGCGGCAACTCGACCGGCACATGGGTCACATCCCTGACGAACAACTCGCCGTCGATGTTCAGCAACCCGGACTCGCCCCAGCAGGCAGCCGCGCGCTCCTCGCTGATATTGACCTCGATCGAACCGGGCCAGCGGCGCCGAACATTGACGTTCGCAACCCACGGTATGGCGACCAGCTCGGCCCGCATGGCCTGCAAGTCTGCGCGCAAAAATCCGGTCTGCACGTGCGTGGATAACGCATCCTCGACCTGCATGGCCGACACCCGCTCGAAAGCACCATTGATGACCACGGACTCGATCGGGCGATCCATGACCCACAACGAAGCCGCATAGCCGGAGAACGCGAATAAGCCGATCGCGGCAATCACCATGAGCCGCCGCCAGTTCACACCCGACCAGTCGAGCTTCGCCCATGCCGACCGGGTCGCCGGCCGCAACTTGTGCTTGCGATTACGCTTGAACAATCGATGGCTTTTAACCGGCACGACTCGCCTCCGTCCACTCACTATCTGTCGTTGCAGCCATATAGCTGGTCTCGAGAATTCGCCATACCAGATCGCCAAACTCCATGCCGGCGGCGCGCGCCGCCATCGGTACGAGGCTGTGACTCGTCATGCCGGGTATGGTGTTGACCTCGAGCCACAGCGGTCGATCGTCCGGCCCCAGCATGAAATCAACACGACCCCAGCCGGCGGCACCGACGGCCGCGAATGCAGCCAGCGCCTGACTGCCAAATTCGCGTTCCAGCGTATCCGTCAAGCCGCTCGGGCAGACATAGACGGTCTCGTCGCTGAAATACTTTGCCTGATAGTCATAGAAGGTGTTGGCCGCATCGATGCGCACCAGCGGCAGTGCCCGACCCTGCAGCACGGCGACCGTGTATTCGCATCCAGCCACCCATTGTTCTGCAAAGACTTCGCAATTAAACGCCGCCGCCCGGTCAAACGCCGCGCTGAGTTCTTCGCGGCGCTCGACGCGACTCAGGCCGATGCTCGAACCTTCCTCGGCCGGTTTGATCATCAGGGGCAGACCGAGCTCATCGATCACGCGATCAAACCCTTCCGGGCCGTGCAATACCCGGAATTCGGGCGTCGCCAGTCCCGCGCCCGTCAGCAGCTGCTTCGTGCGCAGCTTGTCCATGCCGATCGCCGAACCCTTGACGCCGCTGCCCGTATACGCAATGTCCATGAATTCGAGCAGGCCCTGGATCGTGCCGTCCTCGCCGCCGCGACCGTGCAATGCGATCCACGCGCGGCTGTACCGCTGCCGGCACAGCATCGCCATCAGGTTCTCGGCGGTATCGACGGCGTGCGCATCGACGCCACGTTCGAGCAGCGCCGCGAGCACCGCCTGCCCTGACAACAAAGAGATCTCGCGTTCCGCCGAAGCGCCGCCCATCAGCACGGCTACCGTGCCGAACGCTACGGGATCGGTAACGCGTATCGATGCCGCCGTCGTGCTCATGACGCCTCACCCACGATATGCACCTCGAGATCCAGCGACACACCGTGCCGGGTCGTAACGACGTCGCGTATGTGCGCAATCAACGCCTCGACATCCGCAGCCGTCGCATCTCCGGTATTGATAATAAAGTTCGCATGCTTGTCCGAGACCACCGCTCCGCCGATACGGCAGCCCTTCAATCCGGCTGACTCGATCAGCTGTGCCGCGAATTGGCCAGGCGGATTGCGAAACACCGAACCACAACTCGGCAAGCCGAGCGGCTGCTTGTCCTGACGCTCGCGCATCAGTGCACGCACGCGATCAAGGCTGAATTCATCGCCACTGTCGAATGCGAAATATGCCGTAACAAACCATTCATCCTGCGGCGCGCTGATCTCGCGGTATGCAACCTGATAGTCTGATCGGCTGCGTGTGCGAAGCCTGGCATACCGGTCGACCGTCTCGACCTCGACCACGTGATCCCATGTCTCGCCGCCGAATGCGCCCGCGTTCATCGCGAGCGCGCCGCCAATGGTGCCGGGAATGCCGGCAAAAAAGTCGGAGGGGCCAAGCCCCCAGGCCGCGCAGCGTTTGGCGAGCACCGTACACGCAACCCCGGCACCGGCCTCCACCCGGCCGCCCTCCAGCCGTGTGAGCGTGCCGAGCGCCTTGAGCGGGTTGATGACGACGCCACGAATACCGCCGTCGCGCACCAGCAGGTTGCTGCCAAGCCCGGTGAAATACACCGGGGCGTCGTCGTCGAGGCCGCGCAGGAAATCGCGCAGCGCCGCCAGCGAATCGGGACGAAAGTAGGTGTCGGCCGGGCCGCCCAAGCGCCATGAAGTGTGCTTTGACATCGGTTCATTCATCAGCACCCGGCTCATCGCCGTGACCCCAGGTGGACAAGCCGCGCCATCGTGTCAGGCAGCGTGGCCGCAACCGCGCCGATGTTGCCGGCACCGAGTGTCAGCACGAGGTCGCCGTCGGCCAGCACTCCGCTCAGCAACGCGGGCAACTGGTCAAGATCGGGCACGAATACCGGCTCGACCTTGCCGCGCGAGCGGATGGCCCGACAGATCGCCCGACCGTCGGCACCGGCGATCGGGTCCTCACCCGCCGCATAGACCTCGGTGACGAACAGCGGTTGCGAAGCGGACAGAACCTCCGCGAAATCGTCGAGCAGATCCCGCGTTCGGGAATAACGATGCGGTTGAAAGACCAGGACAATCCGCCGGCCCGGCCAGCCCGAATGCACGGCCTGCAGGGTTGCCGCGATTTCCGTCGGGTGATGGCCGTAGTCGTCGATAAATAAAACCTTGCCGGCCGCCGTGCGCACCTCGCCGAGAATCTGCATGCGTCGATCGATGCCCTCGAATTCGGCCAGCGCACGCTGAACGGCCGCGTCGTCGAGATCCAGCTCCAGGGCGACGGCAATCGCAGCCAGCGCGTTCAACACGTTGTGCATACCTGGCAGTTTCAGCGTGATATGCAGTGGCTGGTCGTGACCGGGCCGGGCAACCTGGAAGCGACTGCGCAGACCGTCGCTGTGGATATCAAACGCACGGACGTCCGCGTCCGCACCGATACCGTAGGTCATGATTGCGCGCTGCACGCGCGGCAGGATGGCCTGGACGCCGGGGTCGTCGAAACACATGACAGCGAAGCCATAGAACGGCAGATTGTGCAGAAACTCGACGAAGCTGCTGCGCAGTGCCTCGATGTCACCACCGTAGGTCGACAGGTGATCGTTGTCGATGTTTGTGACGACGGCCATCATCGGCTTCAGATGGATGAACGACGCATCGCTCTCGTCGGCCTCGGCCACCAGGTATTGGCCGGCGCCAAGTCGCCCGTTCGTATCCGCACTTTTGAGCCGACCGCCGATCAGGAAAGTCGGATCCTCGCCGGCTTCGGCCAGCACGCTGGCGACGAGGCTCGTGGTCGTGGTTTTGCCATGGGTGCCGGACACGGCGATCGCGAAACGGAAACGCATCAATTCCGCAAGCATCTCGGCACGCCGGACGACAGGCTTGCGCTGTGCACGCGCCGCCACAACCTCGGGATTGGCCGGATCGATCGCACTCGATACGACCACGAGATCGGCGTCACCGATATTCTCTGCGCGATGCCCGATCAGCACCTTGACGCCCAACCGCTGCAGTCGCTTCGTGACCCGTGACTCGCTGAGGTCCGAGCCCTGGACCGCGTAGCCGAGATTGGTCAGTACCTCGGCAATACCCCCCATGCCGACGCCGCCGATGCCGACGAAGTGGATGCGATTGATCTTGCGCATGCGGTTTTTCATGAGTCCCGACCCGCTGCCAGACACCGTTCGGCCACCACACGCGTCGCATCAGGCCGGGCAAGCGCCCGCGCGCTGATGGCGCGCTGCAGGAGCAGCTCGCGATCGTCGATCCAGCACGTCAGTTCAGCGGCCAGCCGCGCAGGCGTCAAGTCGGCCTGCGGCATCAGCACGGCCGCACCGGCCTCCACGAGATAGGCTGCATTCCGGGTCTGATGATCATCGGCCGCGGATGGATACGGTATCAGAACGGCGCCGAGACCGACGGCGGCCAGCTCCGAAATCGTCAGCGCCCCGGCCCGGCAGATAACCATATCGGCCCAGCTGTACGCAGCGGCAACGTCATCGATAAACGGCTCGATCCCGGCCTCGATGCCGAGTTCGGCGTAGAGCGCTCGCGTCCGGTCCAGCGTTGCCGTGCCGGCCTGATGCCGGATGCGGGGACACCGCCCGTCGGCGAGCAAGGCGATCGCACGCGGCACGGTCTCATTCAGAACCCTGGCGCCCTGGCTGCCGCCAAGCACCAGCAGGCGCAATGCACCTGACCGATTGGCAAGGCGCTCGGCAGGAATCGGCAAGGCGACGATCTCCGGGCGCACGGGATTACCGACCAGACGGGTCCGCACCCTGGCAGAAAAGCTGCCCGGGAATGCCTCGAGCACTTCCCGGGCGAATCCAGCCAGAAGACGGTTAGTCAGCCCCGCGACAGAATTTTGTTCATGAATAATCAGCGGCTTGCCGAGCAGCCATGCGGCGATGCCGCCGGGGCCGGAGGCGAACCCCCCCATGCCCAGCACGACTTTCGGGCGACGGCGCATCAGGATGCGCAGCGCATCGTAGACGGCCAGTGCCAACCTGGCAGGTGCAAGCACCCAGGCCAGCACTCCCTTGCCGCGCAAGCCTGCAACACGCGTCGCTTCGAGTGGAAACCCTGCGGCCGGAATCAGCTCCGCCTCGATGCCGCGGCGGGTACCGAGCCAGATAATCTCCTGGTCGTGTCCGCGCAACTCACGCGCGACCGCAAGCGCCGGAAACACGTGCCCCCCGGTACCGCCCGCCATGATCAGGATCGGCGCGGTCATCGACTCACCCCCGCGGATCGGCGGCGCCCGGTTTTTTGCCTGCCGGGTGTCTTGCGCGGTGCGGTACGCTTGCCACCGCCCGTCGCCGCGAGCTGTCGATTCTCGCAATCGATACGCAACAACAGCCCGAGGCCGACCAGCGTCACCACCAGGCTGCTGCGCCCGTAACTGACCAGCGGCAGCGTTAATCCCTTGGTCGGCAAGATACCCATGTTGACGCCGATGTTGATGAATACCTGGGTTGCCTGCCAGGCGGCAAAACCGAAGGCGAGATTCGCCTGGTACAGCCTGCCCGCAACCATGGATTCCCGGGCGACGACCAGCGCGCGCCAGATCAGCAGCCCGAATAACACGATCACGACGCAGCTGCCGGCCAGCCCGAATTCCTCGGCGATGACAGCGAAAACGAAATCCGTGTGTGCCTCGGGCAGGTAGAACAGCTTCTGCACACTGCCGCCGAGGCCGACGCCGAACCATTTTCCCGAACCAATCGCGATCAATGACTGCGTCAGCTGAAAACCGCTGTCGAACGGATCGGCCCACGGATCGAGGAACGCCATGATGCGTGCCCAGCGATATGGCGATGTGACCGTGAGCAACGCGAGCGCACCGAGTACCGCGGCGCTGAACACAAAAAAGTCGCGCAGCCGCGCGCCGGCGATGAACAACACCGCAAGCGTCATCGTCAACAAAACGACCGAGGCACCGAAGTCCGGTTCGGCAAGCAGCAATATGCATACACCGCCGACCAACACCATCGGCTTCAAAAAGCCGACGAAACTCTCACGCAACTCGGCCCGGTGGCGTACGGCGTAACCTGACAGATACATCAGCATCATCAGCCGCGCGGGCTCTGATACCTGCACCAGGTTCATGCCACCGACGCTGAGCCAGCGCGTGCTGCCCTTCACGGTGCTACCGAAGCCCGGGAGCAATACGAGGATCAGCATCGTGACGGCGAGTACGACGAGGGCGAGGCCCGTGCGCTCCCAGAAACGCGATGGGAGATGCAGCATGATGCCGCCGCCGATGATCCCGATGAAGACCGCACCGAGTTGGCGCTCGAAATAATACAGCGGGTTGCCGGTGTTGCGCTCGGCGAGCGAGATCGAAGCCGACGTCAGCATGACGAGTCCCGCGCACAGGATTATGCCGATGAGGAGCAA
>SMWD01000022.1 GCA_004357495.1 Gammaproteobacteria bacterium
CACATTTCATCAACCAGGTTTGTATGTTTATCTGAATCACAACCTCATCATGGCGTTTATAAAGGACGCCAAGGCATTCATCCATGTCGAGGGTGATTGGAACAACGAACTGATGGAACAAACCTCGCCACCGAGAGTTGTGGAGTAGAGTGCTCTTCGCGCTGGTTCGCCTGGTCTCAACTCTGGGGCTGAAAATGGTTGTATTAGTTGATCTGACCCGGCGGACTGCGAGCCTCAGGCGAGGGTTTTCAGCCTAAACTTTGAAGGACCGCTCATGGCCGACTCCCGTCATTTAGGACGCCGGTATCTATTCGTTTGACGGGCCGCTTCTTCGCGGTAAGCGGACGATAAAGCGGCTGTTGATCTGACGCCGTCTGTACGATCGAGTCTCAGCTATCACAGCTAGTCCAGTACGTGCGACACCAGCCCGTCGGCCAGTTTCGGCTCGAACCACGTCGATTTCGGCGGCATGACTTCGTTCGCGTCGGCGACGGCCATCAGCGCTTCCATACGTGTCGGGTATAGCGCGAACGCGATCTGCATTTCGCCGCCGTCCACGCGACGTTCCAGCTCCCCGAGGCCGCGGATACCGCCGACGAAGTCGATGCGGTCGTCCGTGCGCGGGTCGCCGACGCCGAGCAGCGGCGCGATCAGCTTGTCTTGCAGCAGGCTGATATCCAGGCTCGCGACCGGGTCATCCGGGACGAGCGCGGCGTTGAGGTCGAGGCGATACCAGCGACCGTCCAGGTACATGCCGAAGCGGGTGGGCCGGTCCGGCTTGACCTGCGCTTCGCTGGGTGTCACGGTGAACGTCTGCCCGATTTTCTCGAGCAGCGTCTCAGTTGTTTGGCCGTTCAGATCCTGGATGACGCGATTGTAGTCGAGTATTTTGGTCTCATCGTGTGGAAACGCGACGCACAGGAAGTAGTTGTAGTCTTCTTCGCCCGAATCGCCGGGGTTTACCGCACGGCGTGCGGCGGCGACGCGCGATGCTGATGCGCTGCGATGATGCCCGTCGGCGATGTATAGCGCGTCCATCGCATCGAAGGTTTTCGTCAACGTCTCGATTTGCGCAGTGTCGTCGATCACCCAGATCGTGTGGCCGACGCCATCGTCAGCCACGAGGTCGTAAACCGGTTTGCCGGCAGTCACCGCATCGAGAATTGTCTTTACGGAATCCGATGCACGATAGGTGATCAGCACCGGGCCGGTCTGCGCGGCCAGCGCGGTGATCTGACGGACGCGATCGTCCTCTTTCTTCGGGCGCGTGAACTCGTGCTTGCGAATGCGGTTGGTGTCGTAGGCAGCGATACTGCCCGCGCAGACGAGCCCGGTTTGCACGTGGTCGCCCATCCGCAGACGGTAGGCGTAATAGACCGGTTCCGGGTCGCGGATCAGCACCCCGTCGTCGATGAGCCTGCGCAGGTTCTCGGCACCCCTGGCATACACCTCGGGTGCGTGCGGGTCGGTGTCGGTCGGCAGGTCGATCTCCGGCCGGGAAATATGCAGGAAACTCAGCGGCCGACCTTCGGCGCGCTGCCGGGCTTCATCGGTGTTCAGCACGTCGTAGGGGGGTGCAGCCACGTCAGCGGCGTGCTCGGGCCTCGGCCGCAGGCCACGCAGTGGCTTGATCAGGGTGGTCATTCTCGGTCTATTCCGTCGGCTCTGCGGGTTCGGTTGGCCGCTTCGAGCGGCGGGGCGCAAGCTTGCCGAACTCACGGCCCGGAGTCCAGCGTGCAGACCATCCCGGCAGAGTTTTGCTGTCCGCCGAGAACCCCGGTCCGAGTCACTGGTGTCCCACAAAAGCCGCGCATATGCGTCAGATCACGATGTGCTGATTTTATGATCTACCGGTGTGCGCTGCCCTGCAAGGCCCCATGCCATAAGAGCTTTCATTCATGCAGGACATTGTTTGTGGGACACCACTGGGCCCGAGTCAGGTCGGGTACTCGTCGAATTCCGGCAGGCTGGTGTTCACTTCAAACCAGGGATGTTTGTGGCTGACCCAGATATGCAGCTTCGAGCGAATGCCCGGGTCACTGTCCAGGGCGCCGATCCGCACGCCGATACGCTCCGGGTTCGACTCGGCGTGTGCATAAATCGGTGCACCGCAACGGGAGCAGAAATAGCGCTGCTTGCCGGGTGAGGATTCATAGCCGGTGAGCGCATCGTTGCCTGCGGTTATCCGGAATTGATCGGCGGCGGTAAATCCGGTCGATCCGTACGCGGTGCCGTTGAGCTTTTGGCACGTCTCGCAGTGACAGTGAAAAATCCCCTGCAAATCGCCGTCAACTTCGAATCGTACTGTGCCGCAATGGCAGCTGCCTGTCTGCATGGTTCACTCCGCTAATGATGGTTTCGAATGAAGTGTAGCAAGATTTCCGTAAAACTCCGCCGGCACTCGGTGATCGCGGGTCGCCAGTCAGGGCTCCTTGCTCAGGCGGGCAAGCGTGTGCGCATCGCGTTCCCAGTTTTGGCCGTCGAAGGGCTCGATGAGCAGCTCGGCAGGTGCAGGTAGCCGCTCATCGTGCAGATCGAGCAATTACACTCCGAGCACTCGAGTCGTTCCGGCGCCTCGACTTCGAACCGCACTGCGCCACAATGGCAGCCACCCTTATAGATCACAGAAATTCCTCCAGCAACGTCCGGTATTCGGGCGCGGTGTCGATCGTGTTATGTGTCGTGTCATTGATTGTATGGACATCGACCTGTGCCGGCGGGAAGGCTGCCGCCAGCGCTGTCGAATGCTTGCGCGGGATGATCTCGTCGTGTTCGGCCACCAGCAGCAGCGTGTGCGAGCCAATGCTCGCGACCCGGTCGATCGACGGGAACTTGTCTTTCATCAGCAGTGACATCGGGAATATCGGGTAGCGGCTACTGGCAACATTTTCGATGCTGTCGAACGGCGTCACCAGCACCAATTTCTCGATATCCCGCACCGATGCGAGATATGTTGCGACGCCGCTGCCGAGGCTGCGCCCGATGATCGCGATGGAGGAGTGCACTTTCGTCAGCGCGTCGAACACCGATTCCGCATCTCGATACAGGCCGTCCTCGGTCGGCGAGCCGGTGCTGCCGCCGTAGCCGCGATAGTTCACGAGGTAGACCGTCGCATCGCCGAAAATCTGTTCGAAAAGCTGCGCGTTGCCATGCACGTCTTCGGCATTACCCCCGAAATAAATGATGGCGCGCGGCTGGCCGGCGTTCAGCCGCCAGACTTTCAGCTGTTCGGCGCCGCTTGCGATGCGCAGTTGTTCGGTCGGGGCGTGCGTTTCAGGGGTCGGGTAATACAGGATGCTGCGCTGGGCTGTGTACAGCAGCGTACACACCCCGAGGTACGCAAGTGCTGACAGGGACAGTAATGAGATGATGGTTATCTGCATGTCAGTGGTAGGACTTCGTCAAGGCCAGATTGGCGACTGCGGTCTCACTTCACAATGAAAGGTGGCCGCTACGCGTTGGCGCGTTTTGCCAGGCGCCGGAAGCCGGAACCCAGGGTATGCAAAACGATGAAGCAGGCAAGGCTCAGCGCCAACCCCGCGGACAGGGCGAAGATGACAGCGTCGGTCGTGGTTACCAGCGTGGGCGTGTATGTGCGCCAGGTCGTTCGCGCCAGTTCGGTATCGGCGTGGGCGAACAGATACCACGCCTGACGGTAAACCGGCTCGTCGAACGCCGCCTGGGTTTCGACCAGCGCCTGCTGAGCGCGCAGCATCGCCCGGATGGCCAGGCCCTCGTCGTGAAACGTCGGGTCTGCGCTGGCCAGGTGGTGGCGGACGAGCGCGTCGAGGCTGCCTTCATGGTAGCGGTCTGCGATCTGCCGGAATGGCGCGAGATCCATCGCGACCTGGTCGAACTGGCTGTTGACGCGATGCTGGTATTGCATGAAATACGCCGGGAATGTGCCGCCCGCAATTGTGCCGGTGATGAAGAGGATGATGTAGATCAGTGAGCGCAGCATAAGAGGCCACCTGTCAGGCGCAGTCGGCGGGGTCAGTTTGCAATATCTGCTCGACGCCGGCGACGAACCCGGTCTGATCCTGACTGGCGACTTCGATCGAAATCGGGTCCTCCCAGCCGCCATTAGGCAGTTCGAGTTGCAGTACCAGGCGTTGCTCGCGACCGTTCCACAGGATACGTTGTGCGCGGCCTGCGCGCCTGTACACGATAAGCCAGGTGCCGTACGGGCCCTTGGCCGAGACGAACTGCTTCACGGTGCAGCCTGCCGATTCGGCGCAGCGGGTGATTGCCGCGATGAATTCGCTGCGGTCGGCGAGACGGCCCGACGGTTCACCCGGCTGTTTGCGGGCGCCGGGCGCGCCACCCAGCCAGAAAACATCCTCCTCTCGCGCGGCATTGTTTTTGCCGTCATGCTTATTTTTGGTGCCCTCGTTCATTAGCCGACTGCGCTCAGCACTTCCAGCGCCACGCGATCACCGGACTCCAGCGCGCCTTCCATGCCGCGGTTGGACACGGCCGTATGCTCGCCGCAGAAATGAATTCTACCGTGCGAGTTTGCGACCTGCGTACCGAACGCCGTGATCTGGCCCGGCTGCCAGACGGCCCAGTCGCCCGCGGCGAACGGATCGCGATACCAGGATTTATATTCGATGACTTCGAGCTGACCTTTGGCCGCGGGGCGCAGGCGTTCGATCTCGGCGATGACGGCCGCGACCGCGTCACGTTCGTCGACCTGGTCCATCCATTGTGCGTAATGACCGCGAATCCAGCAGGTCAGGCTGGTGATGTCTTCCGGCCGGTCGCCCTTGTGCTCGGCAAAGAGGCTGCCGGCCAGGCCGTTCGTAAACATATTCGGATTCAGGCCGTCCGCTTCCCAGAACGGCTTTTTCGGCACGATGTGCACCTGGTTGATCACCTGCGACCGCAGCGTGTTGACGGCGATTGCCTGCCGGCCGGTCAGCATCGGCTCGATCCGGATGCGCTTGAGCACCGAGCAGGGCACCGAGCAGATGACCCGGTCGGCCCGGTAAACGGTGCCGTCGGCGCAGTGGACCTCGGCGCCACTCGTGCCGGAACGGATACCGACGACGGTCCGGTTCAGCAGCACCTCGTGCTTCAATGCACCGGCCATGCCTTCCGGGATCGCCTGGTTGCCGCCCTTTGCCGTGTAGCCCATGATCTTGCCGCCGGCCGCCAGCCGGCGTTGCATGCCCGTGAAGAACCACGCGGACAGCGCCATCAGCGCCGACACATCGTGCGATGAGCTGCCCCAGCTCGGGTTCGCGTCGTAGGCCACGCGTATCGTCGCATCCGACATGCCGGCCTGGCGCAGGTACGCATGCAGCGAGATGTCGAGGTCTGCGTTGGCCGGCTCGAGCCAGGCCTCGGGTGTCCTGAGCGGATTGTTCGGACCCACCGTCATCGGCAGGTAGGCCCATGGCATGATTTTTTTCGCCGCGTCCGGGAACGGGTTCTTCGCGTGCGTCGGCCAGTCTTGTGCCGAAATAAACTCGTTATCGAGCACCAGCTCGCGCGAGAAGAAGTAGGGGACGATCGGCGTGATGTCGATGAGTTCGACACCGTGCCGATTCGCCGCATCGACGAGCCGTGCGTAACCCGGCCCGAATGCAGTGCCGCCGGCTTCCGGCGCGCCCGGAATATTCCGGTAGGATTGAACGCGGCCGCCGATGCGGCCGCGCCCCTCGATGACCTGCACGTCCAGACCCGCGTCCTGTAGCAGCAATGCCGCGCCGAGTCCGGACAGCCCCGCACCGATTACGATGACCTGTGATTTGTTCTGCGCGCGCAGTATGCGGGGCGTCGCCGCCGCGACGGATGCCGCGCCGAGCCCCTGGATCAGCGTGCGGCGGGTGAGTCGGTGGGCCGTTCGCCCGTTCTGCCTGGTATCGTTCATGTGGTCCGGATTCTCGCTGCCTGCGATGACGGGCGTACCTGACGCGCCGGTTGGCAGCGTAGTATACCGGCTGGCCTGACGCTTGGGATCAGTCCGCTGTCAGGCGGTAAACCGCGTTTTCGACATCGGAAGTCACATATATCCGGTTCGCCTGGTCGACGGCGAGGCTGCTCGGCAGGAACGGCGCGGGCAGATCATCGCCACCCGCGAGCCCCATCGGGATTCCGGTGGCGATCACGGTTGCCGTACCGTCGGCCGCGACGGCCCAGACGCGGTTGCGGCCGGTTTCCGTGATCAGCAACCGGCCGTCGTTGTCGAGCGCCAGCCCCTCCGGCTGTGCGAGGTTATCGACGACCGTGCGTCGCTCACCGCTCGCGCGGTCGATTGCGATGACCCGGCCGGCGTCAAACTCACTGATGAACAGCGTGTCGTCCCGGGCGCGGTAGACGAGGCCGACGGGGCCGGCGAGGTCTGCGACGATGACGGTCTTGTCGCGCGTTTTACCGGGCGCGAGTTGCAACACCTGCCCGCCCTTGTAGTCGGCGACCAGCAGGCTGTCGTCCGCCAGGAAAACGAGGCCATAGGGCGCGCCGACCCGCGCGCGTTTGACGAGCTTGTGGGTCGACCGGTCGATGACGTAGACGACACCGAACGGCCAGATACCGGCCAGCGCGTAGTAGCGATCCGACGCCGCGACGCTGGAAGAGGCCGTGACGCCGTCGGGCGCGTCGTACATCGTGATTGCGCCCGTGCCGAGTGCGGCGAATCGACTGCCCCAGAAGTCCGCTATGAACAGCCGGTCACCGTCCAGCGCGAGACCGCCGGGGGAGCTGAGCCGACCCTCGACGATGACGCGTGTGTGCCGTGTTTCGGGATCGATTTCCGTGATGCGATTGAAGGCGGGGTTCGAGACATAGATGAATCCACGGCTGTCGATCGCCAGGTTGTCCAGCGGTGGTTGCAGTTCCACGAGTACCTCGCGGTCGCCGTCTGCGAGCCGGATGCGCGTGACCTGGCCCAGCTTGTAATCGACGACGTACAGGTTGCCGTGCTGATCGATGTTGACGGCTGCGGGGACACCGAAGCCCGTGGCGACGTCGTGCACTTCGCCGGACGCGAGATCAACCCGGATAATCTTTTTCTTGAAAAACAGCGGGCCGTAGAGTGTGTTGTCGGCCGTGACCTCGAAGCCGTTCAGCCCGCCGAGTTTCTTCGCGATCAGGCGCGGTGCCTGTTTCCCGGCCAGGTCGATCTCATACAGGTGATCGCCGCCGAAGACGCGGGTGATGTACAGGCGCCCGTCCGGGGAGAAGTTGATCGAGTTGACGCCGCCGAGGCCATCGGCCAGCGTCCGGATTTCGCCGCCGGGCGCGCGGGCAAATATCGACGAGAAGGCGCCGGCCGTCCACGCCAGCGTGCCGTCCGGGCCGAAGGCCAGGTCGTCCGAGTTGCCGAGCGGCGGGCCGACCGTCGTGGTGACGGCCCCCGTCTGTCGATCGATGTGATAGATCGAATATCCGGCCAGGCTCGCGCCATAGAGCTCGTCGTCCTTGTCGAACGCGAGGCCATGCACGCCGTGCATCGCCGAGCCGGGGATCAGAATATCGACCCGGTAGGTCACCGGACCGGGTGCGGCATCATCGGTCGCCGCCGGCACCGGGGTCGGCGACAGGGCGATCGTGATCGCCAGCACGCTGGCGGCGATGGACAAGTGGGGATCAGGGCTATGTTTCATAAGTGTACTCAGTAGCGATATTTGGCCGATAGTTGCAGTTGCGTGGCATGACCCGTCTGGCTGTCCTTGTTCTCGCGACTGCCCCAGAGCAGTTCCCCGCCGAGGTCGATGCGCGGGGTGGGTGACCAGATGACATTGACTCCGAGCCGGTTGGTTTTGTCGTAGGCATCCGGCCCCTGGAAGCTCGTGTTGTTGATGTTCACGTAGCTGTAAATGATAGTGGAGCGGATGGCGTCGTCCCACCAGTGCTGGATCGCCACGTAATAGGCGAATACCGGCAGCGTTTTCAGTTGGCCGGTCACCGGGTCGAAGACCGCGTCCATCCCGCCGAGCGTGCCGAGGTCGTTGACATAGCGACCGTAACCTTCGCCGTAGCTGGCCTGGAACATCAGGTTGTCCCGCGGGCCGAGGCGGGGCAGCCCCGACTTGCCGCTGACCGACAGGCCCCAGCCGGTCACCTTGTCCTGGTTTCCGTCGAGGCAGATGCAGGTGCCCTCGATGGTGCGAAACAGCGCGCTCGCCTTGACATGCCATCGCTCGAAGAACGTCCGGCGAATACTTGCGATGACATCCGGAATCTGGCTGATGGCCTCGCCGCCGGTGATCTGCGCATTCGGGTCCTCGAGTGACACGATCAGGTTCAGTTCCGTGCCGATCTGCGGCGTGAAGCGAATCTGCGGCTGGCGCACGTTGATGCGCCCGTTAATGCCCTCGAAGTCGAGTTCCTCCGGGCTCGCGGCCGAGTCCATGAAGGCCGTCCAGGTCTTGCCGACGAGTATGTCTCCGAACTGGCCGTAGGCATGACGCAGGCGGAAGGTGTCGCCGTCACCGGCAAAGTCGCCCTCGATGAACGCACGCAGCGGCCCGTATTGCGTCGTCTCGCGCAGGTCGAAGTTCAGGCGGGACTGGCTGACCGTCAAGGCCGCCTGGGCCTGACCGCCCTGATTCGGCACGGGGATCGTGCCGACGATGAAGCGGTCCTTGCTGCCGATCGGGTCGAAACTCTCGACGATATTCATCTTGACGAAGCCACCGATGCGCAGCGCGGCCGACGTGCCCGGCAGCGCGATCGAGCCCGGGAAGGCATCGGCATCATACTGACTCGAGTCCGCTTCCTGGCTGGCCTTGATCGAGCCTTCGAGCGTCTCTAGCCGCGAACGCATTTCTTTTTCCTGCTCGGTCAACGCGCTGCTTTCGGCATCGGCCATCTGGTCGACCTGTTGTTGCAGGGACTGCATCGCCTGGCGCTGGGTGTCGATCTGCTGCGTCTGTGACGCGATCTGCTCGTCGCGCTGTTCGATCTGCTGGTCGCGGGTCTTGCTCGCGCTCGCTTGCCCGATCTGCAGCGTTGCGATCAGTGCGGCCTGCGCTGCGATCTGTGCTTTTTGCGCATCGAGTTGGGCTTGCTGGTGCTTCAGCATCTCCATCAGTTCATCAAGCTTGACGTTTGGCGCGTCGGCGGTCTGCGGGTCGGGCTCTGCGGATCGATCGCCAGCGGCCTCGACGGATTGCGCAGTCGTTATGCCGGGCAGGCACATACCGACACAGAGCAGGATCAGGATTCCCCCCGGGCGCTGCGGTGTTCCCCGGGTTTGCGTGGCGCGGTTCATCTCGACGGAGTGCTAGAGCGTGTCCGGTGCGGGAATCTGCCGCAGCCGCAGGCCGAGCCACAGCATCCACAGTGGCAATAATTGAATATATGCGAAGCCGATCGGCGGAAAAATCAGGCTCGCGATGCCCGGAAAAACATTGACCCAGCCATAGATTCGAAAGCCCTTCGAGAAGCCTGCTGTGCGCGTCCCGCACCAGGCAACCAGCCCCGCAAAGCAGCCGAGGCCGAGGATTGCCAGGATGTTTACCATGCCGCGAAATATCGTGACCATCAGCAGGATGTTGGTGTTGTAAGACTCGTTCACTGCTCGCAGCAGGCCGCCATACACGGTGCCGGGGATATCCGAAATCCCGGTCATCAGAAAGCCGAGGCCGGAGAACAGCGCGGCCATGAACACGAGCTTTGCCGCGATGGGCGTTGCTGTGCGGAACAACGCACTCATGTAGAGGCCGAGGATCATCATCGACACGCCGACGACGATATGCGAGATGCCGCTCGATGTGAACGAGATCGACCAGAGTGCGTTCTCGATTTTGGCCATGTCGGCGTAGTCTTTTGCCGGTTCTTCAAAGCCGAGATAGGTCGGTTCGAGCCACAGCGCATTCATGTTGTGAATCAGCATCCCGGCAACTATCAGGAACGCGGTGATGCTCGCCGCCTTTTTCAGTTGGTTCATGTTTTCCCCCTCGTTATGAGCCATCGTTGTTCGGTGACCGGGCTCGCCGTCATTACTGCCCGATCCGGAAGCTGCCGGTATCCGGGTACCCAAAATCAGACTTCGGATAATACCTGATGTCGCCGCGGGAGTTGCGCCACGGCAAGCCACTGCAGACGCGCATCACAGAAACGCCAATAATCAGGTGGTATCGGTAATATGTTGTTGCTTTTTATAGGTTTGAGTGCCATTGTTCAAGGCATTACCCATTGTGTGCAGGCCCGGGGTGATCTTTTTATGGGTTTGATCGCTCGCCCGGGTGAGTATGGCCAAGTGTTGTCCGGTCGTCGCCGGGGAGTTGTCCGGGGCGAGGTCACCGGCTCAGATCTGCGCCCGGCATCTAAGGAGGAATCAACGATGAAATCTGCAGTTATTCGCCTGGGCGCGTTCGCGTGTCTGCTGGGCTTCACAATTGCGGCTCAGGCTCAGTCGAGCGTGTCGTATACGAACATCGATCTGACTTACGTCGGCGCTGATATCGATGTCGGGCCCGGGATAAATGACATCGATGCCGATGGCGTGAAGCTGGCAGGTTCGCTGAATGTCCACCAGTACATTCATGTGCTCGGCAGCTATGAGCGGCTGAGCCCCGACGACATTGTCATTGCCAATGGCAGCAACCCGCCGACCATTATCCCGACCGATGACCTCGATACTTACCGCATCGGTTTCGGATTTCATACGCCCCAGTTTGGTCGTGCCGAGCGCCAGTATCGCAGTGGTCTGATCGACCGCTACAGCCTGTTTTTCGACGCGCAGTATCTCGGGATAGACTCGGGCAGCACCGGCGGCAGCGATCCGAACGGCTTTTCTGTCGATGCCGGCTTCCGGGCCGTCAATTCCACACGCCTGGAGACGCTGTTGTCCGTCGGTTACGAGAAGTTTGAAAGGACTGACGGCGAGCTGACGGTGGAAGGCCGCATCTTCTATCGTGTTTTCGAGAAGCTGCAGATTCAGGCTGGCCTCGACTGGAATGACAATACGTCCCGCTGGTTCATCGGCTTGCGTTATAACTTTCCGAAGGTCACGATCTTCCGCTAGGCCGGCTGAAATCATGAGTGATCAATCCAGGACTGTGCCACGAACGCCGCAGTTCCTCGACGATGAGGCGTTTCGCTGTCTGCGCGCAGGTGACGCTGACGGTTTTCACGCAGCGATGCGTAATCGCGATGAGGCCGACCTGTCAAACAGCGATCTGCGTTACACGGACATGCGCGCAATGGATCTCGACAAGGTCATCCTCCGTGACGCGTATTTGCGTGACGCCGATCTGCGCGGAAAGACCTTCGTCATCTCGACCTCGCGGGTTGTTCCATTCATCGCGCTAAAATCAGCGGGGCCTACTTTCCGGATAATCTTTCGGCCGAGGGAATTCAGCTGAGCCTGAAGTACGGGACGCGCATGCGTACCCGGTAGTCAGACATCCGGAAGCTTCCGTCAGGACGACAGAATATGCTGCATGCTCTCGATGTCGTCGCGGTTGGCGACGATCAGGTCGAGGAAGTTGTTGCCATTGAGTTCGACCATCTGTATCAGATCGTCAGCATGCGGATGCCATTCGCGAATCTTCGGGTCGCTGCTCAGACGATTTCGCAGCGTCGCAGCCGATAGCAGAGAACCCAGCGAATCCTTTTGCGGCATTTCCTCTGCAAGCAGCGCATCTTGTGCGGCGACTGCTGCGCAGATCGTTTCCGGCAGCGCCCACGATTCCAGGATGGCTTTGCCGATGTCCGCATGCCAGCTTTGCACGACCTCAAGATAGGCCTGATCCTGCAGCAGCGTCGGGTCGTTCTTGTGAGCGTGAGTCAGGATATACAGTCGTCCGATCTGGTGGAGCAGACCGGCCAGCAGCGCCTCATCCGCTCGCTGTCCGTGGACCTTCCGGGAGACGACGTAGCAGATCGCGGCGACGTTATTGCTGTTGCGCCAGATTGCGTTGAGCTGGCCGTGGATCGGTTGCAGGGATTCTTGTTGCTGCATTTGTTTCATCGCGTAGGGGGTTGCGGCATTGGTGCTGGCCTTTATCCCGGCCCTGTTCGGGGGCTACGGCCTCTATTGGGAGCGCTGGACGACCTCGCTGCTGACCGGCCGTCTCGACCCGGCGTTCGACCGGTATCAGCCACTCGAGACGGTCATCGGCAATTTCCACGCGCCGGTGCCCCCGGTGCGCGCCGGCGCGCACCCGTTTCCCGAGGCTGCGCTTGAGGCCGCCGCCGCATATGCCGCGCAACATGGCAGCGATGCGCTGCTGGTGGCGTGGCGCGGCCGGTTGGTCCACGAGCAATACTGGAATGGGCGGGGGCCGGACAGCCTGTTCGCGGCGCATTCGATGCTGAAGGTGCTGCCGGCCGGGTGGATCGAGGAAATGATGCGTCCATCTGGCGCTAACCGGAATTTCGGTATGCAGTTGTGGCTTGGCACCGAGTGGGAAGAATATCGGCGCTATGATTCTGCACCGGGG
>SMWD01000023.1 GCA_004357495.1 Gammaproteobacteria bacterium
CGTGATCGGTTCGGACGGTTATCCGGAGCTATTGACCGCGCAAGCGGGCGGCATCTTCCCAAACGAAGTCGCTGCCAGCGGGCTTAACTACTGGAATGCCCCCGTCGCCGCGACCATTCCGACGATGAACTACCCGGACACGGCGGGCATCGCCTCGAATGAATATCGCGATCCGAATTGGGATGGCGAGGTACCGGGGCAGACTGACCAGTTTGTGCAAAATTTTGGCGCCACGGCAGTGGGCAATTTTGGCACCGTGTTGTCCTGTGCCGATACCTTTTTCGATCCGGTTAATTCGTCGTCGGCCTGCGCCAGCAGCTGGAACATCATGAATAACCCGAACGTCCAGTTGATCATGAAGATTTTCACCAATGTCGCCGGGGACGTGATTTCGGGAACCGCCTACGCGGTTCGGGAAGGCGATAACATGAACGGGCCCGGCGTGAAATTGGGCGAAACCGATGCATTTGCAGCGACTGTATGGACATTCGATCGATCCTTTGAGACCGACACGGACGGTGACGGTATCCCCGATTCGGTCGACAACTGCGTCAACGCTGCGAACGGGCCCGTGATTCCGGATGCCTACGGCACTTCCCAGGGGGATCATGACGGGGATGGTCTGGCGAATGCTTGCGATCCGGATGACGATAACGATGGGTACGATGACATTGTCGATGGTGCGCCGCTGGATCCGACGGAGCATCTGGACGATGACGCGGACGGGGTCGGTAATAATGTCGATAATTGCGTGTTTACGCCGAATGGTCCGCTGCAACTGGATCCCGATGACAATGGAATCGCGCAGCGAAATACCGACGGCGATGCCGAAGGGGATGCCTGTGATTTCGACGATGACAATGATGGCCTGTCCGATGCCGATGAACTCCTGGCCGGCACCGATCGGCTGCTGACTGACACGGATATGGATACCGTCAATGATGGCGATGACCAGTATCCACTGGACCAGAACCAAAGCGGTATTCTCGGCGATGTCAATGGTGACAGCGTGATTGATATCTCGGATTTGCTGCTCCTGCAACAGGCCCTAACGGGTCAGATCTCCCTCGGGCAATCGCAACAGCACCGCGCCGATATTTACCCGTTGTTCTTTGGCGATGACTTGGTGGACCTGCGCGACTTGTTGTTCCTGCAGATCGTATTGACGACGCAATGATGTCATTCATCTTTGTCGCCTCCAGAGGATAGGAATTTCTATCCGGCCGGAAGTTCGATTTCATCGCGAGAGGGGTAGTAGTGAGGTGATTGTCGATCCGGAGTTCATCCTGCTCTGGAAGGACTCCTTACCGGGAGCCTTTTACCGACCAATTTTTCCCTAAAGGTCAACTACTCGCACGTGGTCTGCCCGAGCAATTAACGTGTCAATGCCGCAGAGTATTCTATTGGCTGCTCCGGCCCGTCATACCTGTCATTCAGTCCGGTTCGGGCTTGATCAAAACCCGGCAGGAATTCGACTTCTTTTTTGCAGATCTTCCTCAACCGTACGACACAGCGCCCGGCAGGTGAATTCTGCCTGCGGCGTCGCATCAAAAAACCGGTAGCAAATTGCGTCGTGCCCAATGGCCGGCACATCGATAAAATCAGGATCCACACGGCCGATACATCAAGACATCCCGTGGCGATCGATCGTGAATTTTTGCACGGGCTCCACAGACCGATCGCCGGGTAGCATACCGTTCAGGTGAGGTTATCCTCAGTATACAATGACAGCTCCACCATTCGTTCTAATAGCTGATCTGCCGGCAGACCGGGGAAGTTTCGACACACCATTTCTTTCGCAAAAAGCCGCGCAATGTAACGCAGCTTCAACGCTCTTCCCCGGGACGCATAGACAAAATCACGGTGAGCACTGTTGACGACGATCAGGTTTTTCTCCACGTCGAAATGCGAGCGCCAGGGTTCGTTCGGCGCTCGATTGAAGGTAAAGCCCGGCAGCCCGCGAACCAGTCGCGAACCTGGTTCAGTGGCGCGCACCAGGGAATCCGTCACGGTGATAAGCGCTGCTGCACTTTGGCATTCGGTATCTCCTTGCCGTGCAGTTACCTGCAAGCGGCACAATTCGGGTTCCGGGGATGCGCGCAAGGTAACAATCTCTGCCGCAGCGTTTTCGAGCTGTCCGGCCCCCTCGACAATCCGCCACTCGAATTGCACAGCTTGCTCGACGGTTCGTCGTGCGCGGTCTCTCGCCAGCGCCCGAAACGTCTTCGACGTACTCACCGCCATCTGACACGATCCGGGTATGACGCGCACGCTGTACAACGGCCCGGCGAAGTCGAAAAAAGCACGCTGGCCACCGCGCTCCTTTGCCGCAGCGACGTCATCGGGAACCAGCAGGGCATCGCTGATCGAATTACCGGAGGGGCCGGGCGCCGAACCGGTGGTCGGCCGAAGTGACCGTTTCTGCACGTCGAACCAGTCGTATTCTTCGGCCGGCAAAGTCAGCAGAGCTTCTCGAAAGGCCCGTTGAATCGTGCGCAGCATCTGCTGGCTCGCCTGTTCTTCTTCGGCCTTTTTTTGCGCCTCGATCAAGGCAGTCAACTGCGTGTCAATTTGTCGCATACCCTGCACGAAAGCAGCAAACCGTTCGTCCTGAACGATGCCGCTACGTGTTCCCGGCGTCAGGTTCAGAAATTCGGCATCGACAATCCCCTGCATCAACCGTGAGGTCCATGGGAGCTTATTAAAGCTTTCCAGGGTTGCAATATCTGCCAATACTCGCGTGCCATGACGATGCAGCTCAATATGATTTTCCGGATTGGCTTCGGCCAGATAGACTTCGACATAAATCCTGCCAAATTTTGTTTCCGGTGTCGCCAGATCATGCAAGAGCCTGCCACTGAATTGTCGCGGCTCGACCTTGAAGTGCTTGCGCGCCTGCCGGTCAACCACTTCGATGGTAACGCCGGTATTTCGAATGCGATCACGGAGCTCCGAGGCCAGATACCATTGAATTTTTTCGCCGCTGAAATGCCGGATGCCCGGCAGCAGGGGCGCAATGGTAAGTTCGGCGCCCGCGGCCGGCAGCAGCGTCCGGCGCTGCGTAACGGTATAACGTGGATCGCCTTTGCGCATGCGCATCTGATAGGTCTTGCCATCCGCACCGGGTGAAACGAGGATCAGTTCTTCCCCCACGGTCCAGAAGCTCAACAAGCCGATGCCGAATTCGCCCTGTATGCCATCGATGCCCTGCGCTTTGAGGTTGCGTTTCACCGAGTCACAAATGTGCGTCGCTACATAGCGAAAATTCGGTATGCCCGAGTCATCCAGCGGGATGCCATCACCATCGTCCGTGACCCGAAGGTAGGGCGCACCCTTCTCTCGACCGCGGGTGATCGTGATGTGCGGGCGTTTGCGTCGATACTGTTCTCGACTAACTCGGCCACCGCTTTTAGCGGATTGCTCTGTGACAGGGCGATGATCGTGATCGCATTCCAGTCATCGCCGATGCGCAGACGGCCAGAGCTGGCCCGCCGGGCTGTTCGTTTTTGTGCCATCCATCAAATCATAACGCAAACCCTCGGCCGAGGCCGGGCGACGCAGGCTGTATACCTTAGATGATCTCAGCGTGCTAAAATCATTTACGTGACCAATGCGATCGAGTCGTTGCACAGCCCGGTCAGGAAGGCGATTCGCAACAAGGGGTATTTCCCCATCGACGTGGCGGCCACTAAACTGATTTATCCGGCACTACGCAATATCGCCTCGCAGTGGCAACGGCCCAAAAAAAAATGGCATGCTACCAAGGCTGAGCTCGCCATACAGTTTGGCAAATTGTTTATCATTAGAGAGTCATATCAAACCCGGGCTCACGCACAGAATTCCTGACGCCCCCATATTCAACCTGTCAATACTTCCGGTTCCCGAGACTGTTATGCGTACATACCTTTGTCATCGTCAGGCCCCGGTCATACTGGCCATGGTCGGCCTGTGCATGACATCTTTCCAGTCGGCGGCCCAGGAGCTCACCTCCAATACCGAGGTCTCACCTCAAGTCATCGAAGCGCGTATCCAGGAAGCCCAGGCCAACACCGATCTGGATGAACAGGCTCGCACCGCGCTGATCGAGCATTACCGCCGGGCGCTCGGGTTCATCGAAACCGCACGTGCCGATGCCGCCAAAGCGGACGCGTTCGCCCGGGCCGGCGAGTCGGCGCCGGACGAAGCACGGGTCATTCACGAGCAGCTGGCGCAAGCCGGCACGGCCGCTCTGATATCGAATTTGGCCGACGACGCATCGGCGCGGGAAATCGAACAACGCCTGCAAAAAGAGCGGGCTAATCAGGCCGCGGTTTCTGCCAAGCTGGCCGGCCTGGAACAACAACTCGCCGCAGAAACGAGCCGGCCTCAGATTGTGCGGCAACGTCTGCTGGAAACCAGCTCACTCACCGAAAAGCTGGCGGGTGATTTGCAACTTTCACCGCCACCCGATCAGTTACCCCAGCTCACTGAAGCGCGTCGATGGGTCTTGTCAACGCAAGCTTTTGCGGCGAATGTCGAGATCCGCATGCTCGACCAGGAACTACTCAGCCAGTCGATGCGCATAGAGCTTCTGCAGGCGCAACGAGACCTGGCCGCGCGCAGTCTGGGGCGTATCGATGGCCGGGTTTTGCTCCTGGAGCAACTGCTTTCGGACCAGCGGCGCAGCGAAACCGAGCAGGTCATCGCAGATTTCGATGCAACCACTTTCAACGAAATCGCAGACCATCCGCTGATCAACGAACTGGTGCAGGAAAACCTCGAACTCAGCCGGCAGTTGCAAGAGTTGACCAATGACCTCGAGCAAGCGCAAGCCGCGACCCGGAACGCGGCCAGTCAACTCAAGGATATTCAGCAAAACTATCAAACCGCCCGACAGCGGCTGGAAATTGCGGGCCTGAACCAGGTGCTGGGGCAGGTATTACATGAGCAGCGCCGCAATCTGCCGGACCTTGGCCAATATCGGCGCGACGCCCGGACGCGTGCAACGGCCATTGTCGAAACAAGCTTACGGCATATTCAACTGGAGGCGAAAAGACGGGAGCTACAGGATCAGCCCGGCTACATTGCGGATCGCCTGGATCAGGCGCCTGTCGACGGGCGCGATGAACTGGCCGAAGCCGTGCAAATGCTGGTGACGAGCCGCAAGGCGTTGCTCAAAAACACCATCGAGGCTAATGCGGATTACCAGCGCGCACTGGCGGAACTGGATTTTCAGGAAAGCCAGCTACAGACCACCGCGACCGAATTCGACTCATATCTTGTCGAGCACCTGTTGTGGTTACGCAATAAGGACGCGGTGGGGATCAGCACCGCGCTCATGCTGCCGGGTGAAGTCATCGATTTTCTCCGCCCGGCACCGTGGCTCGAAGCTTTGCAGGCGCTGACCGCCAGAGCAACCCGGGCGCCCTGGTTGGGACTTGGTTTTTTTGTATCGGGCTTGCTGTTCTGGAAAACCCGGGCTCTGCGTAACGCTCTGCGCGCCACCGCGCAATCGGTTGGCAAACTCTCGACGGACAATTTTGCCGTCACTGCCCGGGCTGCGGGCATCACGGTCTTGCTGGCGCTGCCGTGGCCGCTGCTGACCCTGATCGCAGGTTGGGAGCTCAGCCAGTCTCTTGAGGTGTCGGACAACGCCAAAGCCATTGGCGTGGCTTTCCTGCGGGTCAGCCCGACGTTTTTTTTCCTGCGCGCACTCAGGGTGCTGTGCATTGCCGGCGGGCTCGCAGATATTCACTTTAAATGGTCTGCGCCGGTTACCCGTGCGCTGCGCATTCAGCTTGATCAACTGCTGTTCACCTTCATGCTGCCGGTTTTTGTGCTGATTCTGGCGTATAACCGTGATCCGGGGAATTTCGGCGGCGAACTGGTGCGGATATCATTTGTATTCGCGACTGCCGGGCTAACGGTGTTTCTGTTCCGACTGCTGCAGCCGAATAAAGGCATCCTCGGGTCGATACGGCGCGCGCAAGGTTATACGACGAAAAGTTCGTGGCTCTGGCTGGTACTCGGCACCGCAGCCCCGATGGTGCTGACAATAGCCGCTCTCGCCGGCTACATGTATTCAGCCGTCACGCTGATGGGCCTGATAATCAGTTCACTGTGGCTGGTTCTCGGCCTCATGGTTACGAATGAACTGGCCGCGCGCTGGCTTCTGGTGGTCGGCGGGCGCCTGAAACTCAAAGTGGCGTTGGAGCATCGCGAAGCGGCCAGCGCCAGGGAACAGGAAGCTTCTGCGGACGGTGAAGGCCACCCGGTGCCGTTCGAGGAACCCACGATCGATGTCGCCGGTATCGATGCTGATACTCGTAAATTAGTGAATCTTGTGTTGCTGGTGACCGGATTTGTCGTCTTGGGCGGCATCTGGTCCAGCGTATTGCCCGCACTGGCGTTTCTGCAGAACTTCACGGTGTGGGAGTATCTCGACGGCGCTGCCGGCCAGCAACAATTCATGCCGGTGACACTGGGCGATTTGTTGCTGGCGCTGGTGTATGCGTTCGTGAGCATTATTGCCGTGCGAACCGTGCCGTCATTACTCGAAGCAATCCTGCGTCAGCGCAGTTCGATCACGCCGGGTACCCGTCTCGCATTTGCCACCCTCGCGCGCTATAGCATCGTACTGATCGGCTTGTCCATGGTGGCCGGCACTATTGGTTTCAACTGGAGCAAGATCCAGTGGCTGGTCGCCGCGCTCAGTGTCGGCATCGGCTTTGGCCTGCAGGAGATTATCGCCAATTTCATCAGTGGCCTGATCATCCTGATAGAGCGTCCGATCAGGATCGGTGATCTCGTTACGGTCGGCGACACCAGCGGCACAGTGACCCGAATACAGATTCGTGCCACTACCATAACCAACTTTGACCGGCAGGAATTATTGGTGCCGAACAAAGAGTTTATAACCGGCCGGGTGCTGAACTGGTCGCTTTCGGATGAGGTGATTCGGCTGGTGCTGCGAATCGGCGTGGCCTACGGCAGTGACATGCAAAAAGTGCTCGCACTGGTCAGAGAAGCAATCGAAGAAAACGAAACAGTACTCGAAGATCCTCAGCCGCTGATTACCTTCGACGAATTCGGTGATAATTCGCTGAATATAATCGCGAGATGCTTTATCGACTCGCTGAATAAACGCCGAGAGACAATAAGTGATTTGAATCTGGCGATCAATCGGAAGTTTAATGAAGCGGGTATCGTTATCGCGTTCCCGCAACGTGACGTGCATCTCGACATGACAACACCACTGGACGTTCGCATACAGAAGTAAACACCGGCGCCATTTTCGAAACATCAAGCCGCAAGCTTCATCGACAAGAGCGCCACGCTACTCCGCAAACCGTTTTCGATAAATGGCCTCGCCACAAAACTGCGTGAGGTGCCGTCATCTAAAGTCATATCGGCGATTTACTCCATATTGCGCTCCGTCTCTGCGAAACGAACCGTCGCAAAGAAGGTCTATATGGCTTGATGAACCCTGAATCAGTTCGCAAATCGGCGCAGCAGACCTGCGCAGGGCAATGCGAGAAAGCATCAGCGTCGCGCCCGCAAATGCTTACCGGCGACCCCGGAGCAGGTAAATTTTCCTGTCGGCTGCGATGCTCGGCACATTCGGGTCATAATGTGAACTGCTCGGCCGGGTAATCAGGGCATCCCGTGGAATACCCGGCGTGGCAGGCAACGGAGGACAATTCATTGAGACACATCGGCCCGCTTATCACGATCTCGACAGTGCTGTTGGCAACTTTGTCCGGCAATCCGGCAGTCGCTCAGACTGAAAACATTGCATCAAGAGCTCCGGCAATCGGGGGTTATAGCCCGGTATCTTATTTCACGAAAAATATCGCGGAACGCGGCAGCCGCAAATTCGCCGTCGAACACCGCGGGTCTATTTACTATCTGGCATCGGCAGCTCAAGTCGAAGTATTCAAGCAAAACCCCGACAAGTATCGGCCTCGACACAAGTCATGCCCTTATAGCCTCGCATTCGGCAGGGTTACGCCGCTGGACCCGACCAATTTCAAGATCGTCGGCGACAACTTGTTGTTGTTTCACCTTTCCGCCGATGAAGACGGGTTACAACTGTGGAATGACTCTGACATCGATGAAGCCGAGTTGTTGCGGCGGGCTGATGCCAATGTGTTTCTCATGAAGTTTTGATCCCGGCAATCGACAACCGGGGCGGTGCCCGGCCCCGAAATGCATGTCCGGAATTTTACATAA
>SMWD01000024.1 GCA_004357495.1 Gammaproteobacteria bacterium
TCCATTTCCAATGGCTGACACCAGATTCAAATACCTGACGACCTAATGCCCGGACACGCAGGCGGAAAAATTCGTTGCTAGATTTGGTGGCGCCAAAGCCAGGGCCCGAATGGGACCTGTGGACGGCATCTACAACGTTTTGATTGTATACGCCGTTGTGTACCGGCTAGCTGATAAAAAAATTAGGTCTTTATTATCAGCCGCTTACATTAAGTGTTGGCGGAGAGGGAGGGATTCGAACCCCCGGACCCTTGCGGGTCAACGGTTTTCAAGACCGCCGCATTCGACCACTCTGCCACCTCTCCGCAGATGCATCGTTTTTGCGGACGCTATTCTAGTTGAGCGGGCCGGGTTCAGAAAGGTCACCAGCTGCGTTATCCTCTGCGCCGCGACAACGCAGGGTATTTTCCGCGATAATCGCGGAATGCGGGTGCGGCGATGCGCATGTGGCAATTTTTGTCGTCGTGCAACATAATGGCTGCGCATTGTCAATACGGATATACGCACAGAGTCATACGGACATACTCAAGACAAACATTAGTACCCCAAACAACACCGCATAAAACAATCGACTCACACGCAGTCGAGATCGCAACGAATCCAGAGGATGCGCAAGTATGCTGATAGCAGTTGTAGTGGTTCTGTTGGTAATCGGAACAGTGATATTTCATTTCGTGAGCCCCTGGTGGTTCACGCCGCTCGCGTCCAACTGGGGCGCGATCGATACGACGATAAATATCACGTTCTGGATCACCGGCGTGGTGTTTGTTGCCATCAACCTGTTTCTCGCCTATTGCATCGTCAAGTTTCGCTATAAAAAGAATCGGCGCGCGCATTACGAACCCGAGAACCGCAGGCTCGAAGGGTGGCTGACCCTCATCACGTCGGTCGGAGTTGCCGCGATGCTGGCGCCGGGGTTGCTGGTCTGGGCCAAGTTCGTGCAGATTCCCGAGAATTCCGCAGCCTTCGAGGCAGTCGGCCGGCAATGGCAATGGCAATTCCGCTTCCCCGGCACGGACGGCGTGTTCGGCCAGGTCGATGCCCGGCTCATCAACGCCGAGAACCCGTTCGGCATGCAGCACGACGACCCGGCGGGCCAGGACGACATCCTGATCGACAGCAATATCGTGCATCTGCCGATCGGCCAGCCGGTCACGGCGTTGTTGCGCTCGCAGGATGTCTTGCACAATTTCACCGTCGCCCAGTTCCGGGTAAAGATGGACCTGGTGCCGGGCCTGGTGACGTACATGTGGTTCGAGCCGACGAAGCTCGGCACATACGATATCCTCTGTGAAGAACTGTGCGGCATTGCACACCACGCGATGCGCGGCAAGGTCGTCGTCGACGAGCCGGCCGACTTCGAGAATTGGCTGGCCGGTTACCCGACCTACGCCGAAACGCTGGCGGTCGCGGCCGGTGATGCCGCCGCCGGCCAGGCGCAGTATGCCGTCTGCGCAGCGTGTCACGGCATGCAGGGCGAAGGCAACCAGACAATGAACGCGCCGAAACTGGCCGGACTCAATGGCTGGTACCTCCGCAAGCAGATCGAGAATTATCAGGCCGGTATTCGCGGCACGCATAAAGACGATATTTACGGCCGCCAGATGCAGCCCATGGCCGCAACCCTGGTAACCGCTGCGGCCATCAATAATGTCATTGCCTACATCGAGACGCTGCCCGACAACCCGGCGCCGGCCACCATCAGCGGTGACGTGACGCGCGGCCAGCGCCTCTACCGCAACTGCGGCGCCTGTCACGGCGCACGCGGTCAGGGAGTCTGGTCGGTCGCCGCACCCCGGCAGGCGGGCATGAGTGACTGGTACCTGGTCGCCCAGCTCAAAAATTTCCAGCAAGGCATTCGGGGCACTCACCCCGATGACGGCTTCGGCTGGCAAATGGGGCTGATGGCCGAGATCCTTCACGATGATCAGGCGATCGACGACGTCGTTGCCTACATTAATACCCTGTAAACAAGAACGAGTAGCACGGATGCGTTACACGACAGGCATCGGCGGTTTCCGGAAGCAGCCCGGCCTGAGGAACACAGACGCCAACAGGAGGTACTGATGGCATACGTTGCGATTGCTGACCGAGAAGCAGAACTCCACGAGCCGAAAACTTTCATCGGGAAATACATCTGGAGCCAGGATCACAAGGTCATCGCGATCCAGTATTCACTGATCGCAATCGGGGTCGGGCTGGTCGCGCTGGTCTTGTCGGGCATGATGCGCTTGCAACTCGCATTCCCGAATGAATTCGCATTCATCGACCCGCACAACTATTACCAGTTCGTGACCATGCACGGCATGATCATGGTCATCTACCTGCTGACCGCCCTGTTCCTCGGCGGCTTCGGCAATTACCTGATCCCGTTGATGTGCGGCGCACGGGACATGGTGTTCCCGTACATGAACATGCTCAGCGTCTGGGTCTACCTGCTGTCCGTCATCATCCTGATGGCCAGCTTTTTCGTGCCCGGCGGCCCGACCGGGGCCGGCTGGACGCTCTACCCCCCGCAAGCCATTATGGAAGGTACGCCGGGTTCCGACGGCGGCATCGTGCTGATGCTCGTGTCGCTGGTCGTGTTCATCGTGGCCTTCACGATGGGCGGCCTGAACTACGTGACAACCGTGCTGCAAGCCCGTTGCCGCGGCATGACCCTGATGCGCATGCCGTTGTCGGTCTGGGGCATTTTCATCGCCACGATCCTCGGCCTGCTCGCGTTCCCGGCCCTGCTCGTCAGCGGCATCATGATGGCCTTCGACAAACTGCTCGGCACCAGCTTCTTCATGCCCGCGATGATTTCGGTCGGCGAACCCAACGCCTACGACGGCGGTACCCCGGTCCTGTTCCAGCACCTGTTCTGGTTCTTCGGTCATCCGGAGGTCTACATCGTGGCATTGCCCGCATTCGGCATGGTCTCGGATATTCTCAGTGCGCACGCGCGCAAGAATATCTTCGGTTACCGGATGATGGTCTGGGCGATCGTGGCAATCGGCGCCCTGAGCTTTGTCGTCTGGGCGCACCACATGTATGTCAGCGGCATGAACCCCTACTTCGGCTTCTTCTTCGCCACGACGACGCTGATCATCGCGGTACCGACGGCGATCAAGGTGTACAACTGGGTACTGACGCTGTGGCAGGGCAACATTCGCCTGACCGTGCCGATGCTGTTCGCGATCGGCTTCATCTTCACCTTCACGCACGGCGGGCTGACCGGCCTGTTCCTCGGCAACGTCGCGGTCGACATGCCGCTGTCCGACACCTACTTCGTGGTCGGCCACTTCCACATGGTCATGGGTGTGTCACCGGTGCTCGTGCTCATGGCCGCAATCTATCACTGGTATCCAAAAGTTACCGGGCGCATGCTCGACGAAACGCTTGGCAAGCTGCACTTCTGGCTGACTTTCCTGGGTACGTACTCCATTTATCTGCCGATGCATTACCTCGGTTTCCTCGGCGTCCCGCGTCGCTATTTCGCCACCGGCGTCACCGAGTTCATACCCGAATCGGTACAGTCGGTCAACGTCGGCATCACGGTGGCGGCATTGATCGTCGCCGCCGTCCAGGTCGTGTTCCTGTTCAACCTGTTCTGGAGCTACTTCAGGGGCAAGCCGGCAGGTCACAACCCGTGGGAGTGCACGACGCTCGAATGGCAGACGCCGCAAACCCCGCCGGTCCACGGCAACTGGGGGAAAGAACTGCCGGTGGTGTATCGCTGGGCGTATGACTACAGCGTGCCGGGTGCCGTAGATGACTTCATCCCGCAGAACAAACCGAATGACGAGACCACGGGCGAACCGCACGAGACCGGCGATGCCGAAGGCCTGCATTCGTGAGCCTGATCAGTAAATTGATGGTCAAGCCGTGGCTCGCGGGCGGGACCGTCGCCACGGAAGACAGCCTGACAGAAGCCCTGCCGGCCGCGAAAATCGGTTTGTGGCTATTCCTGTGCACGATCTCCGGCGTGTTCGCGCTGTTCATGGTCGCCTACCAGATGCGCATCGAGCTGACGACGGACTGGGTGCCGGTGCCGAAGCCGACGATCCTGTGGCTCAATACCGCCCTGCTGGTGCTGGCCAGCGTCGCGTTCGAGTGGACGAAGGCCGCAGCACGCCAGAAGAAACCCGCCGGTATCCGCGCGAGCCTGCTCGCGGGCGGACTGCTGACGATGGCCTTCCTCGGCGGGCAGCTACTCGCCTGGAATGAGCTGGTGGGGTCCGGCTACTTCCTGGCCGCAAACCCGGCCAACTCATTCTTTTATCTGATCACCGGGCTGCACGGCCTGCACCTGATCGGCGGCCTGTTCGTCTGGACGCGCACGACCTGGCGCGTGTTCGCCGGTTACGAGGTCACCTTGAGTATCGAGCTCTGCGCGACCTACTGGCATTACCTGCTGCTGGTCTGGATCATATTATTTGGTCTGCTGTTATCAACCTGAGGATTGATGCGTATGGCACAAGAAGAACTGAGCCCTGACGGCACGGCAGTCGCCCTGCGGGACGGCTGGGACGGCGTTGTCGCGGACTGGTCTGCCGACAAACAGGCCTTCTCGGTGCCGTGGGGCAAGGCGATGATGTGGATCTTCCTGCTCAGCGACACATTCATTTTCTCGTGCTTCCTGACGGGTTACATGACGGTGCGGATCTCCACGACGGAACCGTGGCCGATCCCGAGCGAAGTCTTCGCGCTGAATCTGTTCGGCCAGGATATCCCGCTGATCCTGATCGCGATCATGACGTTTATTCTGATCTCCAGCAGCGGCACAATGGCCATGGCCGTCAATTTCGGCTACGCGCGCGAGCGCAAGAAGGTCGCGATCCTGATGGTGATCACGGCGCTGTTCGGCGCATCGTTCGTCGGCATGCAGGTATTCGAGTGGAGCAAGCTGATCGAGGAAGGCGTGCGGCCCTGGAGCAACCCGATGGGCGCGGCGCAGTTCGGCTCGTCGTTTTTCATGATCACCGGGTTTCACGGCCTGCACGTCAGCGTCGGTGTGATCTATCTGCTCACCGTTGCATTCAAGGTAAATCGCGGCGACTACGAGGAACGGGGGTACGAAATCGTCGAGATCACCGGCTTGTACTGGCACTTTGTCGATCTCGTCTGGGTATTCATCTTTGCATTATTCTATCTGTGGTAGGGGAAAGCATGTCAACCGAAACCGGACAAGTCCACCCGATCAGCCTGTACCTGAAGATATGGGGGCTGCTGTTCATCCTCAGCGCCTGTTCATACGCCGTCGACTACTTCGATTTTCAGGGCTACTTGCGCTGGTTTCTGATCATCACGTTCATGTGGCTGAAGGCCGGTCTGATCGTCTCGATCTTCATGCACATGGCGTGGGAACGCATGGCGCTGGTCTATGCAATCTTGCTACCGCCGATGTTCCTGATGGTGCTGGTCGGCATGATGGCCATCGAAGGCGGCTACACGACGCTGACACGCATTCTGTTTTTCGGGCCGGGGTCCGCGCCGATCGTGCACTAAGCCTGTCGGATCGCACGCGCCGGGCGCCATAATCATCTCCGCACCCTGATCCGCGTCGCCACGCGGAACGCAGCGGTGTTCGTCGGTGGCGTCAGGAATTGCTGTCAGGCGCCAATTCTTGACGCCGATGCTCAAGCTGGTAGATGATCTGCGACCGGTCTGCATCGGGCAATGTCGCCCAATGCGAGATCTCGTCGATGGTCCGGAAACACCCGTGACAGTATCCTGTCTCAGCATCGATGACACAGATGCTGATGCAAGGCGAATTGATACTGACGAGCGGGGGCACGGTCGATCCGGGGCAGTTTAGAAAATTGATAAACAGGATTATAGGTGAAGATAAACCGCGTATTGCTGATCGCTGTTCTTGCCATGTTGACCGGGCCGGCCATGGCCGTCGAGATCATCTCGGCCTCGGTCGAACGAAGGAACGGACACTATCACGTCAGCGGCGTCAGCATCGTGCAAGCCTCGCCGGAGTTCGTCTTCCGGACGATCATGGATTATGACAATTTTCACAAGCTCGCCGGCGGCCTTGCGGAGACCCGCTTCGTCGACAGCGAGGTCGAGGGCGAACTGCTGGGCTACACCCGCTTCGAGTCCTGCTTGCTGTTCTTCTGCAAAACGGTAGAAAAACTCGAGCGGATCGAAGCGACGCCATATACCGAAATCAGGACCGAGGCATTACCTGAGCAAAGCGATTTCGAATTCAACCAGACCCGCTGGATCCTGGCCCCGGAAGGCGACGGCACGCGGCTGACCTACGAGGCGGAGTTCGAGCCGGACTTCTGGATGCCACCGGTGATCGGCAGCTGGGTCATCAGGCGCAAGCTCGTCGCATCGGCCGATCTCATCGGGCTGCGCATCGAGTACCTGGCCAAACACGGGCTGACGCTGGCCCAGATCAAGGACCCGGACGCCGACTGACGTGGTTACGTGCACGCTGCACAATCCATCCGGTGACTGCCTGCCCCAACGCCGGGGCGCCACCCCCACGAGCTTGATGATATCCTCGCGCACATGATTTGCACTGCCCGATCCATCAGCATCGTCGTGCTGCTCACGCTGAGTATGGCGAATGCCGTGCTGGCCGCCGGGGATGCCGACGCAAGCGCGGCCGACGCCGGCGCGTTGTGGGAACTGCGCATCGCCGCATTCGGTCGATACGGGCCGGCTTACCCCGCTTCGGAGGAGAATCAGGGCAACTTCGTGCCGCTGCCGATCCCGGTATATCGGGGCCGTTTCCTGCGCCTGTTCGAGGACAGCGAAAACCCGATTCGCGGTCGCGTTTTCCAGCGTGATCGTATCAAGCTCGATCTAGACCTGGACCTGACATTCCCGTCGGACAGCGACGAGATCGATGCGCGCAGCGGCATGCCGGACCTTGATCTGCTGCTCGAAGCCGGCCCCGAACTCGAGCTGGAATTCGCGCGCAATAATTTGTACGCCGGCCGCTGGTATCTCGCACTCCAGGCCCGACTCGCGACTTCATTCGACGGCCTCGACCCATCGTATCGTGGTGTCTCGTACAGCGCCGAACTGCGCTACATTGCACAACTGACGAGCCGGGATGAGGCGAAGCTGCGCATCACGCCGACTTTCGCGACCGACAAGTACATGGACTACTATTACCGGGTGGCACCGGAGTTCGCGACGCCGTCGCGGCCCGCCTACGAAGCGAAGCCCGGCTACCTCGGCACCGACATCACGGTGAACTGGACGCGCGCCATGTCGAAGAACCTGTCGATGGTGCTCGGCGCCCGGCTCGGGCTGCACTCGGGGGCCCGCAATGAAAACAGCCCGCTATTCACTGAGGACGTCACAGGCAGCGTCTATGGCGCCTTCATGTACAAGTTCTGGGAAAGCAAGCGACGCGCAGCGCCACGGCCCGATGATGAGCCGGCCGAATAAAGCCTGCCGAAAGCAGGGGATCGCGGCTAAAGCCGCTCCCACAACAGCCGCTCCCGCAGCACCACCCACAGGTTCTGTGGGAGCGGCTTCAGCCGCGATCCTGAATATCAGCCCGGCTGCGATCTGCTACACATTATCGACGAAGTTTATAACCTGCTCTACCCGCGCCGCCGAAACCCTGGCCTCCTGATACGCATAGGGCTTCGCCTCACCCGCACGGTCGATTGCCAGCCCTGCGAAATCGAAACGCCTCGAATCTGCCAGCTGACTCAGCGCGACATTTTGCAACGAACGAAAAATCCCGGCGACGCGGCCCGGCTGCTCGCGCTCCCAGTCGCGCAGCATCCGCTTGACGTTCTGGCGCTGCAGGTTCTGCTGTGAGCCACACAGGTTACAGGGGATGATCGGAAACTGCCGGATCCCGGCGTACTCTTCCAGATCGTGTTCCCGGCAATACGCCAGCGGGCGGATCACGATGTTGCGATGATCATCCGACAATAGTTTCGGCGGCATTGCCGCGAGCTTCGAACCGTGAAACATATTCAGGAACAGCGTCTCGACGATGTCGTCGCGATGATGGCCGAGCGCGATCTTCGTCGCCTTGATCTTCTCGGCAAACGCATACAAAGTGCCGCGCCGCAGGCGTGAACACAGGCCGCAGGTCGTCTTGCCTTCGGGAATCTTCGCCTTGACGATTGAATAAGTATCCTGCTCGACGATGTAATACTCCAGGCCGAGCGAATCCAGGTACTCCGGCAAGACTCGCTCCGGAAAACCCGGCTGCTTCTGATCCATGTTAACGGCAACCAACTCGAACCTGACCGGTGAACTCCGCTGCAGGCCCATCAGAATATCGAGCAGCGCGTAGGAATCCTTGCCGCCGGACAGGCAGACCATGATCCGGTCGCCGGCTTCGATCATGTTGTAGTCCGCTATGGCGTTACCGACGTCGCGGCGCAGGCGCTTCTGCAGCTGGTTGAATCGCTTCTTGTCCTGCTTCGATAAGTTCCGCACGGTTCGGCACCTTGTCTGTTAATAATGAGAGCTATTACAGCAGCCGTGTCAGGGTCCGGCAAGTCAGGCTGGCCGGCGGCTCGCTATCAGGACGGCGCGGACCGGAGCCGGATGCCCTTCGACGGTGCGCTCCGGATCATCAGGGTCGAGCGCGTCGGCCAGCGACTCGAAGCGCATCCAGTCAGTCGACCGCTGCTCATCCGTCGTCGTTCGCGCGATATGAATGACCTCCGGCGCATCGAAACCCGCCTCGATCAGCCAGACCTGCAGCAACTCGATCGTCGGCACGATCGAGACGTTACGCATCTGGGCGTAACGTCCATCCGGCTGAAGTCCGGGCGCATGCGCCGGCCCGACGACCAGGGTTTCGATGATGGCGCGTCCGCCGGGCTCTAGCTGCGCATGAATCCGGGCCAGGTGGGCACATGGGTCGCGACGGTGATAGATAACCCCCATCGAGAACACGGCGTCGAAGCGCGGGCCGACCGGGAATTCCTCGAAGCGCAACGGCAACAGGATATTGCGCGCGGCGATAGACGAGAGGTATTTGCTTACCGCGCGGTGCTGCATGTTGAACACGATCGCAGGATCGATGCCAAGCACGAACGCGGCGCCGGCCTCCAGCATGCGCCAGCCGAAGTAACCGTTCCCGGCCCCGATGTCGAGTACCCGGAACCCGTCGAACTCGCCGAGCGCTGCGCGGATCCGTGCCCACTTCCAGTCCGAGCGCCACTCGCTCGCAATATGCGTGCCGAACAATTCAAACGGACCCTTGCGCCATGGATGGAGCGCGCGCAGCGCATCTGCCAGTTGCACCGACTGGCCGTCCCGCAGATCGTCGCGCACCCCGACGCGCACGGTATCGCCGAGCGCATAGTCACGCGGCTCAAGCTCCGGGAGCGTGGCCAGGGCCCCGAGCCAGCGGGCCGCATCGCCGTGATGACCGACCCCCAGCCGCTTGCTACACTCACCCAGCACTGCAGCGAGTTCGGGATACCGCCGGACAACGGCGAGCCAGTCCGCGGATTGCTGAGGATCTGTCACCTCGCCAGCGTAACGCGAATCCGGCACCTTCGCGCAGCTTGTTGCCGCTCATGTCAACCGATATCCGGCCGCTACGTTAGTGATGTATATGAACAAGACACCCCCTGTGAACCTGATGCGGGCGATGCTCGTCGCTGCCGCATTCGTCGCCGGCTGCGCCTCGCACCCGGAACCGATCATTGACACCCAGGGTGTCAACATGAGCCGCTATGAGCAGGATCTGCAAGACTGCGAAGCGTACGGTGCGCAGGTCCGGATCGAAAAAGGCGTAGCCAAGGGCGCCGTTGCCGGTGGCGCCGTCGGCGCAGCCGGTGGCGCCGTCGTGGGCGATGCCGGTGCCGGCGCCGGCCTGGGCGCAATCGGCGGCGCGGCGCGATCGGCACAAATCGGCGAGGAAGAAAAATCACGCGTCGTAAAGAATTGCCTGCGGGGGCGCGGGTATCGGGTGCTGAACTGAATCCGGTGTCGCGACGTTGCCCGATTGCAACGTATCCAGGGCAGTCTTGATTTGTACCGGACTGTTCACGAATTTTACCGCGGAACAGGCGCCGTTGTGCCCGGTGGAGCAGCTTTTGTGGGATATCTATGGAGGTTGGCAATAGGTGCGGACTGATATTCGCGGCTGAAGCCGCTCCCACA
>SMWD01000025.1 GCA_004357495.1 Gammaproteobacteria bacterium
CTTGAAATCACTCGAAATAGGTTACGACACGCTCTGCTTAGCCCGCTACGGTCCGCGGATGATTATTCGCGGTTCCGACTTCCCACCCGGCATCCACGCCGAGGCTCACTACAGCGGGCATACGCAGAATTTGGTTGATCGCGGGATCGGGGCACGGTGGGAGTGTGATTGCCCGGAGTACCGGACTCGGGGCGCGTCCTGCCGGCATACGGAGCGGGCGGCGCTGCATACGACGCAGACAGACACGCTGATGGGGCGCTAAAGGTTACTTAAGGGTTACTTAAACCCTGACTAAGTAACCCTATATTTCCTAATTAGATGTATTTATAGGGGAATATTGTGGGCCGTGCTGGATTCGAACCAGCGACCAATTGGTTAAAAGCCAACTGCTCTACCAACTGAGCTAACGGCCCCGCGTGCATGCATTGCCCGTGCCTCTTTCCACCGAGAGCCGGCCACAGCGCAGTGCGGGGCCTGACGGGAGTGCGATTCTATCCGGTCGGTCCGGCCAGCGGCAAGCCGAATTCATCTGCCGCGCACATCAGGCGCGCCGGTAACGCGTCGGGTCGGGACAACCGGCCTCGGCGAAGCCGGTGCGGCGCAATCGGCACGCGTCACACAAGCCGCAGGCGAGCCCGTCGGTGTCCGCCTGGTAGCAGGACACCGTCAGAGCAAAGTCGATGCCCAGGTCCAGCCCGCGCCGGATGATCTCACCCTTGGTCAGGCTGATCAGCGGCGTCTCGATGCGAATCGGCCGGCCCTCGACACTCCGCCGGGTCGCAAGATCGGCGACACGCTGGAAAGCGGCGATGTATTCCGGCCGACAGTCCGGGTAGCCGGAATAATCGATCGCATTGACCCCCAGGAAAATCGCATCGGCATCCAGCACCTCGGCCCAGCCGAGCGCGAATGACAAGAAGATCGTGTTGCGTGCCGGTACGTAGGTCACCGGAATACCCTCGACCGCGGCCTCGGGCACGCGGATGCCCGTATCGGTCAGCGCGGAGCCACCGAGCGCACCCAGTTCCATGTGCAGGACACGATGCGTCGTCACCCCGATGGCGTCCGCGACCGCTGCCGCCGCAGCGAGTTCGGCGACCGCACGCTGACCGTAGTCGAAGCTCAGCGCGAAACAGTCGAGCCCGGCCGCGCGCGCGATGGCAAGGCAGGTGGCCGAATCCATCCCGCCCGACAGCAACACCACGGCCTTGCTCATGCCCGATCTGCCGTGGCCTCAGTGGCCGGGCGCCTCGCCCCACAGGACCTTGTGCAGCTGAATCTGGAAGCGCACGTCGAGGCGATCGGCAAGTATCCACTCGGCCAGATCACGGCCCAGGGTCTCTCGCCAGACCGGAGAGAACAGCACCGCACAACGCGACGTCAGCCCGCGCTCCGCGACGACGTCGCGCGACCACTCATAGTCCCGGCGGTCGGCGATGACAAACTTGATCTGATCGTCGGCTTTGATGAGCTCGAGGTTCTGCCACAGGTTTCGCTCGACCTCCCCGGAACCGGGCGCCTTGATATCCATGACCACCACCACGCGCGGATCGATATTCGATATCTCGAGCGCACCGCTGGTCTCCAGCGACACATCGTAACCCCGCGCGCAGAGCGCGGTCAGCAACGCCCGGCAATTCGGCTGCGCCAGCGGCTCGCCGCCGGTCACGCAGACATAACGCGTGCCGAAGCCCGCGACTTGCTCGACGATCTCGGCGATGCGCATGCGGGTGCCGCCGTGGAAAGCGTATTCCGTATCGCACCACACGCAGCGCAACGGGCAGCCGGTCAGTCGCACGAAGGCCGTGGGACAACCGACCGGCCGGGACTCGCCCTGCAGCGAGTGAAAAATCTCGGTGATTCTGAGCTCCTCGTCGGAGCGCCGAACGGCCGCGGTGGTTTCCGCCATGGCAGGATCGTAACCGGACGGCGCGTCCGATGCCTCCGCTAACGCGGCTCGCTCTTGATGCGATCCAGACGCTGACTGGCGAGCCGCGCCGCCGTCGTTTCCGGGTAATCAGCAACCACGGTCTTGAGCGCCTTTTCCGCGGCACCCATGCGTTTCAACTCGTAGTTGCAATAGCCGATCTTCAGCAACGCATCGGGGATTTTGCGCGAGTCGGGATAACGATCGAGCACGATCTGAAAAGCCGGCAACGCCGCCTTGTATTGCTGGGTCACGTACTGGGTCTCGGCCAGCCAATATTGCGCGTTGTCGGACAACTCGCTAGCCGGGAACGCAACCATGAATTGCTGCAATGCGATCGCGGCCTGGTCGTAGCGACCCTGCTTCAGGAGCTCGAATGCCGCCTGGTAATTCGCCCGGTCGGTACCGCCGGGCACCGGCAACTGGCCCGGACTCAACGAACCGCCATCGAACACGGTGCGCTGCGCATTGGCCTGTTCGATTGCCTGCAGCCGCCGATCGATGTCGAGATACCGTTCACGTTGCCGCCCGTTCGACTGCTCGACCTGGTACTGCAGTGTCTCGACGTCATTGCGCAAAGATTGCACGTCTTTCCGGATTGCATCGAGCTGCGACATCAGGTTCACCAGCCCCTCGTTCGACACCAGCCGTTCGACCCGGACGAGCCGGTTGTCAACCTCCTGCATCTTCAGCTGCAGCGGATCGTCCTGCCGCGACAGCATGCCATCGCAGCCCGCGCAGAGCACGAGCCCGATGACCGCCGGCGCCAGGCGAGCGTGTTTCATCGGCTGACTGATGGCAAGAACCCGCATCTCGAAGCCGCGTCAATCGGCGTAGATGAGTTCGACCCGACGATTCAGGCTCCAGGCCTCCTCGTCGCTGCCGAGCACGGCCGGACGTTCCTCGCCGTAGCTGACCGAGCTGATCTGCGTGCCCGTCACACCCTGCAGCAGCAGGATCTGGCGCACCGCCTGTACCCGGCGCTCGCCAAGGCCGATATTGTATTCCCGGCTGCCCCGCTCATCCGCATGCCCCTCGAGACGCACTGCAGTGCCGACGTTCTCGGCCAGGTACGCGCCATGCGCTTCGAGCATCTCGAGCGAGGCGGCATCGACATCGGCATCGTCATATCCGAAGTAGATAACCCGGTTGTCCAGTGCCGCGCCACCGGCGGTCTGGCCGTAGTCTTCCTCGAACGCGCCGCCCGCCGCGAAGCCGCCGTCATCCAGCCCGGATGCACTCGCACCACCCGCAACTCCCGGCGCGGCGCCCGGGCCATCGCCCACCGCGGTCCCTGCGGTGCCGCCGCACCCGGCCAGTATGATCAGCAAAGCTGCTATTCCGACAATCTTCGTCCCAACCATGGTCAACGCTCCTTCAAAACGATTTATGTGTCAATGAACTCGCATAATAAGTTGCTTACCATGCCAATTTTTCGAAACCCTGCACGCGGCTAATGCCGGCGATACGGCGACCACGCAGGCTCGCGCACATCCCCGTCGACCGATGAAATGCGCTGGTGTATGCGCCCGTCCGTGGTGACGGTCGCCAGTACACCACGTTCGCCGTGGCGTGTCGCGTAGATCAGCGTCTCTCCGTTCGGCGCAAAACTGGGCGACTCGTCGAGCGCGCCTTCGGTCAGGACCTGCGTATAGCCGTGCTCCGGATCGACCACGGCAATTCTATAGTTGCCCCGGTCGTTATGCACGACGGCAATCGCCTCCCCGTCGGGCGAGATGCGCGGCCGGGCATTGTACGGGCCCTCGAAGCTGACCCGTTCGGCACGGCCCCCGGTCGCGGGCAGACGATACACCTGCGGGCGCCCCGCGCGGTCGGAGGTGAAGTAAATATGCTTGCCGTCGTTCGACCAGTCTGGTTCGGTATCGATCGAGGCACCCTCGGTCAGCCGTTTCAACACCTGGTTGGACAGATTCAATGTATAAATATCAAGGTTACCATCGGCTTTCGACAGCGTCAGCGCAAGGAATCTTCCGTCGGGGGACCAGGCAGGGGCCCCGTTCACACCCGGACGGCTGGAGACCCGTTGCCGGGTGCCGGAGCGCAGCGTCTGCACGTAAATCGATGCGTGTTTATGCTCGAATGAGACGTAGGCGATCTTGCGCCCGTCCGGAGACCAGGCGGGCGACATCAGCGGCTCATCCGATTCGACGAGGGTCCGTGCATTCGCGCCGTCCGCATCGGCAACCACCAGCCGATTGGTCTGCCGCGGTGGCTGGCCGTTGACGGTGATATACGCAATTCGCGTCGAGAAGATACCCGGCACACCGGTCAGCTCCTGGTAAATCATGTCGGCCACCAGGTGACTCGCGCCGCGCAACTGCGCGCGCGTCGCCGGTTGACGATAACCGAGCAGTTGTTCACCACGGAACACATCGAAGACCTGGAACTGGATCGTGTAACTGTCGGGCGCCGTGGCGATCAGGCGGCCGACAATCACGACCTCGACTCCCATGATGCGCCAGTCGCCAAAATCGACGTCCCGGCCCCGGGTCGGCTGCGCGAGCATGCTTTCCGGCGCCAGCGGCCGGAAGCGCCCGCTACGAGCCAGATCGGAGCTGACCAGACCTGCGACATCGAAAGGCGCAGCGCCGCTTCCCTCCCAGGCAAACGGCACGACGGCAATCGGTACCGCCTGATCGATGCCCTGGCTGATTTCGATGCGTAGCTCTGCAACGGCGATTGGCGCCGCCAGTATGCACAGCCACAGGGCCCGACTCCATGCCTTCGCACCCGTCATTTTCAGTTTTCCGGTCTTCACTGTAAGCATTTTCCCTCGTTCCAGCGCCCGCTGTCGCGCGACGCTATTGTTCCGGTTTGAATGTAAATCGCAAGGTGCGATCGAACAGCGACGGATCGGGCGGTGGCGGCAACGGTGAGGATTTCGCCACCGCCGCGATAATCGATCGCCGCACACTCGCATCGCCGTTACAGCGGCCGATCCGCGCGCTGACGACATCGCCGCCGGGTATCTGCGTGACATGCACGACGCACTCGATGCCGACCTTCGCGCCGGCGGGGCGCACCCAGTTGCGCTCGACGCGGTTGCGAATCAGCGCGAGATACTGCGCCTGTTTGCCCGATGAGATCGCCGCGAGGCGGTGTTCCTCAGCTTCCAGCTCGCGCGCGAACTCCGCCTGCCGCTCGCTTGCCCGCCGTCGCTCCTCGGCGGCTTCTCGTTCGCGCAGCTCGGCATCCTTGCGCCGCTGCTCGGCAACCCGCGCCGCCTCGCGTCGCCGCCGTGCCTCTGCTGCCTTTTGCTCGACGGCCTTCTGTTCAGCCGCCTTGCGGTCCCGTTCGGTCTTCTCCCGCCGGCGTTGTTCCGCCACTCGCGCTTGTTGCTCTTTGCGACGTGCCGCCTGTGCGGCCTCTTGCTCCCGCCGCACGCGCTCGGCGGCAGCCTGCTTTTGCCTTTCGATCTCCGCCAGGCGCTCGTGCTCGACCGCTTCCCGCGCCCGGATCGCCGCCACATCGATGACCGTAGCCTCGATCGCCAGGCGCACCTGCGGCACCGGCTCGGACGGCGGGCGAATCAGCTTCATCCCGAGCACGGCAAACAGCACCACGTGACCGACGACGGAAAGCGTCAGGCCGCTGGAATACTCGCGCGCAAACGTGGCTGACATCAACGAGTGGCCTGGTCCGGGATTCGGGCTAACCCGTCTGCAGGGCTTCCAGTTCGACCTGATCGGTCAGGAACCCGACCTTGCGGGCACCGGCCCGCTGCAGCAGGACCATCGCAGACACCACGTCGCCGTACGCCACGCGGAAGTCGGCCTTGAGCAGCACCGCCGTCTCCGGGCGGCGCTGGAGCACCGTCGAGGCCAGCTGCACCAGCCGCGTTGCATCGATCGGACGCTTCTCGTCGTCGCCGACATTCAGGTAAAGATTGCCCTCGGCATCGATCGACAACACCAGTGGCTCGGCATTCTCGCTCGTGCTGATCGGCTCCGCGGCGGCCTTCGGCAATTCGACCTCGATGCCCTGCGTCAGCATCGGCGCTGTCACCATGAAAATAATCAGCAGCACGAGCATGACGTCGATATACGGCACGACATTGATTTCGCCCATCAGGCGACGTCTGCGAACCCGGCTCATAGCTCCCCCTCCGCGCTGCCGGCCGCGGCATGCGCATGGCGCTGCAGGATAGCCGAGAACTCCTCGGCAAACGTGTCGTAACGAACTTCGAGGCGCCCCACTTTATCGGCGTAACGGTTGTAGGCGATGACCGCCGGAATCGCCGCAAACAGCCCCATCGCGGTCGCAATCAGCGCCTCGGCAATCCCCGGCGCCACCATCGCGAGCGTCGCCGACTGCACATTACCGAGCGCCGAGAATGCGCCCATGATGCCCCATACGGTGCCGAACAAACCGACATACGGGCTCGTGGAGCCGATCGTGGCCAGCGTCGCGAGGCCCTGATCCAGGCGGTCCATCTCGCGCATCTGGGCGACACGCATGGCCCGTTGCGCACCCTCGACGATCTGCCCGGCGCTCAGCCCGGCCTGCTCGTTGAGGCGTCGGAAGGCGCGAAAGCCCGCCTCGAAGACACCGGCCATGTCGCCGGGCGCCTGGCCACCCTTGGTGATATCACGATAGATTGCCGTCAGGTCGCCGCCGGACCAGAAACTGGACTCAAACGCATCGGAACCGGTCACGGCCTGGCGCAGCACCTTGCGTTTTTTCAGAATGATGGACCACGAAGCCACCGATGCGGCCAGCAGCAGCAGCAGCACCAGTTGCACGACGAAACTCGCCGAAATTATCAGATCGACGTATGACATGTCCCCGCTCATTGCGCATTATCCTCCCTGCGAAACCTGCCGCATGCATATTCATTATGAGTGCGTCGCGCGGGATGCGCCACAGGAGCGCAGCACCATGCGGGGCGTGCGAGCCGGAGTTTACGCGCGGGTGTCAGGACGACTCTGCGTCGAACAGCGGCAGCGACCCGTCATCGGGACGTGCCGGCGCCTGCAGGCCGAAATGCAGGTAGGCACGGCGCGTTGCGACACGACCGCGGGGAGTACGCATCAAAAAGCCCTGCTGAATCAGGTACGGCTCCAGCACATCTTCGATCGTGCCACGCTCCTCGCCGATCGCCGCAGCCAGTGACTCGACCCCGACCGGGCCGCCGTCGAAACCTTCGATGATCGACAGCAACAGCTTGCGATCCATGAAATCGAACCCGTTAGCATCGACAGCCAGCAAGTCCATGGCCGCCGTGGCGACCGGCTCATCGATACGGCCGTCGCCCTCGACCTCGGCGAAATCACGCACCCGCCGTAACAGGCGATTGGCGATGCGCGGCGTGCCGCGCGCACGCGCTGCGATCTGCCACGCACCGGCGGGGTCGACCGACACCTTCATAATCGCCGCGGAACGCGTGACGATCTGATGTAATTCCTCGTCGCTGTAGAACTCCAGGCGCTGCACGATGCCGAATCGATCGCGCAGCGGGGACGTCAGCAAGCCCGCCCGGGTGGTTGCACCGACCAGCGTGAACGGCGGCACGTCCAGCTTGATCGAGCGTGCTGCGGGCCCTTCGCCGATCATGATGTCGAGCTGGAAATCCTCCATCGCCGGATACAGCACTTCCTCGACGACCGGACTCAGGCGATGAATCTCGTCGACGAACAGCACATCGTGGGGTTCCAGGTTGGTCAGCATCGCGGCCAGATCGCCGGGACGTTCGAGCACCGGACCGGACGTATGGCGCATGTTCACACCCATCTCATTGGCGATGATGTGCGCCAGTGTCGTCTTGCCGAGACCGGGAGGACCGAAGATCAGGACGTGGTCGAGCGCTTCACCGCGCTGGGCGGCCGCGGTGATGAAGATGCGCATTTGACGTTTGACCGGCAGCTGGCCGATGTAGTGGTCGAGCGTCTGCGGCCGGATCGCCAGGTCAATCGCCACCGCGTCGGCGCCCTGCTCCGGCGCGATCAGGCGATCCTCACTCATGGCGCCACCGCCCGGAGCACAGAACGCAAGATGTCTTCGGTGCGGGCATCCTCATCAGGTGCGAGCTTATCGAGCATCTTCTGAATCTCTGCCGGCCGGTAGCCCAGGCTGGCGAGCGCGTTGAACGCTTCCACGCGTGCGGTTGACGACCCGGCCCCGCCACCGCCGATCGCTCCTGCGCCCGCCGCCGAATCGATCCGGTCGCGCATATCCAGAATCAGGCGCTCGGCGGTCTTGCGGCCGATACCCGGCAAACGGACCAATGCTGCCTTGTCTTCAGTCTGCACACAGCGGGCGAAGTCTGCGACGCTGATCCCGGACAGTATCGTCAGCGCCAGCTTCGCGCCGACGCCGCTGACCTTGATCAGGTTACGAAACAGGCGTCGCTCGTCCTCGGTGTGGAAACCAAACAGCATTTGACGATCTTCGCGCACCACCAGATGCGTCGCGAGCTGCACTTTCTTGCCGACCTCGGGCAGGCGGAAAATCGTCGACATCGGCGCCTCGATCTCGTAGCCGACGCCGTTGACATCGATGACCAGGAACGGCGGTTCCTTGTGCGCCAGAATGCCTCTGACAAATCCAATCATCGGCCACTCACCCGGCGAACTTCCGCCAGCTGCGACGGCCGGATGCACGGCCTGCGCCTGCCGGCTGCAGCACGCCCCGCAGCGTACGACTGTGCGCATGACAGATTGCGGCCGCGAGCGCATCCGCAGCGTCGGTCGCCGGCAGCTCGTCCAGCCCCAGAATAGCCTGCACCATGTGCTGAACCTGCGCCTTGTCCGCGCCGCCGCGGCCGACAATCGCCAATTTGATCTCCCGGGCGGCGTACTCATGAATCACGGCGCCGCCTGCAAAGGTACCGCAAATTGCGGCGGCGCGGGCGTGACCGAGCTTCAGTGCGCTGTCCGCGTTGCGATGCATGAACACCCGCTCGACGGCGACCTCCTGCGGGGCGTATTCGAGCATGATCTCCCCGACGCGGGTATAGATGGCGTTCAGTCGTGCGGTGAAGTCGCCGTTGCCAACGCGTATGCAACCGCTCGCAACGTACCGGGTCGTGCTGCCATCGGTCTCGATGATGCCGTAGCCCGTGATCCGGGAACCGGGGTCGATGCCAAGTATACGGGTGACGTTCATTGCCACTGGCCGGCCTACAGCTGGGCCAGTATCTCGTCCGGTATTTCCGCGTTTGAATAGACGTTCTGGACGTCGTCGAGGTCCTCGAGCATCTCCAGAAGTTTCATCATGCTCGCGGCCTGCTTCTCGCCGAGTTCGGCTGCTACCGACGCCCGCATCGTCACTTCCGCAAGCTCCGACGCAACCTTCCTGTCTGCCAGCGCCTGCCTGACCTGCTCGAAGTCTGACGGATCGGTCAGCACGTCCACAGAGCCATCCGCATTGATGATAACGTCCTCGGCACCGGCATCGATAGCCGCTTCCATGAGCATATCCTCGTCGACACCGGCCGCGAAACTGATCAGGCCAACCTGATTGAACAGATACGCCACGGAACCGTCCGCGCCGAGATTGCCGCCGAATTTCGCGAATGCGTGGCGGACATCGGCAACGGTGCGGTTGCGGTTATCGGTCAGGCAGTTCACCAAGACGGCCACCCCGCCGGGACCGTAGCCCTCGTACAGAATCTGCTCGTACGCGTCACCTTCCACTTGTCCGGAACCTTTCTTGACGGCCCGCTCGATGTTGTCCTTCGGCATGCTCTGACCCTTGGCATTGTCGATGGCCAGGCGCAGCCGCGGATTCGCATCCGGGTCGCCGCCACCGGTACGCGCCGCCACGGTGATCTCCCGGATCAGCTTGGTGAAAAGTTTGCCGCGCTTTTTATCCTGTGCACCCTTGCGATGCTGGATATTCGCCCACTTGCTATGACCTGCCATGTGGTTAGAAACGCAATGTAATGCCGATGTGCATGCCCGTATCGAAGCGAACATCCGGGGCTTTGTTGTATTCGCCCTTGACGTAGCGTGCGCCGATGTAGATATCCGCCTCGCGCAGCAGGTTGTAGCTGGCGCGCACCGCATATTCCTGGTATTTATCCAGATCACCCACCGTCAGTACATCCGGGGCCAGGTAAAGACTGGCCCCCAGCGACACCCGGTTAAATTGCTGCGGCGTGAACCGGATAAAACCGCCGAGCGGCAAACCGAGCCCGTCCTGCTTGCTGCGATCGCCGTCGGTGTAGACGAGCCGCCCGCCCAGACCTGCCTCGACCTTGCTCGGTCCGCTGGAGGCGAGATCCGCCAGCAACAAGCCGACGTGAGCGACGTCTCCATTATCCGTGTGATGCAGCCAGCCGCCATCCAGCCGCAGCGAACTTTCGCGGTAATGATGGACATATTGCACATACACCGCATCACTGTTCAGGCCCAGATCGAGTTCGTCGGCCATAACCTGCGAACAAAACAAAGCCACTCCCAGCAGGGGAAGAATGCGTCTCATGCGTGCGCTCCTCAACAACAACGCGGCTAATGATACCCGAAAGTGCCCGTATGCGAGGCACGGCTGCAGCCCCGGGCGGCGTCGGCCGAAGGCGCCTGAAAGCGACTGTCTCCCGCTCGGGGAATCAGCGATTTATCGCGTGTATGGCGCGCCCGTCCACGGCCAGGGCGGCCTCGTGTATGGCTTCGGTCAACGTCGGATGACCATGTATGGTGCGCTGCAGATCTTCGGTGCTGGCTTGAAATTCCATCGCCAGCACCGCCTCGCCGATCAATTCTCCGGCCAGGGGGCCACAAATATGCACACCGAGAATCCGGTCCGTACCGGCATCGGCGAGAATCTTCACGAGGCCGGCGGCCTGGTTCATGGCCTTGGCACGCCCGCTGGCGGCGAAATTGAACACGCCGCTCTTGTACTCGATGTTGGCCTGCCTGAGTTCTTCCTCGGTCTTGCCGACCCACGCGATCTCCGGCGACGTATAGATGACCGATGGGATCACGTCGTAGTTCATCTCGTTGATGTCGCCGGCGATCAGGTCTGCAACCATGACACCTTCCTCCGAGCCCTTGTGCGCCAGCATCGGGCCACGCACGACATCGCCGATCGCCCAGACATTCAAGGCTGTGGTCCGGCATTCGTCGTCGACCTCGACGAAGCCTCGCGCGGTGACATCGACACCCGCGAGCGGATCGAGCAAGCCGTCCGTCACCGGGCGCCGCCCGACGGCGACCACCACCTTGTCGACCGTAATCTCATGAGCGCCCTGCTCGTCGTCGTATTTCAGGATGATGCCATCGTCAATCTGCTCGGTGGCCCGCACCATCGCGCCGAGCCGGATATCGAGACCCTGCTGCTTGAACTGGCGCTGCGCTTCGCGGGCGACTTGTCCGTCGACCATAAACAGAAAAGTATCCATCGCTTCGAGCACCGTGACCTCGGCGCCGAGCCGCTGCCAGACGCTACCGAGTTCCAGACCGATGACGCCGCCGCCAATGACGCCGAGACGCTTCGGCACGGCGTCGAACTCGAGCGCGCTCTGTGAATCGACGATGCGCTCGCCGTCAAAGGGCGCGGCCGGCAATTCGACCGGCATGGAGCCGGTCGCCAGGATCACATGCTCGGCCTCGAGCAGTTCCGGCTTGCCGTCATGCGGCGTGTACTCAACCTTCTTGTCCGGCAGCAGCCGTCCGCGCCCGTGCAGACCCGTCACGCCGTTGGCTTTTAACAAGCCACCGATCCCGCCACACAGTTCCCGCACGATGTCTGCCTTGCGCGCCTGCATGACAGCGAGGTCGAGTTCCAGCTTGCCGACGCCGATGCCGTGGTCCGCAAACTCGACGCGAGCCCGGTGATAGAACTCGGACGATTCCAGCAATGCCTTGGACGGTATGCACCCGGCATTCAGACAGGTGCCGCCAAATACACTCATGCCGTCCGGGTTCTGCCACGCGTCGACGCACGCGGTCGACAGACCATGCTGGGCAGCACGAATTGCGGCAACATAGCCGGCGGGGCCGGCGCCGATGACGACGACGTCAAACTTTTTGCTCATGGGTGATTGTGCTCTTTAAACCTGCAACAACAGGCGGCCCGGATCTTCGAGCGCCTGCTTGATCGTGACCAGGAACTGCACAGCTTCGCTGCCGTCGACGATGCGATGATCGTAGGTCAGCGCAACGTACATGATCGGGCGCACGACGACCTCGCCATCGACCACCACCGGCCGCTCCCGGATCGCGTGCATGCCGAGGATGCCACTTTGCGGCGGATTCAGAATCGGCGTCGACAGCATCGAACCGAAGACACCCCCGTTGGTGATCGTGAAGGTACCGCCGGTCAGATCGTCCATCGAGATACCGCCCTCGCGTACCTTGATACCGTACCCGCGAATCGTATTCTCGAGATCCGCGAAGCTCAGACGATCAGCGCCGCGAATCACGGGCACGATCAAACCCCGCTCGCTCGCCACCGCGATGCCGATGTCGAAGTCATCGTGATACACCACGTCGTTACCCTCGATCGACGCATTGAGAACCGGGAAACGACGCAGCGCCTCGATCGTCGCGTTGACGAAAAATGACATGAAGCCGAGCTTGACGCCGTGCTTTTGCTCGAACACCTCCCGGTAGCGCGCCCGCAGGGCCTTGACCTCGGTCAGGTCTACCTCATTGAACGTGGTCAGCATGGCGGCTGTCTGCTGCGCCTCGACCATGCGTTCGGCAATCCGGGCCCGCAGCCGTGTCATCGGCACGCGATGCTCGTTGTTTTGACCGACGCCGGGTGCAACGGCAGGCGCCGGCACTGCCTCCTCGGGCACCACCTCCAGGTGCAAGCGCTTGGCGACGAACTCCATGACGTCGGATTTCAGAATCCGGCCGGCCTTGCCGCTGCCCCGGATCTGATCCGGGTCGATATCGTGCTCATCGAGCAGACGGCGCACGGCCGGGCCGAGTCCGGATGCAGCGGGGCCCGACGCCTGATCGATCGGCAAGACCGCCGCCGCTGCGGCGCCGGTGGCCAGTGTCGTCGCTGTGTCCTCGGCCGGCCCTGCGGCCTCGGCTTCGTCCGCAGGTTCGAGTATCGCGAGCAACTGGCCGCTGGTGACGGTCGCCCCGTTCTCGATCCGGATCGCCTTGATAACCCCGCTGATCGGCGCGGGCACTTCGAGCACTATCTTGTCGGTCTCCAGATCCACCAGGTTCTCATCCCGCTTGACGGCCTGACCCGGCGCCTTGTGCCAGGACACCAGCACCGCATCCGTTACCGATTCCGGTAACTGCGGTACCCTGACTTCAACTGTCATGATTATTTCCCTCTGTCAGCACTATTGCGGCTGTTGTCCGGCAGCGTGCCTTGCAATCGTAATCCGGGGATTTCCGGGCCGGCGCCTGATTCTTAAGCTCAGGCAATCAATTCTCGACAACGCCGAGCGCAGCTTCGACGAGCACCCTTTGTTGCTGTACATGCATCTGAAAAATTCCCGACGCCGGCGCCGCCGCACTCACGCGACCCGCATAAAGCAATCGATGTTGCGTGCCCAGCGAGTCGCGCAGCCGATGCTGGATCTGGTACCACGCGCCCTGGTTCTGCGGCTCTTCCTGGCACCAGACGATCGCCGCGGCCTCCGGGTAGCTCGCCAGCACCCCGACGTACTCCTGAACGGGAAACGGATATAACTGTTCGATGCGAACGATCGCAACGTTGCTCAGTTCACGCGCGCGCCGCGCTTCGAGCAGATCGTAAAATACCTTGCCGCTGCAAAATACGATGCGGCGAACATCGGCAGGCTGAACCGGATCGATCTCGGGGATGATGGTCTGGAACCCGCCGTCGAGCAGTGCCGCAACCGGCGAGCTGGCCAGCCGGTGCCGAAGCAGGCTCTTGGGCGTCATAACGATCAGCGGCTTGCGCATCGCGCGCATCATCTGCCGCCGGAGCATGTGGAACATCTGCGCCGGGTTGGACGGCACGCAAACCTGCATATTGTGTTCGGCGCACAGTTGCAGGAAACGTTCGAGCCGTGCTGACGAATGCTCGGGTCCCTGACCTTCATAGCCGTGTGGCAGGTACAAAACCATGCCGCACAGGCGACCCCATTTCGCCTCGCCGGACGAGATGAACTGATCGATGACGACTTGCGCACCGTTCGCGAAATCACCGAACTGCGCCTCCCAGATCACCAGCGTCTCCGGGTCAGTGGTCGCGTAGCCATACTCGAAACCGAGTACGGCCTCCTCGGACAACAGCGAATCGGTGATCGTGCACGAACCGCGCCGGTTATCGATGTCATCGAGCGACACATATGAGCGTCCGGTCGTCTGATCGACCAGCGCTGCGTGGCGATGGAAAAACGTTCCGCGCCGGGTGTCCTGGCCGGTCAGGCGAATTCTGAAGCCCTGGCGCAGCAAGCTCCCGTAGGCCATCAACTCGGCAAACCCCCAGTCCATCGGAATCTCGCCGGCCGCCATCTTCTCGCGGTCGGTAATGACGCGGGCCACTCGCGGGTGCAGGCTGAAGCCTTTGGGCACGCGGGTAATTGCCCGGGCCAGCAAACCGGATTCGGCCGCCGGGATCGTCGTGTCGACAATCTCCGTCCAGTCCGCGTCGAGGTGCGGCGCCCAGTCGACAGTATGTTCATTGCCGATCATCCCGAGCACGGCCTGTTGCACCGGCTGCCCCGCATCGAGCCGCGACCGATACGCATCCATCAAGCGCTCGGGCTCCGTCGCCTCGATGACACCGCCCTCGACCAGCCGATTGCTGTACAGCTGCCGCACGGTGGGGTGCTTCTTGATGGCGCGGTACATCAATGGCTGGGTCGCGGCGGGTTCGTCGGCCTCGTTGTGGCCGTGACGGCGATAGCAGACCAGATCGATCACGACATCCTTGTGGTACGTCTGCCGGTAGTCGAGCGCCAGGCGGGCCACGAACACGACCGCCTCCGGATCATCCCCGTTGACGTGAAACACCGGCGCCTCGATCATCTTGGCAATATCACTGCAGTAAGGCGTCGAACGCGCATCCAGCGGATTACTCATGGTAAAGCCGATCTGGTTATTGCAAATGATGTGCAAGGTTCCACCGGTGGTGAAGCCGCGCGCCTGCGACATCTGGAAGGTCTCGGCCACCACGCCCTGCCCCGCGAACGCCGCATCACCGTGAATCAGAACCGGCAGGATCTCGTCACCTGCCGTGTCCGCCCGCCGTTCCTGCCGCGCCCGCACGGAGCCCTCGACGACCGGATTGACGATTTCGAGGTGCGACGGGTTGAATGCGAGCGTGACGTGAACCTGCCCGCCGGGCGTGCGAATATCCGACGAGAAACCCTTGTGGTACTTGACGTCGCCGGAACCGACGATGCGGTCCGGATCGTAGTCGCCTTCGAACTCGGAGAACAGGTCCTCCGGAGATTTGCCGAGCACGTTGACGAGTACGTTGATCCGCCCCCGGTGGGCCATGCCGATGACGATCTCCTGCAGACCGATCGCACCGCCCTGCTGAATGATGTCATCGAGCATCGGGATCATGCTCTCGCCGCCTTCGAGCGAAAAGCGTTTCTGGCCGACATACTTCGTGTGCAGGTAACGCTCGATGCCCTCGGCTGCGGTCAGGCGGCTTAAGATCGTACGCCGCTCGTCGACCGACAGGGTGTCGTGCAACATGCCGCGCTCCAGGCGCTCGCGTATCCAGATTCGCTCACGCCCGCGCGACAGGTGCGCAAAATCGGCGCCCACGTGCCCGCTATACACCTGTTTCAGAATCCGCAGAATCTCGGCCAGGCGCATCTTGCCATGACCGCTGCCGGCCAGCCCGCC
>SMWD01000026.1 GCA_004357495.1 Gammaproteobacteria bacterium
GATACCTTTCGCCTGTTGAAACACCGTGCCGGCTGCGGCGACCTGTCCCGTGGATCGGTCCAGTGTGCCGCCGATCAATGGCGCACGTTCAATGACGAGCACGCGGGCGCGTTGCGCGGCAAACAGTGCAGTCGGCAGGCCGGCCGTTCCGCCGCCCACTACGATCACGTCCCATCGTGTGGCAGCCAGAGCGCGCCGCATACCGACGGGCGCCAGCGCCAGACCCAGCAGCGTGCCACCGCCGGCGATAAAGTCACGCCGGTTTGTGCTGCCTTGCTTTCTGGTCCGTGGCATGCGGCGTATCCTAACCGATGAAAAAGGTACCGGGTTTATTCAGGTAATAAGACGGCGGTTCGGCCCCATTAGCCATCAGCCTGCCAGCTCAGCCGCAAACGCATCAAAAGTCCGCAACGGATGGCCGACTGCATCGGCCGATGCCGCAATCGCATCCGCATCGGCGACACCGCCGTTCATCTGCTGGCCCAAAAACATCTTCTTTAACGAATCGAGTAACCAGGGTGGCAGGAAGGCTTCGACCGGCTTGGCCCATTGATCGACATCATCGCCGCCATAATGAACTTCGCGACCGAAGTGTTTGGCATAAACTTCGGCAGCCCCGGGCCCATTGATGGTGTCGGGTCCGTGCAGATGATAGTCGGCGCCTGCGTGACCGTCTTCAGTCAGAACGCGCACCGCGCAGTCGGCGATGTCGCGGGTGTCGATCCGATTATTGCCAATCGATCCGATCGGCATGGCATAGACGCCGTGTTCCTTGATGACCGGGACGACGGACAGGTCCGTTTGCATAAAAAAGTTGGGCCGCAGAAATGTGTACTCGGCACCGCTGTTACGGATCGCATCCTCGATGGGCAGCTTGGCGCGATAGTGCGGGATGGCAGGTTCCTTGGCGGGATTGCCGACGGAAAGGAAAACAATACGCTGCACGCCGGCGGCGGTGGCCGCTTGCACGGCAGCAAGGCCGCGGGCGGTTTCCGTTTCGCCATTGGAGGTGATCAAAAACAGCCTGTCGACGCCGGCACAGGCAGTCTCCAGGCCGCTGCCGGTTTCCAGATCGCCGATGACGCCATCGACGCCGTCAGGCAACGCGGCGAGATTTTCTTCCGAGCGACTCAAAGCACGCACCGACTCACCTTTTGCGAGCAGGCCGGCAACTGTTGGGCGCCCGACATTGCCGGTGGCGCCGATGACGAGAATAGTCATAGTACTGGGAGTCCTTTATGCGGTGAGCAAAGATTGTATACGGAGAAAAAGATGCCAAGTTTAATTTAAAGATAACAGGAGCCGAACGAATTGTCCTTAGTGGGAGCGGTTTTTGTGGGAGTGGCTTTAGCCGCGATCTTCGCCAGGGCATCGCGGCTAAAGCCGCTCCCACTAAGGCCTTAAATGCGGTTCGACCCACTGGTGTTCCACAAACTGTCCAGACGCCATGGATCGGGCACCTCTGTCTGAGACTGTGGCCCGCAGGGACGCGGGCCACAAGCCTACAGGGACGTATTCACGGCGGGTCTCAGACAGAGTGCCGATTCATGTCGGCCCGGCTACGGTCTGTACGCACCCCTTGCCACTATTGCAATTTAAGTGCTACTACTCAGAGTGTGTGGGACACCCGTGGGTTCGACCCCTTTTATCGCGCATCAGTTCAGGTGCGGCCCCCGGTGACAACTCGTGCAACCGCCTTTGGGATTTTCCATTATCTCAACCCGGTTGCCGTCGGGGTCCAGCATAAATCCCATATAAGGGGCACCGCGGCCGGGCCGGGCGGGCGGACCCTGCCATGTTGCGCCTGCCTTTCTGGATTTGTCGTAATACCGATCTACATCATCGACAAACATCCCCAGATGGGAAAAGCCGATCGATGGGACTCCCTCTCGCTCCCGTTTCACCTGCATGAGCTCGATTATGGGTTCTCCGTCACCCGTAGTGATAAACGCACTGGATGCGATGTCTCCGAATTCCTGGTAGCGGATCACCTTGAAACCCAGCTGGTCGCGATAAAACTCGACCGAGGTGTCCAGGTCCCTGACATTCAGCCCTATGTGGAAAAACCTTCCTCTACCCTCCTCGATGGGGAAAGGCGGAAAGTAGATCGGGGGCCTCGAGCGTTGACTCTGCTGATCCTGCCCGTCCGCAACGGGCTGTTGTGCATGGGCCGAGTCTATCGGTAACCAGTCGGCCGCGGACACGGTCGGCCGCAATCTCACCGCGATATCAGTCGCCAGCAGGCAAGCCAGAATTATCATGCCGATAGCGGTCCATTTAGATCGTCTCTGGATATTCATTAAATTAGCCTCCTTATTAATGCCTCGCCGGATAAAAGGGCTCGAACCGCGTTTAAGGCCTTAGTGGGAGATGGCTTTAGCCGCGAATCCTTGGCGAAGATCGCGGCCAAAGCCGCGCCCACAAACGACCCCTTTTATCTTCTTCCTACACCCTGCTGGTCCCCGACGCGCACCACCGCACCGTCGCGAACCTCGACTTCCAGTGCAAAGCGACTGTGAACGTAGGCGCCGTTTGCGCCAATCAGGTTCCCGATCACTTGCTTTGCTGCCACATCGATAATTTCGCCGGTTTCCGGATAAAGATACTCGCCATCGATGCTCGACATGATCCAGCCCGGCTGACCGACGATGCCGGTTTCTCCATAAAGGAACTTGCCATCCGCATTTTGCTCGCGTCCGTCGTGTGTGTCGATGTACTGCTTCCACACGGGTGGAGCGTCGGGCAAACCGCGGATATCGAACACACGCATGCCCGAATTCATCTGGTCGACCACCCAGACTTCTGTTTCGTCTGCCGTTATTGAAATGCCGTGACTGACATTGGCCTTGCGCTTGGGCTTTGCGCTCTTTTCGACGGGCGCGCGCGCCGTGTACAACACTTTGCCGCTGGCGACGTCGCCCACCTGAAAACCGATCAGGTTATTGACGTTGGCAAAGACCAGGGTCGCTGCGCCATTGATGGTTATCGGCCGGATATGCGCCGCGAACGGCCCGATCTTCGCCAGCACCGCGCCCGTGCGCGTGTCGGCAACGCGGATAAAGGGTTCGAAGTTATGGTTACCCCAGCCGCCGAATGCGGTCATGAACACCCGCGAGCCATCCAGCGTCACCACCGTGTTATGCGTGTAAGGCGCAACGGTGATGCGTTGCTCCGGCAGCTCCTCACCGGTGGCGCCATCGATGGTGTAGAAAAAAGGCGTGGTTGCGAGTTCGCCGGACGGCATGAAGAGTTTGCTGCCGTCGGGTGTCACAGCGCCACGATCCACCGACGACGGGTAGGCGCGATTCCACAGCACCCGGTCGGTCGCCATGTCGAGTGCCAGGACATAACCGGACATTGGGCCGCCGGGCCGCAGATCCTTGTAACGACCGTAGTGCGAAATGTAGAGCGTATGGGTAGCGGCACTGGCCGTGATGCCGCGGATATGAAACACCGGCGTGGTTCCGTCCGGCGCATCCAGCGGGATTACTTTGACCAGCGCATGGCCGTTATCAATATCGAAAACTTCGATGGAGGGCGCCAGGGTCCGAAAACCATCGCGATCCCTGGGGGCGCGCGCGACGTAGAGAAAACTCTGCTCGGCTGCCGGCACCACATCTGCGACCAGCAACACCAGCAGGAAAAACACAGCTTGTTGCAACTTTTTTAAAACGATTAGCATGTGATTTGCCCCAAAAATAAACCCGGTACCTTTTCTTGTCTATTCGGGTCGCGGTACCGGGTACTTCTTGAACATTTCGCTGACCACGGCCGGCACGACGTACTGGAGGTTTTCCCGAGTCTTGTCCGTCACGCGTCCGATCGCCGCAGCCTCCCAGACCAGCTGATTACGCTTGCGGTCGATGATGTCGATGGCGACCGTGCCTTCCGTCGTCTGCGTCACGGTGGTCGTGGATACGCTCATGCTGTAGCCGCCCCAGGTACCGTAGCCTCCGCGCCCGCGGTGAACCGTCGCGCTGCTCGACGGCTGACTGCTCGACCGGATCTTCTGCTGCGTCGACACGACGAAGTCGATCAGCAGGTCCGGGTCCGGAGCGGCTCGTTGCATGCCGCGAGCGTTGAGCTCGGCCTCCGTCGCGTTGATCAGGAAACCGCTGAGAATGGCCTGCACGCCGGCTCGATCGGTCGAGAGAGGGCTCACGAAGCCGTAGGTCTTATAGGCCGAAAAATCGGCGGTGGGGTCCTGGTTCGCGATGATCGTCGGGCCGCTGGCGCAGGCAGCCAGCAGTAGTGTCAGCGAAAGAACACCGGCGACGAGAGCAATTCGATGGCACATGAGCTTTCCTCGGAAACTGAACATATATTCTACGATTCGTGGCGACGATCGAGACCTGAATTTTCGCATATGGCAGGAAATGGTGCCGGGTTTATTTTTTGGCAGAGTATTCGCCCGCATACCAACTTTGGTAAGCTGAAAATAAACCCGGTACCTTTATCAAGCTGGAGCCGCCATCGACATCTACACCGTCACCATCGCCGTCAGTGTCCTGGTTTTTGTTCTCATTGGCAGCTACGCGGGCAAAAACGTCAGGCAACTCGATGATTACTTCGTTGCCGGGCGCCGCGCGCCCACTTTGCTGATCGTAGGCACTCTCGTCGCCAGTATGTTCAGCACCTCGATCTTCATGGGCGAGGCCGGCTTTACCTATGACGGCCAGATGGGGCCGTATATTCTGTTTCCCGGCATCGCCGTCGTGGGGTATGTCTACGGGTCGCTGTTGTTCGGCACCTATCTCCGTCGCAGCTGCGCACCCACGGTGGCGGATTTTCTCGGCCGTCGTTTTAACAGTCACCGGGTGCAGCAGGCAGCGGGGATCACAATCATTCTCGGCCTGGGAGGCTACCTGCTGGTGGTGACCCAGGGCGCAGCCATGTTGTTGTCTGGCGTCACGGACTTAAGTTACTTCCAGGCTATTGTTCTTGCGTGGCTCAGTTACACGTTGTTTACGATGTACGCCGGGTCCAAGGGCGTCATCATTACCGATACCCTGATGTTCCTGCTGTTCACGGGCGCGACGGTGTTTTTCGTGTTCTACATCGTGGGGGACCTGGGCGGCGTTGCCACGGTGATCGAGAATCTCGCGCGTCTGGAAAGCAAACCCGATATCGCATCCTGGCACGGTGTGATCGGCCCGGGCACCGAGTGGCCGACCGGCATGGATTACCTGATCTGGGCGCTGATTGTCGATATGGCCTGGGGGGTCGTCTATGCGGTCGGGCCCTGGCAGGCCAGCCGCCACCTGATGGCGAAGAACGAACACGTGGTGGTCAGAGCTTCCATCTACGCCTGCTTCGCCGTGATCTTCATGCAGATCCTGATTTATGGCGCCGGGGGGGTGATCAACCTCGCCAATCCGGATATCTCGCAGTCCGAGACGGTCATGATCTGGGCCGCCCGGAACCTGGTGCCGGAATTTCTGGGCGCCGTGTTGCTGGCCGGCATTGTCGCGGCTGCCCTGTCGTCGGCCTCGACGTTCCTGTCGCTGGTCGGCTTCAGCGTCAGTAACGACATCATCCGCCGCGACATGCCACTGACATTGAAGACGTCCAGGTGGCTGATGCTGGCGACCGGGTTGGTGGTGCTGGTCGCCAGCTTTTTCTTTCCGCCCAGAATATTCTGGCTCATGTTATTTATCGGCACCGTGTTCGCGTCTTCCTGGGGCCCGGTTGCCTTCATGAGTATCTGGAGCAAGCGGATTACCGCAGCGGCGGCCTTCTGGGGCATTGTGACCGGCTTTGTCTTCAACGTGGTCCCGGCCGCGCTCGAGTACCTGGGCCTGATCAGCCTGCCGTCTTATTTCAATCCCGCCCTGATCGGCGCCGTGGTGAGCCTCGTGACCATCCTCGTGGTGTCCCGCCTCGGGCGGGTGACCCGCGCGGAGCAGGTCTACCGGATGCGTCTGCACCAGACCCCGGCAGCCGATCGGAATGCCGCGCGGACCCGGGTCACCCTGATCGCACCGGTCTTGCTGGTCCTGTACGGTTGCGTGATGCCGGTGTTACTGATCAAGTTCTACGTCGTCCCCTACCAGACCGGTGCCGGGCGCCTGCTGGCCGACGGTTCGATCGACTGGTGGACCGGTGAAACCCTGCTCGCTTTGGCGTCGGCGGTGCTTTACATCCCGTTGGGGCTGATTTCGGCTGCCGTCATCAGGCGCCGATACCAGCCACTGGCGTGAAAAAGCTGCCGGGTTTATTTTCCGCACATGGGTAAGAAGAACCCCCGAGCCCTCCTGCACATCGAAATCGCCACGCACTGCGTGCCCGACCTTTCTACCTGTATCCCGGTTTATCGCGACCTGCTTGACTACCGACTCGTCGATGAGGGCCGCCTGCCCGAACCCCTGACGACAGCCTGGTCCACCCCCAACATGACCGGCATGCCGTTTGCGTTGCTGCAACCCGCCAGTGGCGCCGAGGTGTATTTGCGCTTTATCGAAACCGGCAATGTCGGCGGTTACTGGCCGCCCGTTACCCAGGGCTGGATCGCCACCGAGATGCTGTGCACGGATCCGGACGCGGTGCTGGAAAAACTCCGGGGGGATTACCCAGGGAAAAACGACGGCACGACGTTCACGCACATCGGCGGCCCCGCGGACCTGTACCCGTCGCCAAAGTCCGCACGCGCACTGCAGATGGCGGGCCCCGCCGGTGAGTTGATGTATTTCACGCGTCTCCTGCCGGGCGGCAGTCGCTTCGGCTTACACGGCGCGAAGAGCTTCGTCGACCGGCCGTTCATCATGGTGGTCGGTAGCCTGTCGATGGCGGACAACCAGGCGTTCTATGGCGACGTGCTGGGCCTCAAGATCTGGGAGCAGGAGCCGTTTCGCATCGGCCAGATGTCGCGCGTGGTGGGATTGCCGCCCGCGACCACGTACCCGATATCACTGGCGCGCATCCCCGGGCGCCGTTTCCTGCTCGAACTGGAAGAATTGCCCTCTTATATAAAGCGTCGCACGGTCCCGGACGGCCAGCTCCCCGAGGGCCTCGCGATGGTCAGTTTCACGTCGGCACCGCTGAGCGAGCTGAACCTCGACTACCGCGCCGAACCGCGAGCCATCGACCTGCCGCCCTACAACGGCCGCAAGGTTGCCGTCATCGAAGGCCCGGCCGGGGAGTGGCTGGAGCTGATCGATTAATTAAATTGGGGTCGAGCCCACTGCTAATGTCCCACAACAGTTGCTCCATCGTCGGCTAGCTAAGTTTGTGGGACGGCACTGGGTCGAACCGAGTTTTACCGACCCCATTAATCGACCGCATTTGAATCCCACCAGATGGCGGCCGCGCCAAGTAATTTGCGCAAACCGCCGCAACTGGGCAAAAATCAGGTTATCGATGCATCACAAAGAACGAGGTCTCACATGCGACAGGGGCTATTAGCAATCATTCAGGGCGCAGGTCTGGCGGTATTCCTGGTCTGTTTTCTCCCGGCGTGCAGTGCCACCGAGAGCGCCGACGAGCAGGAACTCGAAATGACGATGAAGGAGCACGGGAATGACATGCCCGTGGCTTCACCGATGGTAGCCCATGAGCCTGCCCGGCCGGTCAGCGGCGCAGCGGTGGTTTACACCACGGTTGACGGTAAGGAAATACACGGCTGGCTGGCCCGGCCCGATGATGCGGCCGGCGCGTTGCCGGCGTTGATCGTCATTCACGAATGGTGGGGCCTGAACGACAATATTCGGCGTGTCGCAGAACGACTGGCGGGCGAGGGCTATGTGGCGCTTGCGGTCGATCTGCACCAGGGGAACACCGCCGCTACACCGAAAGACGCCATGCTGATGGGCCGTGTGCTGAGCGAAAACAAGGACGTTGCCCTGGTCAACCTCAAAGATGCTGTTGCGTATCTTAAGACGGACGTCGGTGCTGCACGCATCGGCGTGATCGGCTGGTGCCAGGGTGGCCGCTGGTCGATGCTGACGGCGTTGAATAACGCGGCGGACATCGACGCGACGGTGATCTATTACGGCCGGGTCACCGATGATAAGGCCGAACTGGAAGTGCTGGACATGCCGGTTCTCGGCATCTTCGCCGGCGACGATTTTATCGTGCCGCCGAAGATGGTCTATCGCTTTGCCGCGTCGATGGCGGACCTGAAGAAAGAACTCGAGTTTTATATGTACCGGGATGCATCGCACGCATTTTCGAACCCGAGTGGCACCGGCTACAACGCGGAAGCAGCCGAGGATGCCTGGGAGCATACGACGGAATTTTTGGCGAGAAATTTGCAGGGCGCGGCTGAATAGCCCTTGAAACTGTGCCGGGTTTGATTATTTGTACCTGAAACAGCCCCGGCACATTTTCCTGGGCTTAATTAGCCGCGTCACAGACCCCGCGTTTGCGCAAGAAGCGCTCGGCGTTCTTGCAGAAAATGCCTTCCAGCTGCCGGTCGGAAAGGAAGTCGGCTGATTCGTAGGCCGCGATCGCCTTGGTATATTCCAGTCCGTCTACGCCGAACATGATGCGGCTGGTCATCCCCGCTTCTGTGTATTCGCGCAATAGGCGATGAAATTTTTCACGCGAGTAGAACATCTGCAACCCGGCGAGATCGACATGCACCTTCGGAAACATGGATAGCAGATCGATCACCTCGGGATAAACGAGCGCATTGGCATGCATGATCTGTACCTTGAGTTTCGGAAACTTGATCAGCACGTTCTCCAGCAGCAGTGGATTGCCGTTCGCGATTCGAAATTCCGGGCAGCATCTATTGGCTGTCAGCGGTGGTGCCGAGTGGGTATGAAAAGCAACCGGGATGCCGAGCCGTTCGGCCATCGCGTAATAGGGTTCCATACGCGGGTCATCGAAGGGAATGCCGGCGTACTGGTTGTACATCTCGCCCATCAGCTGATACGTGCCGGACTGATACTGCGCTTCGAGCCAGTCGATATCCGGAAAGTCGCCACCGTCGGCGAAACAGTCATGGCGGAAATAGACCGGGTTCTTGCCGTCAATGCAGGGGAAGATCGGCGCCAACATTAACCGCTCCGGTTCGGCAGCAGACCAGGCGGCCAGGAAATCCTGCGGCCCGCTGGTTGCCGCCAGCACGATATTGTGTTGTTCGAGTTTCGCCAGCGCTTCGGCCATGGCCAGTTGATTTTTGGGCAGATTCGGCCCGCCATCTTCGCCACTGGGCCACGCATGGAAATGCATATCGATGAATGGTCCGTCATAGGCCTGGACCGGTGTCGCGCACAGGAGCGCCAGTATTATAAGGAGACGTTTGCTCATGGCATACCGACTATAACCGAAAAATGTACATCCGGGAAAAGGTTAATTTTCACGTCAAGCAAATACATCAGCATCTTTTCTCTTCGGCCCTATTTACTCTATCCTTATCGACAGCCCAATATTCAGGAAACGTCATGTCCGATTCGCCCGCCTCCGAAGCATTTGTCGTCAGTCCCATGCGGGATAACTGGTATCAGCGTTGTTCCTACCTGGGGTCGACCTTTGCGCTGATTACGACGGTGAGTGAAGACGGGCAGACCAATATCGGTCCTTACCAGTTGAGTTTTCCGTTCGAGGTGAATACCGGCCGCTCCTGGATGGTGATCAGTCGAAATACGTCCAATACCGCCACCAACGTATTTCGAACCCACAAGTGCGCGCTGAATTTCATCGAATATGATGCGGACCAGATCGAAACAATACTCAAGCTCGGGTATCCCGGGCAGACCACCGCGGAAAAAATGGCCTACAACTGCTTCGATTTGATCGAGAGCCCGACCCCGGGACGCGAGTCCAGCGATATTTATCCGAAGATTCTCGCGGATGCGTTTCAGATCTATGAATGCACGCTGGATATCGAGCGAATCAACGAGAATCCCATCCTGCGCGACTCACCCTCGGCCCACTTGTTGCTGAATATCGACACCATCCTGATCAAGGAGCGCTGGATGAAGAATGTGGACGGCAGCGGCGACGAGATGCCGCGGATTCCTCTGACCTACGGCTTCAGAGGCGGCAGCAGCTTCTGGTTCGGCGAAGTCCAACCGGCCTACAAGCTGCCCATTCCCGACATGGGGGCGAATCACGAGCTCGTGCACTACGAGGCCAATCGTCTGGATGACGAGGTGCAGTTCACGATGGAAGCCTGCAAGCAACTCACTGGCATACCCAATGCGTTCATTCAGCAGGTATTGCAGGGCATCGTGAATCAGGCGAAAGCCCGCGGCATCAACAATGTCAATGAAGCGTTTATTATCGAGCTTAATAAAGAGCGCGACGGCAATTGATCGAAAAAGGTGCCGGATCACTGGTGTCCCACAAACTTAGCTAGCCGACGACAGAGCCACTGTTGTGGGAGCGGCTTTAGCCGCGATTCCCCGCGGGGGTACGCTTTTCGCGGCTAAATCCGGCACCTTTCCCTATTCGATAATCACAACCGTAGCATCGATATCGCAACCCGGTGTCGCGCTGGCTTCGCCCGCGGCGTCGATCTGCAGATCAGTTGATACATCGAGCACCGCGGGATCGAGCAGATCGGAAATAGATACGCTTTCACCGTCGACCAGGATGCGCAGGACATCTGTTTCAGCGGTGATGCAGACGGCGACCGGATCGCCGGACTCCGGCTGTAGCGTCAGAATGTCAAAGTCGTTACCGACGCTGACGGCGGTCAATGTGCCCGAGACAAGGTCACCGCCGGGCGTTGCTCCGACGATAAACAGCGAGGCGCGTAGCGCTGCGGCCCCGCCGGCCGGGACGCGCAGGCCGTCGAAGCCGCCGAGGGTGCCTGCAACCAAATCAGCCTGGTCGAGTTCCGTGCCGTCACGCGCAAATACGCGCGTTTCGGCCTGCAGCTGGATTGTGATCGGGGTGTCGGTGTCGTCCGGCAAAAACTCGGTGCACTGTGCGGTGTCGCAGTCGGTTGGTGTCGGCGCCCCCTGGATCAACCCATCGGTGGTTTCCCATCCCGGGCCCACGTCGGTTTTGCGTCCGCCCAACTGACTGACGACCGAATCGAGATCGAGTATGACGTTGTCGGGTGCGCCGTCACCGGGCAGGCTCGGCAAGCCGATCACGGTCAATTGCGGGGTTTCGCTTGCCGCGATCACATCGGCCAGCGCGGCGAAGTCGATGGCCAGCCCGTCTGCGCCGAAGTGATTTGCGCCGCCGGCGAAAACGCGGACACACGTGTTGTTTGCCGCAACCGGTGCGCCCAGTGCGGCGACGAATTGCAGGTCACACAGTAATAGCGATTCCGCACCCTCATCGATGCTCTCGACGCGGCCGAACGCGCGAATGAGCCGGTTCGGCAGCACGATATCGTCCTGAAATATATCGACGAAAATAACCGGGCGAAGTTTGAGCCTTTGGTTGCCGGTCTGCACCACCTGAAACGAACGTCGCGCATCGATGTCCAGCGAGATCACCGTCGTTTCGCCGGCGGTTACCGTGAACGGGCCTTGCGGGTTCAGGTCGATCTTGCCATTGGCAGGCAAGTCGTCGAGGATTTCCTCGACATCGTCATTTGGATCTGCGAGATCGCCGAGGTCGATTAGCCGGACCTCGCTGATTTCCAGGCGGATCTTGCTGTAGTCGCCCTCGGTAATGCGCTGACTGAAGGCGAAGTCCGCCCGGTTGCGCAGCTTCAACAGGTCGAAGGTAATCGGATCGCCGTCGTAGATCACCTGTTGACCGCCAGCTCCGATCAGCAGCATGCGGGTCAGGGTGATCAGCACCTGTTCATACTGGTCGGTCGGTCCATCGGTTATCAGCACGACAACCTGTCCCGTGCCTTGCGTGTCGCCGGTCGCCGGACCGCTGCTGCCGCCGCCGCATGCAGTCAGAAAGAATGATGCGCATACAATTGCCAGGCCGATAATCGGCCGCGTGAATCCATTCATGAAGCTTTTCCCGTCCCTCGTAGAAGCTCAATTATCGCGTAACACCTCCGGGAACAATACGCCGGATTGGGTGATTTGTGATGCTGTTCTCACAATAATGGTACCGGGTCATTGCTCTCACATAAACAGAGCCCCGCACATCGTGAACGAACGCACTAGCGCGACTTTCGTGGGTACGGCCTTAGCCGCGACAGGCACACCCCGCTCCTGCGAAGTTTGCGGGGTAGTAGTGATCCGGTATCTTTTTCAGGCATAATTAATTATCACCCTTTTTTTCCGAGATCCCCGTCATGCTCAACATGGACTTGACCCAGCGCATCGTCATCTCAAGCCACACTGAAGACTGGCAGCCCAGTCCCATGGCTGGTGTATCGCGCAAGCCGCTTGCACGCGAGGACGCAGAACGCGGCCATGCGACCAGCATCGTGCGGTATGAGCCCGGCGCGAGTTTCTCCGAGCATGGCCACCCGCTCGGCGAAGAGATACTCGTGCTGGAAGGCACGTTCTCCGATCAGACGGGCGATTATCCCGCCGGGACTTATTTTCGTAATCCGGAGGGCTTTCGCCATGCACCGTTTAGTCAGGAGGGCTGTGTGCTATTGGTCAAGTTGCATCAGTTTCAGACCGGAGATGACGAGCGCGTGGTGATCGATACCCGGGCGACGCCGTGGTCGCCGGGCCACGGTGGCCTGAAAGTCATGTCCCTGCACGAGCATGCGGACGAACATGTGGCCCTGGTGCATTGGCCGGAAGGCGGGCAGTTTCAGCGCCACACCCATGTTGGAGGAGAAGAGATTTTTGTCCTCTCCGGCGAGTTCATCGACGAACACGGCCGCTACCCGGCGGGCACGTGGATTCGCAGCCCGCACATGAGCGTGCACAACCCATGGGTGGAGCAGGAGACCTTGATGTGGGTAAAGACCGGGCACCTGTCAGGATAGAAGGATATCCGGAAACGGTGTCGGGTTTACTTTCCATCGCCCGTGTGTCATTAGACGGTGTCCGAGCGCAAAATAAATCTATTATTTTTTCGGCGTTACTTTTTCCGGCAATACTGAGGGAGCTGTTGAGTGGATGCGAACTACTACGAAAACGAACAAAATGTTGCCAATTACATAAAGTTTACGCCGGCGCATGACGGCGCCTTGCTGGTCGACGTCCTCGGTGAACACCTGGAGCAGGAGTCCTCCATGCTCGAGCTGGGCATGGGTCCGGGCAAAGACTACAAGTTATTGAGTGAGCGATTTCGGGTGACCGGGTCGGATTTTTCGCGCGTGTTCCTGGAACGTTACCGGAAGCATGATAGCTCTGCGGATCTGCTCCATCTTGATGCACGGACCCTCGAAACGGATCGCACATTTGACGCGATCTTTTCTAACAAGGCGCTCATTCACATGTCGCGTGTCGAATTGCAAAAGTCGTTTGCGCGTCAGCATGCGCTGCTCAACGACCAGGGTCTGATTCTGCATTCGTTCTGGTACGGCGCGGGTGAGAGCGACTTTAATGATTTGACTCTCGTATATCACAATGAGAATGACTTGGCGGAGATGCTGGAACGTTCATTCGATATTGTTGCGCTGGAAAGGCACGCGAAGATGAGCGAGGGCGACTCGGTTTACGTTCTGGCACGGAAGAAATAGCGGAAAAGGCGCCGGGTTCCTATTCCGGGAAAAGAATCTTTCCCGGATAAAGGAGAAACGATATGGTTACCGGAGGCTGTCTGTGCGGCGAGATCCGCTACGAGATCGACGGCGAGATCACCGAAGTGAGTCATTGTCACTGTGGCATGTGCCGAAAAATGCACGGCGCGGCCTTTGCAACCTTCGGTACGGTCGAGCGCGAGCACCTGCGTTGGTTGAGTGGCGAGGAGTACATGCAAGTCTACGACTCGTCGGCCGGACTGGAAAGAGTGTTTTGCAGTCGATGCGGCTCCTCGCTGCTGTGTCGCTCGGACAAAGCGCCCGGTGTCGATTACATCGCTCTCGGCACCTTCGACGGCGATCCCGGCTTCCGGCCCGAGTATCACATCTGGGTTGGCTCAAAAGCGCCCTGGTATACCATCACCGACGATTTGCCACGATTCGAAGAATCAGACTGAATAAGCTGCGGATACCTGCTCTGAACCCCTGTAAAAGGTCAGGAATAATGAAAACGCGTACCTTCCAGTTCGCCGAATATGGCCAACCTACCGACGTCCTGCACCTCGCCGAGCAGGAACTCCCGGAACCCGGGCCTGGCCAGGCGTTGGTGAAGATCAAGGTCGTGGGTCTGAACCGTTCGGAGCTCAATTACGCGCTGGGTAGGTATGTGCCGGCCCGCGAGTTTCCCAGTTGCATCGGTCAGGAAGCCGTCGGCGAGATCGTCGCACTCGGGCCGGAGGCGCAGGAGGGGCCCCGGGCCAATGAGGCGACGCCGTTGACCGTCGGTGCGCGAGTAGCACTGTTGCCCGGTCGCGTCGACATCTGCGGGATGGGTGCGTACCGGGAAGCGGGTTTGTACGATCAGTCAGCATTGGCGCCGGTGCCCGATGACTTCAGCGATGCAGAGGGCGCGGCCTACTGGATGGGCATCCTGACGATGGGGGGTTGCCTGGAGCAGGCGGGACTGAATCCCGATAATACGCGGGGCAAGAAGGTACTGGTGACGGCCGCCACCAGCAGCATGGGCATTATTGCTTTGAAGCTGGCCAAAGCCTGGGGTGCGGAAACATTTGCGACCAGTCGCAGCGCTGAGAAGGCGAAGGAGCTGGAAGCCGTCGCCGACCATGTCATTGTCTGCGGCGACAGCGAGTCGTTAATCGCCGGCGTCAACGCTGCAACCGACAGCCAGGGCGTCGATGTTGCACTCGACCCTGTCGGCGCTGACTTCTATGAAGGTCTGGTCGCCGTGACCGCTAACGGCGGGGACATCGTCAGCTATGAATTAATCACCGGTCCCGTCGCCAAAGTCTCGCTGCCGACACTCATGATCAACGACCTGTCGATACACGGCTTTACGATCTTCCGCGTCCACAAGAATCCCGCCCTGCTCGATACCCTGATCCGTCAGGGCATGGAGTACAGCGAACAGGTGCGCCCGATCGTCTCGCGCACCTTCCCATGGGAACAGGCGCCGGCCGCGCTGGCAGAGCTGGAGGCGGCACGGCATGTCGGCAAACTTGTTTTGCTCGTTGCCTGAAAAGAAAAAGGTGTCAGACCACTGGTGTCCCACAAAGAATGTCTGGCATGAATCAAGGCTATGATGGCACGGGTATATCCAGCCTAGCGACCAGCGATGGACATGAAATCAGCATCTCCCGCACAAGCGTATTTGCGCAGCTCTTGTGGGAGCGGCTTTTAGCCGCGAAAAGCGTACCCCCGCGGGGAATCGCGGCTAAAGCCGCTCCCACAACAGTTGCTCCATCGTCGGGTAGCTAAGTTTGTGGGATAGCACTGGCGTCTGACACCTTTTTTCTTTAACGGCTAAAATCACCTCGTTTAACTGCAGGCGGAAATCTGGTGAATAACAATCAAGCCGCACCCGAGATCGAATGGCAACAACTTGCCCCCGAATCGCCCTGGGGCAAACGCGCCATGCCGCGCGGCGGATTGATGGATGGCTATTTCTACATCATCAGTGGTCGTTCCGGCATGTTCAGGATCTATTCGGACACCTGGCGCAGTCCCGATGGTGTGAATTGGGAGAAGATGTCGGACCAGACCGGTTGGGGCAAGCGCTGCTATCCGGAAGTCGAATGCGTGCAGGGTCATTTGGTCCTGACCGCAGGTCAAGGGCTGTCGACGTTTTATAATGATGTGTGGCGTTCCGCCGATCAGGGCCGCACGTGGGAGCAGGTCTGCGCTGACGCGCCCTGGAACGTGCGGGCCGGCCATCACACCTATACGATCGACGATGTCATTTACCTGTTTGGCGGTGCGCGCAACTCCTTTGACCGGATCTTCTACCCCGAGCTGTGGGTCAGTAAAGACCTCGGGGAGACCTGGGAACTGCGGGCGGAGCTGCCGGAGGACATGGGCCGGGCCGGCATGCAGGTCGTCGAGATCGACGGCACAATTTATTTCATGGGTGGCGATCACGACAAACCGGTGTTCCAGGCCAACTGGCCCGGTCGCCGGAATGACGTCTGGAAATCCGCTGACCAGGGCGAGACCTGGGAGATGCTCGGGCATGCACCCTGGGCCCCGCGCACGGGGCATCAATGCATCGCCCACAACGGCAAGGTCATTTGTATTGGCGGCCACGCGCAGGGCACGCACAAGTACAAACAGATTCTGATGCACGACATGTGGGTCTGGGATCCGAGCACCGGCATGGACAGCTGGGAACTGGCCACGGATAATGTGTGGGGCTGTGCCGATAATCCCGGCCGTGATGGCAAGAGTGACTTTATGCTGGAGGTCCGGGACGGCAAGATCTGGACCTTCGGCGGCGACCGGGAGGTGATATCCCCGTGGCCGCAGGACAACGACGTCTGGGTTGCGGATCTGCCGGGCTGACTAATGGACAACGAAAAATAAACCCGGTGCCTTGTGATCTTTTGAGGCGATAATCAGCCCATGCGAGTCGATCTGATTATTCAGCCTCATCTCCCGGCCACCGAATTCGCCGCCCTCGGTGAGTTGGCCGAGGGTTACGGCATTTCCGGCGTATGGGTATCCAATCATCTCGACGGACGCGACCCATTCGTGAATTTCGTGCCGCTGGCCGAGCGTACTCAGCGGCTGCACATGGGCCCGACGGCGCTGAGCCCGTACGAAGAGCATCCGATGCAGATGGCCAAGCTGCTGATGACGCTGAACGAGATTTCAGGCGGGCGGGCGCATGTCGCGGTCGGCGCCGGTGGCGGCACGATCGATTCGATGGGCATCAAGCCGGTGCGCATGATTCGCGCGGTGCGCGAATGTCTCGAGATCCTGCACCTCGCGGCGTCAGGCGAGCGGGTCTCCTACAAGGGCGAGATCTACCAGATGCAGGGGCTTAACACGGGTTGGGCCAAGGCCCCGAAGCCTGCGATATACGCCGCGGCCAACAAGGAGCAAATGCTTCGCATGTCGGCGCGTTATGCCGATGGCATCATGACCAGCGATTTTACGCCGGGTCGGCTGAGCTGGGCGCGGGAAGTCATCGACCCGGTTCTGGACGATGCGGGTCGCGACAAGGCGACGTTTCCACTGATCAATTTCTGGGCCTGTCACATCAAGGAGACCCATGAGGAGGCAATGGCCGAAGCGCGGCTGTACCTGATGGCACGCGGCACGATCTGGGATCCGTATATTCTCGACGTCGTCAGCGCCGAGGAAGCCGCCGTGGTCGCCAGGCATTATCCGGCCTTCGTGCGCGCTTACCGGAAATCTTCCGACATCGAGGGGCCGCCGCGGGAACTCATCGACAAAATCGTCGAGCGCGGGGTGACGGCTTGTGCCGCCAGCGAGGTCGACGGTCAAATCGATCGCTTCAAGGCGATGCGCGCGGCCGGCGCGACGGGCGTTGCACTGTGTCTGTATAACGATCCGGCGGATGCGATTCGCGTGATTGGCGAACATATCGTGCCGGCGCTGAAAGATATCTGAAAAGATACCGGGTTTATTTATCCAGCTCCCGTAGTCGAAATTCCTCCATGCCAAATGCCATCGTTACTGGCTCGAACCGAGGCATCGGCCTGCAGCTCTGTCATGCGCTGAAGGATCGCGGTTACACGGTGACGGCCCTGTGCCGGCACGCCGGTGATGCGTTGGTGAGTCCGGGCATCGATATCCATGCTGGCTATGACATCACGGATGGTGTGGCTATCGAGGCATTTGCGCGCACGGTCGAGCCCGGCACGATTGATCTGTTGATCAATAACGCCGGCATTTTGCACGGCATGTCGCTCGACGATCTGGATATCGAATCGGTACGGCAGCAATTCGAAGTCAATGCGCTGGGCCCGTTGCGCGTGACCCGGTCGTTGCTGCACGCGCTCAAGGACGGCGCCAAAATTGTGCTGCTAACGAGTCGCATGGGGTCCATCGCGGATAATGATTCGGGCGGCAGTTACGGTTACCGTATGTCGAAGGCGGCCCTGAACGCGGCAGGTATGTCGCTGGCCAGAGATCTGCGCGGGCGCGGGATTGCGGTTGCCATCCTGCATCCCGGCTACGTCAGGACCGACATGACGGGGCAATCCGGTCTGCTCGATGTCGACGAGTCCGTCGCCGGTTTGCTTGAGCGTATTGACGGGCTGAATTTGGCGAACTCCGGCAGCTTCTGGCACAGCAATGGTGAATTGCTGCCGTGGTAAAAGTGGTGCCGGGTAATTCAATTGAGGTTACGAGACACCCGTGACCCGGCACCTTTGCCAGGTACCAACCTGAGCACGCTCCGCTCTACATCACTAGTCAAATACAAAACCCCGTCCTGACCTGCGGCGATCCCCGCAGGCACATACACGGGCTCCGGCGTGCCCGGCACCACCGCCCCGATCGGTAAATTGCCGGCCAGTACGGTGGTTATTCCGGTTGCCGGATCCACCTCGATGACCTGCCGGGCACCTGCTTCAACAATGACCAGATGGCCGTTCCCGAGCATCGCCAGCCCTTCTGGTTGTTTGAGGCCGCTGGCAATCAGCGCCTTCGCACCGGTGCTGATCGTCACCCGTGACACGCTGCCCGCCAGGGCTTCTGTAACGTACAGCGCATCGGGCCCTGCCCGGATTACGCCCACCGGCCCTTGTAATTCATCGGCGATCACCTCGCGCGCCTTGCGGTCGGTGGTGCTGAGTTTGATTAACTGGCCGCTGTCGAACGAGGCAACGATCACATCGCCGGTGTCGGTCAGCACCAGACCGTAAGGTGTGTCGATGCGTCTCCATTTATGCAGGGTTTCACCGGTGCTGCGGTCGAGCATATAAACCCGCGATTTTCTGACATCGCTTAACACGATGACCTCGTTCGTGGCCGTGACATCGCTCGCGCTGGCCGGATCCATGAATTCGGCCAGATTAACGGTTGCCCAGACCTCTCCGGTTTGCGGGTCGATGTGACGAACCGCGAAATCATCGGCCACGATCAGGGTTTCTTTGCCGTCGATTGTCGTTATTGCCAGTCCGCCGGGCAAACCCAGCTTGCCGGTAACCACCGGGGTTTGCTCGCCGCTGACGGGATCGACCTTGACGATAGCGCTCCTGGCAGGTTGACTGACGTAGAGCATGTCGTCAGCGTCGATCGCGAGACTGTCGAGCGGGGGTTCTATTATGGTGATGACTTCAGCGGTTCCGGTTTCGACATTAACCCGAAACAATTTGCCGCTGTCCCAGCCAAGCGCGTAGAGCCGACCTTTCGAGTCCAGCTTGACGGCCGATAGCACGCCGAGTCCTGTGCTGACGATTGTGACCTCACCGCTGGCAAGATCGATACGCGCAATTTGTTCCAGGCCCGCAAGCGGGCCGTAGAGTTGCTGGTTGGCATCGATATCGAAACTGTTCAGATGGCCGATGCCCTTGGCAATCAGGCGGGGCGGTTGTTCGCCCGTAACGTCGATTTCGACAAAACGATCGATACCGATCTGCGCCGCATACAGGCGACCGTCGGCGGTGTAGCCGAGCGGATTAATCAGTGGCAGCTTGCTCGCCAGCACGTAGGGCTCGCCAGCGGGGCGTCGGGCGCGAATCTCGGCGCTGGGCATGGCTGTCCACGCCATCGTGCCGTCCGGCGCAAAAGCGACATCGTCGCATTCGCCGTGTGGCGCGCCCACGGCCGTGGTTACCGCGCCGGTTACAACGTTGACTCTAAAGAGACTTTGCGCCACCACACTGCAAACGTATAGCGCACCATCCGGGCCAAACCGGATACCCTTGGCGCCGTGCAGGGGGCTCCCGGCAACCAGGGTTTCTACGGAGTAGGCGGGCGGCACTGGCTGTTTTGGCGTGTTGCCTGTGCAGGCAGCGAGGATGGCGGTGAATCCGACCAGAGCGACCCGTGCTATGCGGAGGGGGGCGGCGTTGAGTGGCAATTTATCGCTCCTGATAAAGGTACAGAAAAATGGTACCGAGTTTATTTTCGGTTCATCTGAGATGTATATTCTGATTAAATGTGCACCGAAAATAAACCCGGTACCTTTTCCAGTTATAGTCGAGGAATGCCATGAAATTAGCCAAGCAAACCATCTGGATTACCGGCGCCTCTTCCGGCGTAGGCGAAGGCATGGCTACGGTTTTCCACCGCGAGGGCGCGAACCTCATTCTTTCCGGCCGCCGGGAGGCCGAACTCGAGCGCGTCGCGGCCGATTGCGCCGGTGGCCCCGGCAGGGTGACTGTCGTGCCGTTCGATATCACGGATGCGGTGGCGCGCGAGTCGGCCGCGCGACGGGTACTTGACGAATTTGAGCGCATCGACATCCTGGTCAACAACGCCGGCATCGGTCAGCGCAGCCTGGCGAAGGATACGTCTCTGGACGTGGATCGGCGCATCATGGAGGTCGATTTCTTTGCGCCGGTTGCATTGACCAAGCTGGTGTTGCCGCGAATGATCGAGCAGCAGGGCGGGCATTTGCTTGTGACCTCGTCAGTTGCCGGCAAGCATGCGGTGCCGTTGCATACCGCCTACTGCGCGGCCAAGCACGCGCTGCACGGGTACTTTGACACGCTGCGGGTTGAACACCTGAAGGACAACATAGCCGTGACACTGCTGGTGATCGCCGGGATTCGGAGCGACGTTTTCCAGCATGCGCTGATCGGGGACGGCTCCGAGTATGGGGACAGTGACTGGGGTGACGGCGCCGGCATGTCGGCGGAGGCTTGCGCGGAGCGAGTGGTGGAGGCGATCGTGGGGCGTGAGCGGGAGGTCGTGATCGGCATCGAGGCGGCCTTGCAGGCACTTGCGTTGAAGGATAAGGACCCTGAGGAGTTTATCGAGCGGATGGCGAAGATGATGGAGTGGATGTTGCAGGGGAGACGTATGCGGCAAGGAAAAGCGTAGTGCTGTTCATGGTCACCAATCGTCGGGTACGCGATGGCCGTTACGGTGACGAAGCGCGCGCGAATCACCGATTCGAGTATCAGTACGCGTATAACAACCAAGCTCATGGTCAGGACGCCTTTGAGAGCAAGGGCAAGAGAGGCTTTGAGACGGCATTGCTGGCCGAACTGTGCCGGCTTCGTGATGCAGAGGGCATCAACACGCCCAAGGTCGGCATTTATCTGCATGGCTTCAATAACGACTATCAGGACAGTATCGACGAGCTCTGGGATCTGCACCAACACCTTGCCCGGGTCACTGACAAGCCACCCGTAATCGTCGGGTTCTCATGGCCGTCTTCGGGAAAGACGGTGAGTTATCTGTCTGATCGCGATGAAGTGCGCGACTCGGTCGGGGCATTCACTCGTTTTGTTCTCGATATCAATGATCTCGCGCACCGTAATGAACAAGGCTGCTTCTCGACGACTTTCTGCATCGCGCATTCGATGGGCAGCTATTTGTTACGCAAGGGCCTGGAATATTTATCGGACAATATCGGCAGCCCGGTCGGCCGGATGTTATTCGACGAGACGGTGCTGCTGGCACCTGACATCGCGTCGAAGGACATTGAGCGGGATGGCAAAGGCCGCTACATCGCGCAGTTTTCGAGACGCGTGCATGTGTACTACTCGCCGTTTGACCGCGCCCTGAAGGCATCAAGTGCCAAGCGCTTCGGTGGCAATCGTCTCGGGCGTCACGGCGCAGACGACTACGCGAACCTGCCGGGTAACGTCGTGCTTGTGGACGCCAAAACGTATGCAAATTCCGACGCGATCGATGGCTGCACCGATCGCGTCGGCGAGCAGGTTTCGGTGCATAGTTCTCACCGCTACCACGCGGCCATCCTGAGCGACATGGTAGAGACATTGGCCAGTGTTGACCGCGACCTGATCAAGGGCCGGATGCCAATTGCGGATGATGGCGAGTCACGGCGAAATCATTACCGCCTGGTTCCGCCTGCATAGAGCAAGACCAGAAAAATCAGTCTGACTGAGCGACTCGCCTGTGTGTGTGGGAGGCGCTCCCACAAAGACAGCTCCCACAAAAAGCGGGAGCGACGAATCAGAAGGTGTCAGATTACGACCGGTATCCTGCAAACATCAGCGGCTCGATTTATGGGGGTACGGTCAATCATTCGCATCAATAGGGATGACTGGGATGCCCGCAACCTCAAAGCTGAAGCACTGCGCCAGCTCGGCTACACGCACACCAACACCAACTGGCGCAACTGGTATCTGACCTCGGCAGCGGAGCTCGACGGCAGCATCGACTACAGCAAGGAACTCGATATCAAGGCCCCCGATCTGCTGCGGGCTTTCCCGACGTCGAAGCTGATCGAAAGTTTTCGCTACCGCCTGGATGCTGAGAAAACACTGGATGTAAACATGACCATGGGATTTCGTTTACCCGACGTCGATGAAGCATTCGGCCTTGAGATTCGCCGAGGCATTGTGCAGTTTTATGAACACATGCCTGCGGCAACAGACGTTGTCCTCGAAATAGATCGTGCGACCCTGATGGGCTTGCTGCTGGGTGAGCTGGACTCCGGTGGCAAGACCGGCGTGCATCCTGATTCACCACAGGCTGCACTGGCCGCGGTGTTCGAATCCGGCGACGCTCGGTTGACAACAGGCACGCCTGAGGATTTCGCCAGATTCTTCAGCTACTTTGAACCGCCGAGTACTGAGCCGATTCCGATCACGATCCGATGACTGCGGATGATGAATTCACGAGTGGGGACGGGGTCACACTCCGCGCTCCCAGTACCTGTGATAGAGGCTTTTGGTAGCATAACTTTCAGCAACTCGGTTTGGTCGACGAGGAAAAAAATAACCATGAATACGCACTGCAAGATTCTCAGCGAAAATTGGTGTCTGACACCATGTAACCTTGGAATTTCCTGTCCTTTAGCCAAAGGCCGCAATCTTGTCGATATCCGACCCGTGCTGCCGTCGCACTAATTCAAGCTCATAATCACTCTGCAGGTTCAGCCACATTTCGGCCGACGTCCCGAAGTACCGACCGAGACGCAAAGCAGTATCCGCCGTAATCGCACGTGTTTCGTTGACAATTCCCGTGATGCGGTTGGTCGGTACATGGATATCCTTTGCCAACCGATAGGGCGTCACTTCAAGTTCTTCCAAAAAATCATGTTTCAGGATCTCACCCGGATGGACCGGCGGCCGCCTGTTTTCGTTTCGAGCCATAGTGTTATCTCCTATTTGTGGTAATCACCTGCCCAAACCTCGTACGCATTACCATTGATCCAGTCAAAGGTGATTCGGTATTGCTGGTTGATCCTGATCGACCAGCGGTTTTTATGGCTTTTCAGTTTTTCCAACCGATTCGACGGCGGGACTCTTATATCAGCCAGAGCCGTGATCGCGTTCAATCGGCGCAGCTGGCGTTCAGCCTTGCGGTGAAGGTTCTTCGGAATTGAGCGAGTGTAGTAACCGTCGAAGATGCGTTGGGTTGCTTTATCTCGCCATACCTTGATCACAGAATGATTATTCAATACGTAACTACATACGTCAAGCGTAATTAGCAGACTGGAAGCAGCGAGCGGGCAAAAATGGACCATCCCGGTTGGTGGCGGTGTTGGCTGGCTCCCGCCATACGGCCTGTTGCTTGGCACGCTTCCTTACCTGTGATTGGCCTGTCTTCCGGGGAAGCCTGTGATAGAGGCTTGTGCTAGCATAATTACCAGTAACTCGGTTCGGTCGACGAGGAAAAAAATAACCATGAATACGCACCGCAAGATTCTCAGTCTTATCATCTTTGCTTGCATGAGCCTGTCAGCCCTGGCGCAGGACAAGCCCAACATCCTGGTGATCTTCGGTGATGACATCGGCATGTGGAATATCAGCGCCTACCACCGCGGCATGATGGGCGGCAGCACGCCCAACATCGACCGCATCGCGGCCGAGGGTGCGCTGTTCACGGATTACTACGCTCAGCAGAGTTGCACAGCCGGGCGCTCTGCCTTCATCCTCGGGCAGCACCCGTTCCGCACGGGCCTGCTCACCGTGGGCATGCCAGGATCCACGCTCGGTCTCCAGGCCGAGGACCCGACCCTGGCGGATCTCCTGAAGAATCAAGGTTACGCAACCGGCAAGTTCGGCAAGAACCATTTGGGTGGCCGCAACGAGTTCCTGCCGACCGTGCACGGCTTCGACGAATTCTTCGGCAATCTCTACCACCTGAATGCCGAAGAGGAGCCGGAAGATCCTGACTATCCGAAGGATCCGGAATTTCACAAGAAATTTGGTCCGCGAGGCGTGTTGAAAACCAAAGCAACGGACCGGGAAGACACTACGGTGGATCCTCGTTTCGGCATGGTTGGAAAACAAACGATCGAGGATACCGGGCCATTGACCCGCAAGCGCATGGAGACCGCAGACGGCGAATTCCTGGCCGCAAGCCTGGACTTCATGGCACGTGCGGCCGAGTCGAAAAAGCCTTTCTTCATCTGGCACAATACGACGCGGATGCACGTTTGGACCCACCTGAAGCCGGAATCCCGGGGCGTGACCGGATTCGGACTCTATGCGGACGGCATGAAGGAGTTCGACGACGACATCGGCACCCTGCTCGACAAGCTCGACGAGTTGGGGATTGCCGACAACACCATTGTGATCATCACGACGGACAACGGCGCCGAGACCTTCACCTGGCCCGACGGCGGCATGATCCCGTTCCGCGGCTACAAGGGAACCACGTGGGAAGGCGGCTTCCGGGTGCCGGCCGTGGTGCGCTGGCCGGGCACGGTCAAGCCCGGTACGATAATCAATGACATCTTCTCCATGGAGGACTGGGTGCCCACCCTGATGGCAGCGGCAGGCGAGCCGGACGTGAAGGAGAAGCTGCTGACCGGGTACAAGGCCAACGGCAAAACTTTCAAGGTCCATCTCGACGGCTACGACCAGACCGAACTCTTGTCCGGACAGGGCCCGGGCAAGCGACAGGAGATATTTTATTTCGATGATCAGGGTAGCCTGAACGCGATCCGTTACAACCGCTGGAAGATCCACTTCACCCTGATGACCGACTGGGTCAACGGCGGCAAGCAGACCGGCTGGCCCAAGGTGGTCGACCTGCGAGCCGATCCCTTCGAACGGGCGATGGAGGAGTCCGACATGTACTTCCGCTGGTACGGCGACAAGATGTGGACTTTCGTACCCGCACAGGCGATAACGGCAAAATTCCTGGAGACATTCAAGGAGTTTCCGCAGCGTCAGGAGTTACCCAGCTTCAATATTGACGCGGTACTCCGCAAGCTGGCCGCGGGCGGCCCAGCCGGTCACTGACATCAGGACTCGATAAATATGTACAAAACAATCATTGCAATTATGATTTCAGGCGCTGTGCTGGCAGCATGCACCAATGAGACACCGACCACTGAGAATCAGACGCCGGCTGCTGAAAACCCGAAAGCCACATCTGAAAACTTAATGCACGCCGACACCGACCGGTACAAGGCTCTGGCAGAAGCGCCATTCGTGAATGACTACCCGACGCCTGAAGCGACCCGGACGCTCGACGAAGAACTCTATTTCCAGCGGGCTGTTCAGACTTACCTTTGGGCGCTCCCTGCGGTGAACATGCATGCCATGAAGGAGGGACAGGCAAAGTACGTTCGGCGAAGGCTACAACGTGGTGGCCATCTTTGAGAACCGCCTGAAGGCGCATACGCTGATCACCACGCCGAACTCAGACGTCATCTACGGCCTCGGATTTCTCGACCTTGGCAAGGAGGACGGCCCCATGGTCGTCGACTTGCCGCCGATGATTGAAGTGGTCTACTAAAACCGGACACCGAGTTAAGGCATTAAAATGCCATAAACGAGGTGCACGATGACAACAGAAATCAGAAAGAGACGGAATTACACGGAAGACTTCAAGCGAGAGGCCGTGGCGCTGGTAACAGAGCAGGGCTACAAGATCTCAGAGGCCGCAAGGAGCCTGGATATTGGAGCGAATCTACTGGGGCGCTGGCGTCGGCAGTATGAGGAAGAAGCTTCAGGTGTTCGGCTCACGGCAGATGAGAGAGAGGAACTGAAGCGGTTGCGGAAAGAGGTTCGCAACTTGCGGATGGAAAAAGAGATCTTAAAAAAAGCCAGCCAGTTTTTCGCGAAGGAAATGAAGTGAAGTACGGTTTTATTCGCGAACAGGCCAACGATTATCCGGTCAACCTGCTGTGCCGGCTGCTGAGCGTTCAGCGCAGCGCGTACTATGACTGGCGAGGCCGGCCAGGCAAGGTCATTCCGCCCGAAGAGCTGGCGCTGAGGCGGCGCATGAAAGCGCTGTTTGCCGCCGCTCGAGACAGCCTGGGCAGTCGCACGATGGCGGAGAACCTGCGCCTGGAGGGTTTTGAGATCGGCCGTGACAAGACCCGCCGCCTGATGAAGCAACTGCAGCTCAAGGTCAAACAGAAGCGCAAATACAAAGTGACCACGGACAGCAAGCACAATTTCCCGGTGGCGAAAAACGTGTTGAACCGCCAGTTCTCGCCATCGGCGCCGAATCAGGTCTGGGGAACGGATATCACGTTCCTGTGGACCCAACAGGGCTGGATCTACCTGGCGGTGGTCATTGATCTGTATTCACGGCGCGTGGTGGGCTGGTCGATCGACCGACGCATGAAAAAAGCACTGGTGATCCGGGCCTTGATGATGGCGGTCAACTTGAGAAACCCGCCACCGGGCCTGATCCATCATTCCGACAGAGGCAGCCAGTATGCCAGCCATGACTACCAGACATTGCTCCGGCAGTACGACATGATCTGCAGCATGAGCCGCAAGGGTAACTGCTGGGACAATGCCCCGGTGGAGCGATTCTTCAGCAGCCTGAAACGGGAATGGACCGGTGATCGTTTATACCGAACCCGGCAGGAGGCAATTGCCGATGTGCGAGAATATGTGGCGGTGTATTACAACTCGAAGCGTCTGCATTCGACGCTCGGATATACAACACCGATGAATTACGAGAAACGCCTTAACAAAGTGTCCGGAATCAGTTGACCACTACAATCTTGAGCCTATTGCCCGAATTGGGCACGATGGGTTCTAAACGGGGAGAGGTCCGGGCGACCGGCCTCTCTGCCAGCTACCCATAGATGTGACCTCAACCCAGAGCGGCTAGCAAAAACTCGCTAATCGGATCTTGAACAACGAGGCGAACGCGATGACAAAAGTTTTAAAAGGTTCACCAATGCGGCTCGCCGCGCTGGCGGTCGTCGCAATCGGTTTTATCGGCGATGCAACCGCGCAGGAACGCAGCAAGCCGAAGCTCATATTGCAGATCACCGTTGATCAGCTGCGTGGCGATTTACTGGCGCGCTACTATGATCGCCTCGGCGAGGGGGGATTCCGCACTCTGCTGGATACCGGCACCGTTTACATGAACGCACACCACCGGCACGCCAATACGGAAACCATTGTCGGGCATACGACGCTGGCGACCGGGGCAGATCCGTCCGTCCATGGCATGGTGGGGAACGTCTGGCTGGATCGGGCCAGCGGAGAATTGACCTATAACGTCGAGGATGCCCGTTACCCGGTTCTCGGCGAGGGGGCGGGAGTCGACCAGCAGACCGAGATCGATCCCACGCAAAAGACGGCAAGATCAGACGGGCGGTCGCCTGCGCGTATTCTGGTCTCGACCTTCGGCGACGAATTGACGCTGGCTCAGGGAGGCAAAGCGAAGGTCTTCAGCGTTTCGGTGAAGGATCGCGCTGCCATCTCGATGGCAGGACACACGGGCAAGGCCTTCTGGTTTTCCAAGAAATCCGGTGAGTTCATCACCAGCAGTTTCTACTACGATCAATATCCCCAATGGGTGCTGGATTGGAACGCAGGCAAACCCGCAGACAACTATGCCGACACCTCCTGGAATTTGTTGCACGATCAATCGACCTACCTGTTCGGCAAGGCCGACGACAGACCGTATGAAACCACACTGCCCGGATATGGGCGAACCTTCCCCCATCCATTCGGTAGCCGCGCGGGCAAATACTTCACGACGCTGCTGACTATCTCTCCGGCAGGGGATGAACTCACGCTCGACTTTGCCAAAGCCCTGATCCGGAACGAGAGCCTCGGTCGTGACGACAAGCCGGACTACCTCTCGGTAAGCTTTTCCTCGACCGACTATGTCGGCCATGTCTTCGGACCCTCCAGCCTCGAGAGCGAAGACAACATCCTGCATCTGGACCGCACCCTGGCCGAGTTGTTTCGTTTTGTCGATGCACAGGTGGGCCTGGACCAGACCTTGATCGTGCTGTCGGCCGACCATGGCGGACCGGAGGCGCCGGGCTACTTGCGCGAACTGGGTTTCGAAGCCGATTACATCGATCCAGAGACCTGGGACAAGACCGGTGCGATCGAAAGGCTGAAAAAGCGCTTTGGCATCGGTGAAGAACTGATCACCACCTATTATCACCCCTACGTTTACCTGAACCGAGAGGCGATCGCCGAGCAGGGCCTCGATCAGGCCGAAGTCGAAGCTGCGGTGGTCGATGAACTGAACCGCTTCGACGGTGTTTCCCTGGCCGTGTCGAGCAGTGCGCTCAATGCCGGCAAGGTCCCGGACACGCCGCTCGTCCAATCAATACTGAGAAACTACAACCCAAATCGTTCCGGGGATATTTACGTGGTGTTCCAGCCAAACCGCTTCATCAATGATTTCGACGGACTCGTGGTTGCCGCCACCCATGGATCACCATGGCGGTATGATACTTACGTGCCCATCATCGTTGCCGGCACAGGAATTCCCGCGCAACGTATCAATCGCCTGGTGCATACGGTCGATATCGCGCCCACGTTGTCTCTGATCGTGGGAGCGAAACCGCCAACGGGTTCCTCTGGCGCTCCCCTCATCGAAGTCATCAGATAAAATTGGCAGGTCGCTGGCCCTGCCCGGGGGCGGTCCATGTTATTGACGACATGATCACGCTGATTGATCGCCTGGCCCTGGAGGATTCCGGCGAGTACTACGCAAGGACAGGCAGAGTAATCCCATGGTATTTCTGAGGAAATGGGTGTCTGACACCAGGTTAATATAAGCCGCTCCCACAAAGACAGCTCCCCCAAAAAGCGGGAGGGGCGAATCAGAATGTAATCACCGGCGGTACATTCGCAAAACTCCAGACCTCGAACGGCACGATTTTGCTGGCGAACGGGTCGGAAAACAGTTGGTCGATCAGCCAGCGCCGCCGCATGTCTTCCTGCGCGCGGAGATCGGCCGCGGTGAACGCGTCGTCTGCGCGCTCGGTGACGATGTCCATATAGGCGCCGACGAATTCATCGAACAGGCCGGCAATAAAGCGAATGCTGGCTTCCGCGTCACGGCGATAGACCGGTGGCCCGTAAAAGCTGACGCCCGAGCAGGCCGGCCGGCGACGGAACTCGGTGATGGTGTCCTCCGTGCCCTTGCAGATCAGGCGACGGTACAGCGACGGATCTTTGTCATGTTGCGCGAAATAGTCATCGGTGACCTGTTTGAGTCGAGCCAGGTCGGCGTCGATGTGCGTACCCGGCATCACACCGAGCCAGCCGCCGGTGCCGACCGTGCCATCTTCGAAAATCTGCAAAACAATGGTCGCGTGCAGCATGCCGACCAGCGGTGTTTTCGGGTGCATGTCGAGCGAGTAGAAGCGCCCCCAGGTCAGGATGCCGTCACCGCGTCCGGGATTGGTTTTCTTGCCGTACGATAACATTCGGCCGGCTTTTTCCATGACGTTGCCACGCGTGACGCGCAACTCGTAATCTGCGTATTCCGTGCTCGGTGTGCGGTCCTCGAATTCGATGCCGCCGTTCAGGGTCTCGATCTGGCCGAAGTATTTGCTGTCCATGTCGGTGACGAAACCATTAAAGAAGGTAGTGAATACCGCGCGGTCTTCCTCCGACAGCGGGCTGGCTTTGCCGCCATGCGCTTGGCCGAATGCCATGCTGAGCGGCAGGATGCCGGCGACCAGTAACAGCAGGTGGCCGAAGCCGGCGTGACGGCAGGCAGGCAGTTTATTCTTGTGCATAGCGGCTCTCCGGTAATTGATGATCGAAAACGAATCCGGCGAGGCAGCCCCGGGGGCAGTCTGACGACCAGACAGTGTGATCATTCTGGCAGAAGAAATGGTGTTTGGCACATTTCTGTCCCGGAGGGCCTTTGTGGGAGCCGCTGTTGTGGGGGGGGGCTGGCTTTTGTGGGAGTGGCTTTAGCCGCGATTCAGAGCCTTTTCGCGGCTAAAGCAGCTCCCACAAAAGCAGCTCCCACAAAGGCAGCTTTCGCGCGTCAGTGGGACAGCATTGTGTCCGGCACTATTCGTTTATACTCCACGCATGATGCTTGGAGCGATGCGAGCCACTGCCCGGCGCCTGACGATGGCGGCGGCCATGGTGATGGCAATGAGCGCAGCGTTGCTGTGGTCCTGCGCGCCCGTCTCGGCACCTTATGCCCCGCGGGAACCTGCCCTGACGGTTGCAGTCAACGATACCGTCGTGCTGACTGCCCCCGAAGAGCGTGCCGTGCCCGTGAAGATTTTCTACCCGGACGCGGCCGGGCCGTACCCGTTGATCGTCTTGTCACATGGCACATTCTCGAACCGCCACCGCTATGATCGCATCGCCGGATTCTGGGCCGGGCAGGGCTACGTCGTCATGCTGCCGCAGCACAAGGATGCGGACTATGGGGTAAAGCCGACGGGTTACGAGGTGATGCAGGATGTCGTGCGGACGCGCGTGGCCGACATGTCGCTGGTGCTCGATGCACTCGCTGACATCGAAGCGGCCGTGCCGGGCCTGACGGGAAAAATTGCCGGCGATGCATATGTCGCGGCCGGGCATTCGATCGGCACGCAAGTTGCCATGCTGGTCACCGGTGCGCATTTTCGCACGGCGTTTAATGGCAAGGAGATGCGGGCACCTGAGTCTCGTTACCGCGCGTTGATCCTGGTTACCGATCCGGGCAAGATGCGTTTGATGCCGCGCGATATGTGGATTGCCAGCGCCGTGCCGACGTTCATGGCCACCGGCACCGACGATTTTGGCCTGATGGGCAGCCGCGGCGAGCCGACCGAGGCGCAGACGGAAATTCTGTCGATGGGTGTTGCCCCTGATGCACTTCGCTATGAGTTGTTACAGGAAGGCGGCGATCATTATTTCGGCGGGCTCATACAAAAAGAAGTCGATACGGAACCCGACCACGATGGCCTGGCGATTTTCAATGCGACGTCGACGGCATTCCTTGATGCCGTCATGAAAGATGATTTGAGCGCAAGAGCCTATCTCGATACGGTTGACCTGCAGGAAGTGACCAACGGCCGCGCGACGTTGACGATGCGGTAGGATTCCGCTCCTGCAAATGGGCCTGCCAGCCTGTCCTCTGTTGACATAATACGCACGGCAGCAACGCACACGCAGCAATCGTTCAGCTTGGGTTCAAGCTTGCGGCGTTAGTCTCTGCGTAGCACAGGCTGCTATGCCGGCAAAGGACGCCGGTCAAGGAGGGTTGCCATGTTTGCTGTCAACCGGAATATCGGGATTTTTCGACAGGTTTTTCTGGCCGCAGTCGTTGGCTGCCTGATTGCCGGCCCCGCAGATGCCGTGACCGAACCTGCGGTCGACTATTCTCCGGCGGAACTCGAGGAGCTCGTCGGCCCGGTCGCGCTTTACCCGGACGATCTGATCGCCATTATTCTGCCGGCCTCGAGCTATCCCTTGCAGATCGTGCAGGCCAGTCGCTACCTCGACGCATACGAGACGGATCCGGGCCTGAAGCCCGACGACGGCTGGGATGACGCGATCGTCGCGTTGCTGAATTATCCCGAAGTCATTGCATTGATGAACGAGGATCTCGACTGGACCTGGAATCTCGGTGCAGCCGTGGTCAATCAACAGGCAGATGTCCTCGATGCCATCCAGAATTTTCGCGGCCGTGCCGTAGCAGCCGGTAATCTGAAGACCGACGAGCATCAGATTGTCACCGAGGTCGATGAGGTGATTGAAATTACGCCCGTCGAACGGGAAGTTATTTACGTGCCGTACTATGAACCCGAGCGGGTTGTCGTTTATCAACGCTACCCGGTGTACCACTATTATCCGTATCGATACCCGCTCTATTACTACCCGTATCCGGCTCACTATTCATTCGCGTCCGGGTTTTTCTGGGGCGTATCCACGGCCTACACGATCGGCTGGCTGACGGATCGGGTGCATGTTCATCACGTCGGCTACGCGAGCCACCCGTATTACGGCCGTCACTACGCTGGTCATTATGATTCACCCCGGGCGGCAGCGGCGCGGCATCACCGTGCTGCGAGATCGCGGCGCCATACCGTCCATGACAAGCACCATTACGGCAATTCGTGGCAACCGGCTCCACGCCATGGCAACCGGCCCGGGCACCGCCGCACGGCGACGGATCACCGCCGGACCACGGCATCGAATTTCACGAGCTCGGCATTCACGAGTTCGGCGAGGCGCCCCGGTTCGGTGCGCGACCCGCAGGTTCGATCGAGCGGTGAACGGCAGGTGCGCACTCACGTTCGTTCCGGGCACGACAAGAAGATCGTATTCGCGCGTGGAACGCCCAACCGGGCCAGGTCTGTTCGCAGTGGCGCACACCGATCGACCGATACGGTGCGCAGGAATACCCGCGTGGCAAGCCTCGATCGGTCAGGCAACAGAAATGCGTCGCGTCGCACCGGCGAACGAGCCGATGCCCGTCGGCGAACGGCGCGCGCCGTGTCGCCGGCACAATCGACGCGGGCAACCCGCACTACGCCGCGCGGTCAGAGCCCGACGACGGCGCACCATGAGAAGGCTCGTGCGCAACCGCACCAGACGCATCGCGCGGTGCAGAATACGACCCGCAGCACATCTGCATTCCGGGCCGAGGCGAAGCCTGGCAAAGCGTCACAGACGAGGGTGGCAAGCGCCGCCACCGGCAGCCGACCGGGTCGAGCGCGTGCGAAGTCTCGCGGCGGCCGTTCAGCGGGGCGAGCCAGGCACCGCCGGTAACCATGCGCGATGCAACGATAGATTGCGGTGCGATGTAGCGTATTACGAATACAGCTGCGTGCAGGCGAGGAACGCGTACGCACTGACGCAGCGAGCAGCGATCAGGGCGCAGCCGAGCCGGACCAACCAGGCGCGCTGAAACAGCGCCAGGCCGACTTCGGCGGCGAGGGCCAGGAGGAGCCACAGCGTCAACGGCGTCTGCATCCAGCCGAGGAACTAGCGGGGCCGGCTTAACGACAGCAGCGGCTCGCCCGGGCCCAGCCACGCACCCACCGCGGTTAAGCCGATGCAGATATCTTGCGAAAACTTTATGCGCGTGTCCAGATTTCAACACCGGAAATCTAACCGTCGAGGAGGCCGTTAAAAGGGCAGCAGATTTTCCGGATTGTACTCGACAGCTAAGTTGAGCTTATGTAATATTGTTTGGTGGGATATACGCGACTTGCCACCGTCTGACGGGTGCGATTCCAGTGGCGGCGGTAACGCGCATCGGGTGTCGCCAACATCTAGGCAGAGGTCCAGGGAACAGTGTTCCGCACACCAGACCAGGATAATCTTCACAAGATTATCGTGCTAAACACGAAAGGCGGTTGCGGGAAAACGACGCTCGCAACCAACGTGGCGAGTTTCTACGCCTTGCGCGGCCCGCCACCCACGTTGCTCGATTACGATCCACATGGGTTCTCGTTACGCTGGCTGGATAAACGTCCCGCCAGTCGGCCCGCTATCCATGGCATCGCAGCATATGAGTTGCCTGATCAGGCCCAGGGTCGAGCGCACCTGAATATGCAGCCTGATACCCGCACTGTGATTTCCGATTTGCCGGCGAACATCGATCTGAACGACTTATACGTTCATATCCACGCCGCAGACAGCATTCTGATTCCCGTTCTGCCCTCCGAGATCGATATTTTTTCGGCGTCGCGTTTCATTGCGGAACTTCTGTTAGACGTGGGACTGGACCGGCGCAATCGGAGAATTGCGATCGTTGCGAATCGCGTGCGGAAAAATACCAGGAGTTGTCAGGTGCTGATGCGTTTCCTGACCAGCCTGAAGATTCCGATGATCGCGATGCTGCGTGACAGTCAGAACTACGTGCAGGCCACCGCCCAGGGTATTGGCATTTTTGAGATGCCCGTTTACAAGGTCAGGAAAGATATCGGGCCCATGAATGCGATTGTGAACTGGCTCGATCAATGGCACATGCGTCGGCTGGACACGGCAATAGCACCGGGCTTCGAACATCTGCCGGGTGCAGAGGTCTTGACTCCGGTGCAGCAAAAAGACCCCGTTTATCGCGGCTGAAAAAAAGTGCGCGCGTGTCGTCGCCGCGCACACAAGCTGCTGCCGCAAAATACCCACGGGCAAGCCGCTGAGGTTTGCGAGACAGCAGTGAGTTAGTATCTGGCTGTCAGATTTGTCATTTTTACGAGGACGCCTCCCATGCGCGGTTTAATTTTCCTGCTGATTGTGAGCGCGGGCGTACAGCCGGTGCAGGCGGCAACACCGGCCGATGACGGGTTCTTCCCGATCGCCATTATCGGCACCGGCAGCGTGGGCTCTGCGCTCGGTGTGAGTTGGGGTCGACTGGGACACCCGATTATTTATGGCAGCCGCAATCCGGATAGTGAACGCACGCGTGCGTTGGTGAGCCGCAGTGGCAACGCGCGCGCGGTGTTGCCGGCCGAGGTCGCAGAACACGCCGACGTGATCGTGCTGGCGCTGCCGTTCAGCGCCGCCCTTGAGTTGCTGCCGAAACTGGGGGCTCTCGACGGTAAATTACTGATCGACCCGATGAACGCATTGGCTTTCGATCGTGCGCTGAGTCGCGTCCTGGTAAGTGACGAGTTGCTGGCCGAGCAGATACAGGCGTTGGCGCCCACCGCGAAAGTCGTGAAAGCGCTTAACACCGTCGGCGCGCGCAACATGTCTCCCGAGCGTGTGTTCGACGGGCCGATTTCGGTGCCGATAGCCGGGGATGACGCCGGCGCCAAGCAAACGGTCACAAAGTTGATCGAGGCGCTGGCGCTCGAGGTCATCGACGTCGGGCCCCTGTTTAACGCCCGCTACGTCGAAGCGATGGCGCCGTTATACGTGCATATGAATTTTTTCGTCCGCCCGCCCGGGGGTTTCGAGTTCTCGTTCAGCAGTGATTCGGGCGCCGGGTCTGATTGAGCGTCAGTAAATGGTTGCCGGTGTGCCATTGCAGTGGGACAGAATGCCGTAGCTGATTAGCCAGCCCGCATCGGCAAGCGTGGGGATGGCGAGAGATACCCCCTCTGCTGCGGCAGCCATACCCAGCAGCAGCGAGGCCGACAATCAGCGCGAGTCCGACCCCTGCAAGTGGGCTCGCGATGACCTGGTTCCGGCGTGGCCGCTGATGGAGAAACAGCATGCCGGCGAGCAGGGTGGCCAGCCCCGGCCCGATGTAGTTAATGCTCCGGTGCCAGAACCACAGGTCCAGAGCGAAAAATATTGCCGCCGACAGCAGCACGGTGATTGTCGTGCGTGAGAGTTCCAGGCGTCGCCGGGTGAAGAGCAGATAGAGCGCCAGCGTACCGCCACCGATCAGCACCCGGTAGAAGCCGCTGGTGGTCGGCGACACGCTGACCAAGGCAGCGCCGGCGAATAGCGGCAGGCGCGGGCGCCCGCAATAAGCTGATGACTTGACATGAATTACAGAATGAGTATTCTGGTAACCCGTGGCCAGAGTACGAGAATTCGATCCTGCCGAGGCGTTGGACCAGGCCGTGAATTTGTTCTGGGAGCGGGGTTTTGGCGATACCTCGATGGAAGACCTGGTGGCCTCCACAGGCGTCAGCCGGTATGGCATTTACAGCACCTTCGGCAATAAGCGGGAGCTGTTCATCGCCGCCCTGCAGCGTTATGCGGAGCACATTTCCAGAAATTACCACGCGGGCTTATTTGCCCCCGAGGCGACTCGCGCGGATATAGAGGAGTTCATGACCGGCGCCGTCGCTCGGAGCGGAGGGGCTGATGGTCACCGCGGCTGCATGATTTGTACCACGGCGGTCGAGGTCGCCCCCGACGATGCCGCCATTGCAGCAGCAATCAGGGAGCTTTTCGACCGGCTGGCCGCCGCGTTTGCGACCGCCATTGCCAACAGTCAGGCGGCAGGCGACATCGATCCGGGCCTCGATTCGAAGGCCACGGGTGAACTGCTGGTCGGTGTCATGCAGGGTGCCCACGTTATGGCCCGCAGCGGCATCAGCAAGACCCGGCTGACTGCCTACATGAATTCGGCGCTGCAGTTATTGGCGTGAAAAAGATTTCCCTGAATCAGAATGATTATTCTGTTACCGGAGCGGAAAAAGTAATGAGTGATCCGACCCACCAGGGTATCGACCGCCTGGCCCTGACACTGGCCGCTGCCGTGATTCGGCATCCGTGGAAAGCCATCTTCGTCACGCTGCTGATCACGGCGGCGGCAGCCAGCGGCATGCGCAACCTGGAATTTGCCAATAACTACCGGATGTTTTTCGGTCCCGCCAACCCGGAGCTGAAAGCGTTCGAAACCTTTCAGAACACCTTCACCAAGAACGATAACCTGCTGCTGGTGATCCATCCCGATGTCGGCCATGCATTGAGTCCCGACACGGCCGCCGCCGTTGCCCGGCTGACCGAAGAGGCCTGGCAGATCCCGTTTGCCATGCGTGTCGACTCCATTACCAACTTTCAATACAGCTGGGCCAACGGAGATGACCTGACGGTGGAGGATCTGGTGCAGGATGCGGGGTCCATGACAGCGGAGGCGCTTGCTGAGAAACGTGACATTGCATTGGCCGAGCCGTTATTGGCCGGCAACCTGATCGCGCTGGATGGTGTCACCACTGCCGTCAACGTCGCCCTCCGGTATCCGGAAAAAAGTCTCACCGAAGTCCCCACGGCGGTAGCGTTTGCCCGGAAGCTTGCCGCCGGCATCGAGGCCGATTACCCGCATATTACAGTGGCAATTACCGGCGCCTCGGCGTTGAACAACGCCTTTGCCGAAGCCGGACGACATGACGCCACCACCCTCATTCCGGCCATGTACGGGCTGTTGATCGTTTTCAGTTTTGTCGTGCTGCGCAGCGTGGCCGGCACGGTGGCCATGATGCTGGTCATTGTCTTCGCCACTCTCGTGGCGCTCGGCACCGGCGGGCATGCCGGCTGGACGCTGGATCCGGTCTCGGCCATCGCGCCGGTGGTCATCATGACCCTGGCTGTGGCGGACAGTATTCATCTGCTGATCACCCTGCGCATGCTGATGCGGGAAGGTCACGGCAAGCTCAGTGCCTTGTCCGAGTCCCTGCGGATCAATTTCCTCGCGGTGACGATCACCAGCTTCACGACGATCGTTGGTTTTCTGATGCTGAATTTTTCCGAGTCACCGCCATTCAATCGTCTGGGCAACCTGTCGGCGATCGGTATTGCAGCGGCCTGGCTGTTTGCCCTGGTGTTGCTGCCCGCCGTCATCCGCCTGATGCCGCTCAAGACGCCGCAGACCCAGGATGAACCCCGCGGCCTGCTGCCGGCGCTGGACCGCCTCGCCTGCCTGGTCACCACCCATTACCGGAAGGTGCTGCTGGTCATGGGTACGATCACCCTGGTGTTGATCGCCTGCATACCCCGGATCGAGCTGAACGATGAGTTCGTCAAGTACTTCGATCATCGCGTGGAGTTTCGTCGCGACACCGACTTTACCCAGGAACACCTGCGCGGCATCTATATGGCGGAGTTCTCCATGCAGGCCGACGGGCCCGGTGGTATCAGTGAACCGACGTATCTGGAAGGCCTGGAACGTTTTGCCGTGTGGCTGCGTACTCAGCCCGAAGTGGAGCACGTGTTCAGCTACACGGACATCATCAAGCGGCTGAACAGGAATATGCACGGTGACGACAAGACCTGGAACACGCTCCCGGACAACCGGAACCTGGCCGCCCAGTACTTGCTGCTCTATGAACTGTCGTTGCCCTACGGCCTGGACCTCAATGACCGGATCAATATCGATAAGTCCGCCACCCGGCTTACCGTAACGTTGAAGGAGATCTCCACGGTGGAGCTGCGGGCATTCAGTCAGCGTTCCAGCCGGTGGCTGACGTTGAACACGCCGAAGTATATGTGGACCGAAGCCACCGGTTCGTTCGTCATGTTCTCCCACATTTCGCGGCGCAATGTAGAGTCCATGCTCATCGGTAACGTAATCGCCATCATCGCGATTGCCCTGATCATGATGGCGGCGCTGCGCAGCGTGGGTTACGGTGCGCTCAGCATCATTCCCAATGCAGTGCCCGTTCTCGTAACACTGGGCATCTGGGCGTTGGCGGTGGGACAGGTGGGGATGCCGGCGGCCACGATTACGGCCACGTCGCTCGGCATCATCGTCGATGACACGGTGCACTTCATGCTCAAGTACCTGCGGGCGCTGCGGGAAAAAGGCATGGAACGGCCCGCAGCCATACGCTACGCGTTCGAAACGGTCGGTACGGCCATGCTTGCGACCACGCTGATTCTGGCCGCCGGCTTTGCGCTGCTGGCCGCCTCGACCTTCAAGATCAACGCTGAAATGGGGCTGCTGACGGCACTGGCCATTGTGGTCGCACTGATCACCGATTTCCTGTTATTGCCGGCCATCCTGATGATCGGTTACCGGCATCCGGAGACCGCGGAGAAAAATGATGAAGACCTCGTTACACAAGTGGCCTGAACACGCCTTGCTGGTCCTCGTCACACAGATGGCGATCCTGGTGGGCATGATGGTCGGCAGCACCACTGCCATGGCTGCGGGCGACGGCAAAGGCTACGAGATTGCGGCCCGCTCGGATCGCAGTGACCGGGGCTTCGGCGACAGCAGGGTGCAATTGCAGATGATCCTGCGCAATGCCGCGGGACAAGAAGCCACCCGTACCCTGTGGCTGAATACCCTGGAGATCGTCGATGAGACCGTCGGTGATAAAAGCATGATCGTCTTCGATACCCCGGCCGATATCGAGGGTACGGCGTTGCTGTCCCACGCCAAAATCCTCGACCCGGATGACCAATGGTTATATCTGCCGGCGCTCAAGCGCGTGAAGCGCATCTCGTCGGTGAACAAGTCCGGCCCCTTCGTCGGCAGTGAGTTCGCCTTTGAGGATTTTACGGGCCTGGAACTGAACAAGTACGACTATCAATATCTGCGCGAAGAGGCCTGCGGCGACCGGCTGTGTGACGTGATCGAGCGAATACCCCGCTACGAGCATTCCGGTTACACCCGCCAGGTCGCCTGGGTGGATCAGGATGTTTACCAGGTTCGGCGGGTGGACTTCTACGACCGGCGCGGCGAGTTGTTGAAGACGCTGCATCTCGAAGACTACCGGGTTTATGACGGCAATTACTGGCGCGCGCATCGCCTGGCCATGGTCAATCACCGGACTGGAAAATCAACCGACCTGATTTACCAGGACTATGTCTTTAATAGCGGTCTGGCGGACCGGGACTTCGTCAAAGCCGCGCTGAAGCGGCAACGCTGACGAAGATGAAGGCCGCGGGAAATGGTCAGATGCCACTGTCCCGTCAACGAGCGCTACGGTGGCGGAAAGGCAGTGCGGCATGGGTGCGTACAGATCGTAGCCGAGCCGACATGGTTTGTGACTTCTTTCTGAGACCCGCCGTGAATACGTCCCTGTAGGCTTGGGGCCCGCGTCCATGCGGGCCACAGTCTCAGAAAGAAGTCACAACCCATGTCGTCTGGACAGCTTTTGCCAGTTTGCGGGACAGCAATGGTCAGATTCTTTTTTTTCGACGCCTTTTTCCTCGTCCTGTTCGGGCTGCTGATCAGTGCCGGTTGCCAGGCCGAGGAGAACTGGAGTATCGGCGGTTCGGTGGGCGGGGAAATACGCGTATTCCCCAACTCCCCACAGCACCCGGGCCAGCTATCCGGCGCACACGGTGCGCTGCTGCTGAATCCGGAACTTCGCTACCGCAGCCCGGACCGGCGACACCTGGTGCGCTTTGCGCCGAACGTGCGCATCGACAGCCGGGATGCGGACCGCAGCCTGGTGGATATCACCGAGCTGGTCTGGATCTGGGCCGGCGAACACTGGGAAACCGCGACCGGCATTAACAAAGTGTTCTGGGGGGTCACCGAATCCCGACACCTGGTGGACATCATCAACCAGACCGATGCCGCCGAAGACATCGATGGTGAGGAGAAGCTGGGTCAGGCCATGTTCAATCTCACCACCCAGCGCGACTGGGGCCGGGTCAGCGCTTTCCTGCTGGCCGGCTTTCGGGAACGCACCTTCCCCGGGCGCGAAGGGCGGCTGCGTACGCCCCTGCCGGTGGACACCGATCAGCCTGAATACGAATCCGGTGCCGGGCAGAATCATGTGGATGTCGCGCTACGCTATTCCCATTATCTCGGTAACTGGGATATCGGTGCCGCGGTTTTCCATGGCACGGGCCGCGAGGCGCGGTTCCGGATCAATGACACGGGCACGGCGCTGATTCCGATCTACGATCAGATTACCCAGTTTGGTACCGACCTTCAGTACACGTCCGAAGCCTGGTTGTGGAAATTCGAGGGCATCGTGCGTTCGGGTCAGGGTGATACCTTCGCCGCCACGGTCGCGGGGTTCGAATACACGCTGTATCAGCTGAAAGAAACGCCGCTGGATCTTGGCCTGCTGGTGGAATATTTATACGATGGCCGCACGAACGAAGCGCCGGTGACAATCCACGACAACGATGTGTTTGCCGGCGCGCGCCTGGCGCTGAACGACGTTCAGGGAAGCAGCTTGCTGATGGGCGTCGTCGTCGACGTTCAGGATCAGTCGACGGGGTTGTTCATCGAGGCGGAACGGCGCATCGGCAACAGCTGGAAACTGGAAGTGGAAAGCCGCTGGTTCTTTAACGTGGCTGCTGACAACACCCTGCAGCCGGTCGAAGATGACGACTATCTGACCCTGCGGATACGGCGGTATTTTTGACCGCCGGGCTTGCGCTCACCTGCAGCGCCGGGGCGGAGCGACGACCGTCATGTCGAGGCCGCGGGGGCCCCGCGGCGTCTGTTGCGCATCCAGCCCAGCAGGCCGATAGCCGAGCCGAATAACCATGCCGCTGCAGGCACGGGGACGACCTGATAGTGCAGGTTGTCGATCGCGCCGGAACCACCCAACTCGATAACGATTTTTCGCACGCCCCTGACCGAATCGAAGTCCAGCTGATTCCACTTGTTATTGCCACCGGTGCTCGGCACGAAAAACATGCCGGCGAGCAGTTCGTCGCCGTTGCTGTCGAACAGATGGATTTCGCTGTCCGGGTTGCCGTTATCCTCGATCAACTCGATATCAAAGAAGTCGATCGTCTCGAGAATAATGTCGCTACTGAACAGGAAGGTGAACTCGCCGGCCGGACGGCTGCCTTCGTCGTCCGGCGTCGCACAGAAGCCGGAATCGAAGTTGCAGTCGTTGCGTTCCTGAATGATCAGCACGTTGCCCGGACTGAAGTTGTCCGACAGACTCGCGTTGTCACTATCGAACGGGCCCACCAGGTCGAAATCCTCGCTTGCGGGATTCAGATCCGTGGTGTCGAATATCAGCGCGACGTCGGGCCCTGAACTCAGGTTGATCGCACTGATGAATACGTCAGGCGCGTATTCGTCGTCGATGATTCGACCGGGGTCAAAATTCTCGAAGTCGATTACCGCTGCGCTTGCTGAACCGGCCATCGCGAACAGAATGGCGGTGCTTAAGGCACGAAGCTTTTTAGTATTAATTGTCCTAACTCCCAATTTGCTAGTCGACGTTTGCGTCATCGGCTAGTTGCGCCATCAGGAGTTGTTTCCGCCTCGTCTTCTTCCCCTTAATTGTGAATTCGTCAGGGCGGAAACAGGGCTATTTTACCCCAATCAAAGAAAAAAGGGCAATGAATCGGGGTGCCGAAGGTTTGCCGGGATTATTGTTAAATCGCGCCGGCCCGGCAAACAGTGGAGGAAACGCGTTCTGACTTTACAGGGCAACGCTTCTGGGCGTGGCGTCAAGGGCCGTCCGGTTCCCCGGTCTGCTGCCGCGCAAAGTATTCCGTACCGTGCGAGATTCTATGGGAGTTGGCAACAGGTGCGGACTGATGTTCGGAATCGCGGCTAAAGCCGCGATCGGGCGGTCGGGCAATTCGATAAAACCGAGCAGGAAATCCGCCCGGATCGCCGGCGCGAATCAGGGCTTGCAGACCTGAACCACGATTTTGTCCCCGGTATGGATCACCCCGGGGACGTCGATGCTGCCCACCAGACCCCGGATACGCTTTGCCTGTTTGCAAAAGTCCATTCGTGTGACGGGCTCACCCGAGTTCGTTGCATGCAGTTCCGCGATTTTCGCGGACATGTCCGCGCAGGGTGGGTTGTAGTGTTCGACGATCAGTGTCGCCCCGGAGGGAAAAATCAGCCGGCTACCCCTGGCAAGACGGGAGAATTCCGGGATGCCCTGCACGCAGAGGTTGGCACCCAGAGTTCGGGCCAGCAGCGGCGCAGTTAAGTCCATGCGTTCCTGAATCACGGCCAGCTCTTCTACCGCAACGCCGGTCCATTGCCGGTTATTGCGCCTTACGGTTCCCGGCGGCTCTGTATCGCCCTCATAGGCAATGCGACTGAAGCCTCTGTGCCGGTCACCGACGAAGCCGTCGAGTTCTGCCATAGCATTTGCGCGCTCGGTTTTGTCGAGAACATCTTCCTCGCCTATATGCACGGATATCAGCGTACCGAATATTTTTTCCATGCTCTCAGTCACGATTCACAGTTGCAGCAAACCATACCGGAGCGCATGACACGGTACAATGTCCGGGCCGGGTGGTTACCAGTTGCGCGCGGACCCGGCAGCCGGTTCCCCGGATACTCGCGGGAACGCCGCATGAACTACGACCGATAAGCATGAAACGTTCAGACCGTAATCTTGGCATGGACCGCCGTATTTCCCGCCGGGATTTGCTGCACGGGGTCGGGGCGCTGGCGACGGGTACGCTGATGCCCGGTGCTGCATTCGCCGATCCCTCGCTCGGGCCCGCGTTCGTGCGCAAACCTGGCAGCGTGTATCCGCCAGCGCTCACCGGGTTGCGCGGCAATCATGCCGGCTCCTTCGAGGTCAGCCATCAGCTCGGGCTTGAAGGTCAGCACAACTGGGGCGACATCCGCGCTCCCGATGCCGATGTCTATGATCTCGTGGTCGTCGGGGGTGGCATCAGCGGCCTGGCGGCCGCGCACTTTTACCGCCGGCAGAAAC
>SMWD01000027.1 GCA_004357495.1 Gammaproteobacteria bacterium
GATTCCTCCGCTACGGTCGGAATGACGGTGCGTCGGCAGGGCAATCCACCCTCGCTCGCGCCCGGAGGCACCCGCCTACCCGCCAGGGAGGGAGGAATCTGAGCCCCGCCCGCACCCGCCCACCTACCAGGCGATTTCACCGCCGTCGATCACCAGCTCGATTCCCGTTACCCACGACGATTCGCTGCAGGCCAGGTAGAGGATCCCGTAGGCGATGTCGTCCGGCAATCCCAGTCGGCCCATCGGTGTCATCTTCTCGCGGGCGTCCCGAATCTCTTTCTGAGAGTGAATATCGTGGGTCATCGGCGTGTCGGTAAATCCCGGGTGCACCGAGTTCACCCTGATGTTGTCCTTCGCGTACTGCACCGCAGCCGCCTTGCTGAACGTCCGCGCCGCGCCTTTCGAGGCGTGATAGGCGGCACCGGCGGGCGAGCCGACTATGCCGAAGATCGACGAGACGTTCACGACCGAGCCACCGCCGTTCTTTCGCATGGCCGGAATCGCGGTTTTCGTACCGAGCATGACGGCCGTCGAGTTCACCGCGAACACCGTGTCCCAGTTCTCGACTATCGTGTCCTCAACCGTTGCCCTGCCCTTCGCACCCGACATCCCGGCGTTGTTCACAACGACATCGAGCCGCCCCCAGATATCCATCACCTCGGCAACGACCTCGATCCACCGACTTTCCTGCGTAACGTCAAGCTGGCGGTAGAGAGCGACATCGCCGTCGTGATTGAGTTCCGCTTCGAGCGCATTGCCCTTCGCATCGTCGATATCGGCGATAACGACCTTTGCTCCTTCATTTACGAAAAGCCGGGTAGTGGCCTCCCCTATTCCTGACGCGCCCCCTGTGACGATGGCGGTTTTTCCTTCAAGCCTGCTGCCCGTTGGCATTTTTTTATCCCTTTTTTACCTTCACCCGAGCCCGACGGTCAAAAATCACCCTAGTCAATAACATTGTTTTTCAGGGCGTCCGGATTTAGTTCCAGCCCGAGCCCCGGTCGTTCCGCAAAAGGCTTCCACGTCCCACCATCGTAAGGCGGCGTCTCGGTCCACCAGACCCTGTTGCTGTGCTCTTCGGCTCCCAGGACCTCGACCACCTTGATGTTCGGGGTCGCCATCGCGCAGTGAATGCTAACGAGTGAAACCGCATGCGGTGCCACCGGCAGGTTAAACGCATCGGCCATCGCCGCGACTTTCATCCATTCCGTGATCCCGGAAACCCTGTAAATATCCGGCTGCACGATGTCGGCCGCCCCTGCGGTCAGCAGGTCCCTGAACCCGTACTTTGTGTACTCGTGCTCACCGGTAGCCACGGGGATCGTGGTGGCCCGGGCAACCTGGGCGAGCCCGGGAATGTCATCGGCAAGCACCGGCTCCTCGAACCACGCCACGTCGTAGGCCTCGAATATCTTCGACATCTTTATCGCCTGCTTGGCGTAGTAGCCGTTGTTGGCGTCGACGAATATCTCCACATCGTCGCCCACCGCTTTTCTCACAGCCTCAAGGCGCGCGATATCCTCACGCTCCGACTGGCCGAAGTCCTTGCCGACCTTCATCTTCACCCGCGGAATCCCCCGCTCGACATAGCCGACCTGCTCGGCCACAAGCTCATCCTGCGAGTAGTTCGTCCAGCCTCCGGAGCCGTAAATGGGGACACTCTCGTGGGCCGGCCCGAGCAGCCGGTAGATCGGCTGGTCGAGCACCTTGCCCTTCAGGTCCCAGAGCGCAATATCGATCGCCGCAATGGCCTGGAAGGCGATCCCCTTGCGGCCAAACCCACGCACTCGCCAGTACATGTCCTGCCACAGCTTTTCGATCATGAACGGGTCCTGCCCTACCAGCACACCGTCGAGGTTCTGGTGGATCACCTCGCGTATCGCACGCTGGCCCGGCGCCATGCCGAGCCCGACTGTCCCCTCGTCGGTGTGAATATGCACAAATAACTGGCTGCGCCCCTTCGCCCCGGGGTCGACCGGTGGGATGGTGGCGTCCTGGACCACGAAACCATCGGGGTCGTGCAGCATCGTGGTTGTGATTTTGGTGATTTTCATTAGATTTGTGCAGCAGCCTCCTGTCGCGATACTGAAAGTCGGGACCAGGTCGCCAGACTACGCCCGCGAAGTGGCGATGTGAATCTTGAATCGGGTCGGGAGTCTACCGAATTCGCGGTGCACGCCGACCGGGCAGGTCGTAATCTCTTCACACCAAATCCCTCCCGACCCCTCAGAGATGCGCCGCCCAGATATGCCTCGATGAACCCTGAATCGCCCGAGAACGCAAATAAGCCAGCGACCCCGAAGGGCAGGGTCGGCCGCGTCTTCTACGGATGGTGGGTAGCGCTCGCCGGCGCGCTGAACATGGTCGTTAGCTCCGGCCCCACCTTCCAGGCCGCGAGCACGTTGTTCCGTGCCATCGAAGACGAGTTCGGCTGGTCTCGTGCCCTGGTCACGGGAGTTGCATCGTTCGGCAGGTTCGGTGGCGCGCTGCTCGGTCCGCTTGAAGGATGGCTGACCGATAAGTTCGGGACCGGGCGCATGGTGCTGATCGGGTTCGCCATCGGCGGTTTGGGAATGATCTTCTACTCGCGGTTGCAGGGGCCGGTCCAGTACTACCTCGCCTACTTCATCATGTCGCTGGGTTTTTCCATGGGCGGTTTCGTGCCGTCGATGGCCGCGGTCAACGCCTGGATGCCCCACCGCCGCACCATTGCAATGGCAATCGTGATTGGCGGCTCGAGCCTTGGCGGAGTGTTCGTCCCGGCAATCGTCTGGGGAATAAATAACTACGGCTGGCGAGATACCACCTTTGTAATGGGCCTGATAACACTCGCTGCAGGACCACCGATCGCTTACGTGTCGGGCAAGCGCGCGCCGGCTTATGAAGACTTGCCCCTCCCGACTTCCAAGAAGACGGGGCCGCAGCCACCGCCGGTTGCACAGTACGATTTCACCCTGAATCAGGCCCTGCACACCCGGGCCTTCTGGTCAATTTCGCTTTCTCACACGCTGACGAACCTCTCGGTCGGTGCGATCTCCGCGCACATTTTCTTCCAGCTGACCGACAACGGCGGCGTAAATCTTTCAGATGCCACCGCTGCGACGATCATCCCGATCATGGCCCTGACTTCGTTCGGTTTCCAGATGCTTGGCGGCATTGTTGGCGACCGTATCAGCAAGCGCGGGGTGCTACCCGTCCTGATGCTCATCCAGGCGGTGGCGCTGATCACGATCGCACAGGTGACGAGCTACTGGGGTGCGCTGGTGTTCGCCCTGCTCTGGGGCCTCGGATTCGGCGGCCGGACGCCGATGCTGCACGCGCTGCGCGGTGAGTTTTTCGGAAGAAAACACTTCGGGGTCATCCTCGGGATGTCGGCCTTCCCAATGGCCCTCGGCATGATGGCAACGCCGGTCATCGTCGGCCGCGTGTTCGACACGACGGGCACGTACCAGACGACCTTCTACGTGCTGGCGGCGGCGTGTCTCGGAGCGGCGATGATCATAACTTTCGCCACGAAGCCACCGGTACCGGGCCGGGCAGACTGACCTGCCACGGCGAAATTCGGGCGAACCGAGCGGTGCACCTCCCACAGAAAGAGGTGCATCAAACGAATCAAGGCGCTGTCGGGGCATCGCGAGCCGTCCCTCCGCTATCTCGACAGCGCCCGTAAATTATCTGAACATGTTGGTCCCGGCCATCCCGAATCCACGGAGAGACACCCTGCCTAAATCAAAAACAGCCCCAAACTCACCGTCAAAAGCGCAGGCTGATAAGTATCGCGGCTGGCCCGGTTCCGTGCTTTTCGCAGCAATCGCAGTAATGGTTGTGATGGCGATCGCGGTTGGTGCAAACGTCGCGATCGGACGCATCATCCACTGGAACATCGTTTCGGTTTTCGCGGTTATCGGCTTCGTGTTCCTGGCGATCGGGCGGAAATACAAAACGATCTGAGAGCGGCACGATGGGAATTTCGCTGCCGGGGCGTCCGGGACGCGTTGGCCTCCCAGGTCGCCAACTGGTAACTTCCTGTGCGTGAGCCAGAACAACGAAACTGAAAAATTCGAAAACCCCCTCGATACCGCAGTATCGGCAGCATCGAGATTCGCCATCGAAATTGCCGCGTGGGTTGCAGGGCCGTGGGCAGCGGCTGAACTGGCCGGCACCTGGATCGCGACAATTCCCACACTGATCGTCTTGATCGCCCTGCCCGGAGCATTTTCAACCATCGGGGACAAGCGACAGGTTGTTGTCGCAGTACCCGGCAGAGTCCGGTTGCTGATCGAACTCGTCCTCATCGCAGTAGCGGTCTCTGCGGCGTTCCTGGTCTGGACGCCCATCGGGGGCGTCATCGTCGCCGTACTGGCCGTCCTGACGCTCGTTACCGGGTTGCCCCGGGCGAAATGGTTGCTCAGCAACCGGCCCCCCGATTGGCCATTGCCGTCCAATTCGACTCAGGGCAAGTAGAATCTACTGGTTTGAGTGTTTTTCAGTTCGGCAAAGTTGCCGGACCAGTTGAATCCGAAGTTTTTATGCGACCAATTGCTGATCTCGCGGCCGAAATGGGCCTCGACCCCGCCGTGCTGGAGCCTTACGGAAACGATAAGGCCAAGATTCCCCTCAGCGCCTTCCCCGATGCGGCCAAGAAGGCAAAGCTGATCGTGGTCACTGCGATCACCCCCACTCCCGCTGGAGAAGGCAAATCGACCACCGCGGTCGGGCTTGTACAGGGTCTTGCGAAGATCGGCAAGAAACCTATCCTCACAATCAGGCAACCGGCCCTTGGCCCGGTTTTCGGCCACAAAGGCGGCGGCACGGGCGGCGGTAAGTCCACCGTCCAGCCTGCAGTCGACATCAACCTTCATTTCACCGGCGATTTCCACGCAATCGAATCTGCCCACAACCTGCTGGCTGCGATGGTCGACAATGCCGCTTATCGCAATGTCATCGACGGCTTCGACGCGACGGGCATCACGTGGCGCCGCGTTACCGATGCCGAAGACCGCGCACTCCGCACCGTGATGACCGGGGCCGGCGGAAGGCTGAACGGCCCGGTCAGAGAGGCCGGGTTCGATATCAACGCGGCGTCGGAAATCATGGCGATCTGTGCCCTGACCGACTCGTACGAGGACCTCCGGGAGCGGATTGGCGACATGGTCGTCGGCTGGAAAAATGACCGTAAAACCCCGGTCACGGCCCGCGAAATCAGGGGGGTCGGGTCGATCATGGCACTGCTCAGGGATGCCATCAAGCCGAACCTGGTCCAGACCGCCGAAGGCCAGCCCACCATCGTTCACATGGGCCCTTTCGGCAACATCGCACATGGCTGCTCGTCGATCCTTGCCGACAAACTCGCCGTGAACTGCGGCGACTATGTCGTTACCGAGGCCGGGTTCGGTGCCGACCTGGGATTCGAAAAGTTCATGGACATCAAGGTCAGGCAGGGCGGGCCCGAGCCGTCGGCCGCGGTGGTGGTCACAACGATTCGCGGGCTCAAGTGGCACGGCGGCGTTGCGATGAAGGACATGGCAACGCCCGATCCCGAAGCCGTCCGCCGGGGCACCGAAAACCTCGACAACGCACTGAATATCGTGAGGATGTACGGCCTTCCCGCCGTGGTCGCCATCAACAGGTTCCCCGACGACTCTGCTGAAGAGATCGCAATCGCAAGGGAAGCAGCTATCGCGGGGGGCGCCGTGGGTGTTGCAGAAGCGAAGGGATTTACCGAAGGTGGAGACGGCATGACTGAACTTGCCGCCGCAGTTGTCGAAGCGGCCGATCTGCCTTCCAAGGTGAAACTTCTCTACGAAGACGACGATTCCTTTTTCGACAAGGTCGAACGCATGGCAAAGTCGCTCTACCTCGCGGGCGACGTCAAGTGGGGCCCGATGACTCGAACGACGGCGCGGCGCTTTGCCGATAACGGCTGGAACTTCCCGGTCTGCATCGCAAAGACCCACCTCTCAATCACCGCCGACCCGAAAATAAAGGGCGCGCCCAGGGGCCACACCCTGCCGATCAGGGAGCTGCGAATACTCGCCGGGGCACACCAGATCGTCACCCTCGCCGGCGACGTCATCACACTTCCCGGTCTTCCCTCAACACCCAATGCATGGGATATTGACCTGGACGGCGATGGTAAAATCACGGGGATCTTGAGCACGTAGGCCCGGTGAACAAACTGTCTGCCGGCCACAATCAGGCGACATAAAAGTCAAAAACC
>SMWD01000028.1 GCA_004357495.1 Gammaproteobacteria bacterium
ATAGCTGTACCAGGAGCCGGCCTTCTGCATGATGCCTTCCCGAACGCCGAGGGCGATGATCTCGCCCTCACGCGACACGCCGCTGCTGTACAAAATCTCGAACTCGACCATCTTGAACGGTGGCGCAACCTTGTTCTTCACGACCTTGACGCGGGTCTGATTGCCGATGACCTCGTCGCCTTTCTTGATCGCACCGATACGGCGAATGTCGAGCCGGACGGCTGCGTAGAACTTCAGTGCATTACCGCCGGTCGTCGTCTCCGGGCTGCCGAACATGACGCCGATCTTCATGCGAATCTGGTTGATGAAGAAAACCATGGTGTTGGAACGGTTGATATTGGCGGTCAGCTTGCGCAGCGCCTGCGACATCAGCCGGGCCTGCAGGCCAACGTGATGATCGCCCATCTCGCCCTCGATCTCGGCTTTGGGCGTCAGCGCCGCGACCGAGTCGATAACGATGATATCGACGCCACCCGAGCGCACCAGCAGGTCGGTAATCTCGAGTGCCTGCTCGCCGGTATCCGGCTGCGAGATCAGCAGTTCGTCGATATTGACCCCGACCTTCTCGGCGTAGGTCGGGTCGAGTGCGTGCTCCGCATCGATGAATGCCGCCGTGCCGCCGCCTTTTTGACATTCCGCAATGGCCTGCAGCGTCATCGTCGTCTTGCCCGACGACTCCGGGCCGTAGATCTCGATGACCCGCCCCTTCGGGAGACCGCCGATACCGAGTGCGATATCCAACCCGAGACTGCCGCTCGAGATGGTATCCATATTGCGCCGCGCACCGGCATCGCCGAGACGCATGACAGAACCCTTGCCGAACTGCTTTTCAATCTGGCCGAGAGCCGCCGCTAACGCTTTCTTTCTGTTGTCATCCATCGATATATATCTGCCGCGAAGTTGAAGAAACATTAGCCACGCCAGGCAGGATCAACCCAAATGGGAACGACCCGAACCGGGCTCTGATTATTCCACAGATTCCCCGCCATCGCAGCCTTTGATAAGTGCCAGCTTAGACCGGATTGGGGTCATGAGGTGAGCCCGCCGGAAAACGCGCGGCAACCGTGTAACGCGCACCGCGTTCATCGGTCACCGACTCGATCAGCGAAAAATCACTTGCCTTCCATATCAAAGGGGTAGGTGGCTCAAGCTCAGGTAACACCGCAACTTTGCGGGCTAAAGTGACATGCGGACGATACGGTCGCGTCTCACGCGGCAGACCGAGCGGCGCCATCGCCGTCCATAACCCGTCGACCAGTCCGGCAAGTTCCGCGGGGCACCGCGCCGGCCCGAACCAGAAAATGCGCGGCTGCGGCCAGCAGCCGAACCGATCCAGCTCCAGTTGCACCGATACGGGGCTCAGCGCCGAGGCGGCCGCAACGATCGCAGCGTAGCGCGCCACCGGCTGGTTACCGAGGAACGCCAGCGTCACGTGCAAGTTGGCCTGCGCAACCGGCCGGCCGCCGGCGCGACGCACCGCTGTACGGGTGGCCCGAACCAGGGCGACGCGCGTCGGCTCATCGGGCCACAGCGCGAAGAACAGCCGGCGCGTGACGGCAGCTTCTGGCCCGTCGCCCGCCATCAACCGTCGGCCAGTTGCCGCAGCAGGCCCGTCAGCGCCGCGAGCAACGCCTGCCGGCGCACGGCACGCCGATCACCAACGTAGTGCTCCAGCCGCGTACTCGCCCGCCGATCGGGACCGTCCCAGGCAAGCCAGACCGTCCCGACCGGCTTTTCCGGCGTGCCGCCGTCGGGGCCGGCGATGCCGGTCACAGCGACCGCAATGTCGGCTTCGCTGACGGCACGAGCCGTCACGGCCATTTGTATCGCAACCTCGCGACTCACGGCGCCATACCGTTCGATGCTCAAAGGATCGACAGCCAGCAGGGTTTCTTTCGCGTTATTGCCGTAGGCCACGAAGCCGAATTCGAACCACGCCGAGCTGCCGGGCAGGTCGGTCAGGCTTTTGGCCAGCCATCCGCCCGTACACGACTCGGCCGTGGCGAGCCGCACGTTACGCGCCATCAGCAAGGCCGCCACACGCTCGACGAGCGAGGCGATGTCTTCATCTGCTCCGGTCACTGCGGGACTCCTCCGACTGACCCAGGACTTCGTTGTACACCGAAAGGTTCCCGGCGACCATCTGCTCAAGACTGAACCGGTCTCGAATCCACTCTCGCGCCGCATTGCCCATCCGGGTGCGTACCCGTGGATGATAAATCAGGTGCGCAATCGCGTCGGCCAGCGCGCCTGTGTCGAGCGGCGGCACCAGCGTGCCGGTCACCCCATCGTCCACGGCCTCGGTCTGGCCACCGCTGCGAAACCCGACGACCGGCACGCCGGCCGCCTGCGCCTCGAGCAGACTTAACCCCAGACCCTCGCGGATGGCCGGGTGGACGACGAGCTGAACGTGCCCGAGGAAGTCCAGCAGGTCGGTGCGGTAACCGGCGAAACACACGACATCGCTCTGGCCCTGCCGGGCGACGGCATCGCGCAGCCGCTGCTCCTCTGTGCCTGCGCCGAAGAACAACACCCGGGTACCTGCGAAAGCCGCGCGAATCCCGGGCAAGGCCTCGATGAGATACCGGTGCCCCTTGCGCGGAATCAGCTGAGCTGTGACGGCAATCACGAAGTCGTCATCGGCCAGGTCAAACTCACTGAGGAACTTCTGCCGGGACCAGTTCGGTGCGCACGCCTCCGGCAACACGCCGCTGGGCACCGTGCGCAGCTTGCGCTCGGGCACACCCGAGTCACGCAACTGGCGGTGGATGCAGCCGGAGATCGCGACGATGCGCCGGTAAAACCAGTATTTCGGGCGCCCGAGCCGTGATCCCGGGCTATCGACCCGGCGCGACAGCACGGCGGGCTTGCCGGCCAGCAGCGCGGCCGGACCACCGAACAGGTCCGCACCGCGGCGGCTGTGAACGTGGACGAGCGACGGGTCCAGCTCGCGAATCAGGCGACGCAGCCGGCCCACGAAGCCGACATCGAGGTCACCCGCCATCGGCACGGGTACGACATCGATCCCCCGAGCCCGCGCCGCGATGGCCAGGGCGCTGTCCCGGGTACAGATCAGCGTACCGCGCACAGCGTGCCGCCCGAGCCCCGGGATGAGGTTCAGTACCTGGGCCGCGCCACCGTACAAATGCCGTCCGGTTTCTACGTGCAGAATATGAATCGGCGAAATATGAATAGGAGATACCTCTGGTCAAGCCGGCGCATTCACGAAATAATCACGGCACAGCGAACGACGCCGAACAGACAACAACACGAAGCATGGCTACAGCAAATCACTCCGACACCTTACCTGGCGACGGACCCGATCACGGGCCGGGCTCGCGCCCGGAAAACCGCCAGAGCGCCAATGATGGCCATACTCCGATGATGCGGCAATACCTCGGCATCAAAGCCGGGTTTCCGGACATGCTGGTTTTCTACCGCATGGGCGACTTCTACGAGCTGTTCTACGACGACGCGCGGCGCGCCGCCGAGTTGCTCGATATCACGCTGACGGCCCGCGGCAAATCCGGCGGCGCACCCATCCCGATGGCCGGCGTACCCTATCACGCAGTCGAAGCCTACCTCGCGCGCCTGGTCCGCAAGGGCGAGTCGGTCGCAATCTGTGAACAGATCGGCGACCCGAAGACCTCGAAAGGCCCGGTCGAGCGCCAGGTGGTCCGGGTCATCACACCCGGCACGCTGACCGACGAGGCGTTGCTCGACGCACGACGCGACAACGTGCTGGCCGCCGTCTGCATCACCAATCATCGCATCGGGCTGGCGTGGATGGACCTCAGTGCCGGCCGCTTCCGGGTCACCGAACTGACCGATCCCGAGGAACTTGGCAGCGAGCTGGAACGCCTGCAACCTGCGGAGTTGCTGATCGAGGAAGACCGCGCAGCGGCAACCTGGCTGGCGAACATCGATCACTACCAGGCGCTGCCGCCATGGCATTTCGAGGTCGACACCGCGACCCGGATCCTGTGCCGGCAATTCGGCACACAGGATCTGTCCGGCTTTGGCTGCGCCGAGCTTCCCGCCGCCATCAGCGCGGCCGGCGCCCTGCTGCAATATGTTCGCGACACCCAGCGTAGCACGCTGCCGCACATCGAATCGCTCAAGACCGAACAACAATCGGGCGCGTTGCTGATCGATGCCCCCACCCGTCGCAATCTCGAGCTGGAACGCAGTCTGGCCGGCCGCGACGAACACACGCTGGCCGGCATCATGGATCATTGCGCAACCACGATGGGCAGCCGCCTGCTGCGGCGCCGGCTGAACCGACCGATTCGCGATCAACAGACGCTGCGCGCCCGTTATCGCGCCCTGGGCGAACTGGACGCATTGACCGGTAGCGGCGGCGGGCGCCTGAAGACTCTGCTCGGGCAAATCGGCGACCTGGAACGCATCCTGACCCGTATCGCACTCGAATCGGCTCGGCCCCGCGACCTGGCGCATCTGCGCACGGCATTGCGGCTGCTGCCCGATCTACGCGGCGAGCTCAGCCCCTGTGATGCCGAATTACTGACCACACTCGCGGTGGAACTCGGCGAACATACCGAAATCCACGACCGGCTCGAACGCGCGATCATCGCCGACCCACCGATGCTGATTCGCGACGGCGGCGTGATCGCGACCGGCTACGACGCCGAACTCGACGAACTGCGTGCGCTCAGCAGCAACGCAGATGGCTACCTCGCCGACCTCGAGATCCGTGAACGCGAGCGCACCGGCGTGGCAACGCTGAAGGTCGGCTATAACCGGGTGCACGGTTACTTCATCGAAATCAGCAAGTCACGGGCAGATCAAGCACCGGACGATTACATCCGCCGGCAAACGCTGAAGAATGCCGAACGCTACATCACGCCCGAGCTCAAGGAATACGAAGGCAAGGTCCTGGGCGCGAAAGAACGTTCGCTGGCGCGCGAGAAAAAGATCTACCAGGAACTTCTGAGTGCGCATACCGCCGTGTTGCCCGGCCTGCAGACGATGTCGCGCGCCATCGCCGAGATCGACGTGCTCGCAAACCTTGCCTGCCGCGCTCGCGACCTGAACTTTTGCGAACCGCAACTGACCGAAGCACCCGGCATAAAAATCCGCGCCGGCCGTCACCCGGTCATCGAACAGGTGCTCGAGGAGCCATTCATCGCGAATGACCTCGAGTTCAACGACACACAACGCCTGCTCGTCGTGACCGGTCCGAACATGGGCGGCAAATCGACCTACATGCGCCAGGCCGCCCTGATCGTACTACTCGCCCACATGGGCAGCTACGTGCCCGCGGATGCCGCCACCCTCGGCCCGGTCGACCGCATCTTCACGCGCATCGGCGCGGCCGACGACCTTGCCGGCGGCCGCTCGACATTCATGGTCGAGATGAGCGAGGCCGCAAATATCCTGCACAACGCAACCGCGCAGAGCCTGATCTTGATGGACGAGATCGGACGCGGCACGAGTACCTTCGACGGGCTGTCGCTGGCGTGGGCAATCGCCTGGCACATCGGCAAAAATGTCCGCGCCTTCACGCTGTTCGCCACGCATTACTTCGAGCTGACCGGCCTCGCCGACGAACTCGACGGCTGCGCGAACCTGCATCTCGACGCGACCGAACATGGCGACGAGTTGGTTTTCATGCATCGGGTCAAGGCAGGTCCGGCGAACCAGAGCTACGGCCTGCAGGTCGCAAAACTCGCCGGTGTGCCGTCAACTGTCATTCGCCGCGCGCAAAAATATCTCGGTGACCTCGAACAGCAAGCCGTGCAACACACGGCAGACACATCGCCGCAACAGCAACTGGTGTTTACCCGACCGGAGCCGGACACCGGACTGCGCGACGCGCTGGATACGATCGACCCGGATGACATGACGCCTAAAGAAGCGCTGGAAGCTTTGTACGAACTCAAAAAGGTGTCAGACGCCAATAAACCCGGTTGACAGCAGTGGGTCCAATACCACCGATGCAGCCGAAAACTGTCCGGACAACATGGATCGGCTACGGCCTGTACGCACCCCTGGTCACCATTGCACTTTAAGTTCGACTACTCAAAGTTTGCGGAACACTGAATCGCCCCGTGCGCAAAAAGTGTGCGCCCTGCTCCGCCACCGCGGACGACAGCACCAGCCCAAAGTGATTCACGCGCATCTCGATGTGCCCGGCGAGGCCGGGCAACTGCGTCTCCGCCGATGTCACAACCCCGTCGTTCGGGTGATCGAGACGCATGATCAGCCGACCCAGCCCGAATGAGGTCGTGCCGGCGATAACGGCGACTTCGGTCGCGGCGTCGCACCGGCCCAGAGGATGATCAAACAGCGCCTCGCGGAGCGTGCGCCCGATGAGCTGCCGGCCCCAGCCCCGGGACAGGAGCCTGCTCGCCGCACGGCTGCCGAGCAACGGTGAACCGAGGCAGACGACACGCCCGACCTTCGTGTCCGGGTACTTGAGCAGCATCTGCAGCGCCAGCACTCCGCCGAGACTGTGCGCGACGATATGCACCTGGTCGGCCGGCTGCGCATCGATGAATTGCTTCAGCCGATCGACATTGTGCGCCAGGCCGCAGCCGACGCTGCGATAGGAGAACTGGCTACATGCCCATCCCAGCGTGTCGCGCAGCCTGCGACGCAGGAGAGCCATCTCCATACCGTTCATCCACAGGCCGTGAATGGCGACGATAGAAGCGGTCATGGCCCGGCGAGCCGGCTAGTCAGGCGCGGGCTTGTCGACGCTGCGCAGTCGAATTCCGGCTTCGCGTAATTGCTCGGCAGGCACCGGGCCGGGCGCATCGGTCAGCAGGCAGCTGGCGGACTGGGTCTTCGGAAACGCGATCACGTCACGAATACTCTGCGCACCACACATCAGCATGACCAGACGGTCGAGGCCGAATGCGATGCCACCATGCGGCGGGCAGCCGTACTGCAACGCCTGGAGCAGGAAACCGAACTTGCTGTTCGCCTCCTCGGCCGTGATGCCGAGGGTGCGGAACACGGCCTGCTGCATGTCGTTCGAGTGGATACGAATCGAACCGCCGCCGATCTCCGAACCATTCAGAACCATATCGTAAGCGCGCGACAATGCGCCGCCCGGATCTGTCTCGAGCGCCTCGGGCGAGTCCGTGCTCGGCGCCGTGAACGGATGATGCAGCGCCGTCCAGCGATTTTCCTTGTCGTCGTGATGGAACATCGGGAACTCGACGACCCACAACGGCGCCCAGTCGCCCTCGATCAGGTCGAGATCATGGCCGAGCCTGACCCGCAGCGCGCCGAGGGCATCGTTGACGACCCGGGCGGTGTCGGCGCCGAAGAACACCAGGTCGCCATCGGCAAGTTCGAGACGCTCGCTCAGGGCTGCGAGGGTCGCGTCGGGCAGAAACTTCAGAATCGGCGACTGCAATCCGTCGCGGCCATCGGCCACGCTATTCACCTTGATGTACGCCAGGCCCCGGGCACCGTAGCGACCCACGTATGCCGTGTAGTCGTCGATCTGCTTGCGCGTCAGGCTCGCGCCGCCCGGCACCTTCAGCGCCGCGACGCGGCCGGTCGGATCCTTGGCGGGACCCGCGAACACCTTGAATTCGACGCCCTCCATCAGGTCGCCGACCTCGACGAGTTCGAGCGGGATGCGCAGGTCCGGCCGGTCATTGCCGAAACGCCGCATCGACTCGGCCCAGTGCATGCGCGGGAACGGGTCCGGCAGCGCCACGTCGAGTACGTCCTTGAACAAGCCCCGGATGAGGGACTCCATCAAGGTCATGACGTCGTTCTCGTCGACGAACGACATCTCGACGTCAAGCTGCGTGAACTCGGGTTGGCGATCCGCACGCAGATCCTCGTCGCGGAAACACCGTGCAATCTGGTAGTAGCGATCGACACCGGACATCATCAGCAACTGCTTGAACAACTGCGGCGACTGCGGCAGTGCGAAAAACTGGCCCGGATGGGTGCGACTGGGAACAATATAATCACGCGCGCCTTCCGGTGTCGCGCGGGTCAGCATCGGTGTTTCGATATCGATAAAGCCGTTGGTGTCCATGAAATGACGCAGCGTCTGCGTGACGCGGTGGCGCAGGCGCAATCGCCCCAGCATCTCCTCGCGACGCAGGTCGAGATACCGATAGCGCAAGCGAATATCTTCGTGTGCATTCTCATCGTGATGGAACGGCGGTGTTTCCGACTTGTTCAGCACAGTCAGTTCCGTCGCCCGCACCTCGACCTCACCGGTGGCGAGATTCGGGTTGCGCGTGCCCTCGGGACGTAGCCGCACCTTGCCCTTGACCGCCAGCACGTATTCACCGCGGATCTGCTCGGCCGTGGTAAATATTTCCGGAGTATCCGGATCGAAGACAATCTGCAGCAAGCCCTCGCGGTCACGCAGATCGATGAAGATCACACCCCCATGGTCACGGCGTCGATGCACCCAGCCGGCCACCTCGACTTCGCTGCCGACCACACTGGAATTGACCTCACCACAATAATGGGTACGCATGAAATCCGGGCTCGCTTCGGGGGTTGTTTCGGGGGTTGTTTCGGGGCGGCGATGATAACCCGGCCGGGGTGCCTGAGTTAAGTATTTACGAGCAGATACAGCAAGGCCGCCGGCCTTACAGCAATCCACGCACTACCGTCCCTGAACACGCAGACCGTAATGCAGCCCGATTCAGGTCTGGGCATCCTCCGTAGCTTCAGCCTCGCTCGGAGACACCTCCCCCCGAACAGCGTGCTGCTTCCTGACCCACGGGGGCACCACGACACCGAGCGAGACAATCATCTTCAGCGCCGACTCAACATCCATGTCCAGCTCGATGACATCGGCCTTCGGCACCATGAGGATGAAACCCGAGGTCGGGTTCGGCGTCGTCGGGATGAATACGCAGATAACCCCGTCAGTCGTCCGCGCCTGGATCTCGGCCAGCTCGGTCGAGGTCTGAAAGCACAGGCTGTAAACACCCTTGCGCGGGTATTCAATCAGCAGCACTTTCTTGAAGGCCTGCCCGGTATTCAGGAACAGAACTTCCGTAAAATTCTTTGCCGCGGAATATATCGTACGGACCAGCGGAATGCGGTTCAGCAGGCCTTCCCAGAACCGGACGAAACGACCGCCGATGAAGTTCGCGGCGAACACACCCGTCAGGATCAGCACGATTACGGTCAGCACGATGCCGAGGCCCGGGATCTTCATGCCGAGCAGGTTCTCGGGCCGATACGCCGGCGGCAGCAACAGCAACGTCCGGTCCATGATGCCGACGATGAGATTCAGGATGAACAGCGTGACGCCGAGCGGCACCCAAACCAGCAGCCCGGCAACGATGTAGCGACGTATATGCATCAGCGAGATATTAGCTGTCCTGGCCGCTCAATAGCCAGCCCGATCACGAGTACGCCCATATCAGTCGGCCTTGTCAGCACCTGATTGGGACGACTTACCGCCGGCCTCGCCGGCCTCGCCGGCCTTGCCCTTGCTCTTGCCCTCGGACTTGCCCTCGGACTTCGAATCGCCCGCGCCCGCCTTGCTGCCGTCACTCTTGTCACTCTTGTCACTCTTGTCACTCTTGTCACTCTTGTCACTCTTGTCG
>SMWD01000029.1 GCA_004357495.1 Gammaproteobacteria bacterium
CAAAGGTCATGACGACGATGCGCTCAGGACACAGCTGATGACGCTGGCTGAGCGTTATCCCAAGTACGGCTGCCCCGACGCTGCATGACATGTTGCGAGCTGATGGGCGGGTACGCAATTACAAGCGCACCTACCGAATCTACCGCGAGGAAGGGCTGCAGGTGCGAACCAAGCGACGCAAGAAGCTGTTTCGGCCCCGAGTGCCGCTGACGGTACCGAGTGCGGTGAACGAACACGGGTCGGTTGATTTCGTGTCGGATCAACTCGCCAACGGTCGACGGTTTCGTGTCTTCAACGTGGTCGACAACTTCAGCCGGGAGAGCCTGTTGCAGCTTGTCGATTTTTCAATCGGTGGCGAGCGCCTGACCCGGGAACTCGACAAGCTGGCCGTTACCCGGCCTCTGCCGAAGAAGATCGTCATGGACAATGGCCCCGAGCTGACCGGCAAGGCGATGTTCTTCTGGTCGAAGCGAACCGGCGTCAAACTACATTTCATCCAGCCGGGCAAGCCAACGCAGAACGCATTCATCGAAAGCTTCAATGGCAAGTTCCGTGAGTACTGCCTGAATCTGAACTGGTTCGCGAGTCTCGACGATGCCCGCTCGACAATCGAAGACTGGCGTATGCATTACAACCATGTCAGGCCGCATCGTTCGTTAGGACGAAAACCACCCGCTGTATTCGCCAGGGAAGCTGCCTGATATGCTAAGTCTCCCACATCGACGGTGGCTCGGATGCGGGGGTACGGTCATCCTCATTCTACTGTTAACGCACTCAGCAATAAACGCGACAGACAGTGCGCGAGTCTGAAACGCAAATTCAAGATATCGTCATTCACTGACGAACAACCTGTTGCAGAAAGCTCAGGGTATCCGGATGCTCCCAAAGCATCGGGTCATTGACAACGTATGACACTTCTCCGGTCCCGGGATCCGGTATGGGCAGCAATTCACCACTTCTGGAAATCAGAAATGTCTGCGGGACGACCTCTACATTAAAAGCATCCTTCGCCTGCTCTGCATGATCGAAAAGAACGGGGAAGGAGAAATGATATTCCTGCTGGAACGCCCGAGCATCGGCGAACTTGTCGTAGACAGCTACGGCAACGACCGTGAAACCTTCGCCGTGAAGTTGCGTATAGAGCTTTTCAAAGTGTGCCATTTCATAACGACAGGGATAGCACCAACTCGCCCAGAAGTTCAGCAGCACGACGTCGCCTGCAAAGTCCGAAAGACGAACTTCCCCCGGCCCCGCCAGCCAGCAATACCGCACACATTATCCAGCCCGGGAGCCGATGCAACCGAATACTCATTTGACGCGTACCTTTGGTTCGCCGGCCATAGGTCGGCACTCGGACCCGACAGGACGATAACTACATGGAACCTCTGCGACGCTTAAAGTTCCCCGGGGTCCGGATACGCAGCCGTGCATCATCCACTTGGTGGATAACGAAGGTGCCGACCGGCTTCAAACCGAAGGCTTGATCGGCCGGCCCTTGCCGAAACGCCGGGCAGACAGCACCGCCAGATGCTCGGGAGTCACCTCGGCTTCACCCAGCTCCGCCACATAGGCCTCCGCCCGCTTCTTGACCATCCGTCGCAACATGGATGGAATTCGCTGCAATCGGGTTCTGGCTTCAGGACTCCAGCCGATCTCCCCACTCAGAGACTGTAGCGGCTCTATCACCGCACCGCCCTCGGGCAGGTAGTCGCACCACGGCGCGCGCATTCAGCCCGAGGCGCGTGCGCCCCTCGCTGAAACGGCGTAAACTGACAATGAGTTCGATCAGGCGCCGATATTCAGATCGGGGCCCAGAGGACCGCACTCTAACAACCGCCAGCCGGAGTTTCCCGATGCTCATAAGCGAGATGGTTTCCGCAGCCCTGCAATCCATTCGTGCCAACCTTTTTCGCGGGTTTCTGACCATGCTGGGCATCATTATCGGCGTCGGTTCTGTGATCGCAATGGTCGCCCTCGGCAGCGGAGCCCAGCGCGCAATGGATGAGCAGATCAACGCCCTCGGGGCAAGCATCCTGACGATTCGATCAGGCGGTACATTCAGTCACGGCGTCAATCGCAATAATGTGACCTTGACGGTTTTCGATGCTGATGCGCTTACGGCGGATTTAACGACCGTCACCGCCGTCACCCCTGAAACCGCGAGGCGATTCCAGGTGAAGCTCGGCAACAAGAATCAGAATATTCGCATCGTCGGGACGCGCCCTAACTTCGCTTCAGTACACGGCTACGAGATAGCGATTGGAAAAATGTTTTCATTGGCCGATGACAACTCGAAGCGAAGAGTTGCCGTGCTTGGCCATGCGGTTGCCGCAAAGTTCGATGTCCTGCCGTCACAGCTAATTGATAACACGATCCATATAAAGGGCATCGCCTTCAAGGTCATCGGCGTATTCGAAGAAAAGGGCGCGCTGGGCTGGCAGAATTCGGACGAACAAATCTGGATCCCATTGGACACCGCGATATTCCGCATGTTTGGTCTGAAGACCATCGAAGTCGTCAGCGTCAAAGTCTCTCCGGAGAGCACGATCGAACAAGCGATAGTGGATATCGAGCGCGTCCTGCGTCGCGAGCACCGGATTCTGCCGGGCGACAATAATGATTTTTCGATTGGCGACCCTCGTCAATTCTTCAACGTTCGCCAGGCTGCCACCGATGTTTTTGCCTACTTGCTCGCCAGCATCGCCGGCATCAGTCTGATCGTTGGCGGAATCGGCATCATGAACATCATGCTGGTCACAGTCACCGAACGCACCCGGGAGATTGGCATCCGCAAGGCGCTCGGCGCTACGCGGTTGAATATCCTGGTGCAGTTTCTGGTAGAAGCGATGATCCTGTGCATGATTGGCGGTTCAGTTGGAATTCTGCTTGGCGCCGGCATTGCCACGGTAATGACCACATTCATCGGCTGGCAGACTATTGTCTCGCCCACCGCGATCGGCGTCGCTTTCCTGTTCAGTGCCGGCATTGGAATATTTTTTGGTATCCTGCCCGCTCTGAAAGCCGCGCGGCTTGATCCCATCGAAGCGCTGCGGTACGAATAGCCCGGTCGTCAGGCCAGATCGAAGCCGGCGATCCAGCCCCGCTGAACACAACGCGGCAGCAGCGTGTCCAGATCCCCGGCAATGCCGGATTCCGACATCTTGCCGAAGCATGTGCGTGCGGCAACGGCGTTCAGGAACGTCCAGACGGGCTCATCGAAGGTATCGATGCGCATGTCGTATTGCCGGCGCCAGACCATCCCGTACATACCGCCCTCGTCGAGATCAATGGCGGTGTCGCCTGCCCATTCCTGCTGATTGACTGCCCAGATCCGATGGATGGGAAAGTCCGAGGAAATCAGGCTCGCGGATACCGGCAAATGAAAAATGATCCGGCCCGTGTCGCCCGCCGACACTGCACTCAATGAGCCGGGGTCCATGGCCACCTCGTCGGCGGCATGAAAGGCGCGGTGCCAGTACCACTCCAGGCGCGCGACATCCGGCAGATACGGCAGCTCGGCCGCAGGGCCAAAGCGGGCGATAAATTCGCTGAAAGATGCGCCATAATTGGCCAGGTCTGACGAGCGCGACGGGGTTTCTTGCACATACCGTCGCGCCATGCCGTCAAAGAATTGCTCCCCAAGCAACTGTTTGCCTACCGGAAAAATATTGCCCAGCGCGCGCACGAGCGTACCCAGGATGGCGCGGCGATACACCAGTACATGCTCTTCCGACGACATGCCTTCACTGGGCTCGATGTGCTCGCTGATCGCCCTGAGGGCGGGGTTCTGCGTGTCGGTCTCGAAAACGGCATCCCGGACCATCGCCTGCATGTCGTGCAATCCCGTCATGCCGCCGCATCCATGGAGTCGAGAACGCGCTGGGCCAGGCCGGCTTCATCCAGCAAGGTCTCGAACGGAGGAATGTCGTTGTCCCATTCGATCAACGTCGGGATCGGACCCAGGTATTCGATCGTAGCCTGATACAGATCCCAGACCGGCGGATGTACGCGGTAACCATGAGTGTCGAACAGATAGTTGTTCTGTTCCTCATACCCGGCCAGATGAATTTCCTTGACCCGACCCTTCGGCAGCGCATGCAGATATTCGATGGGGTCGAAGCCATGATTTGTGCCACTGACATAAACATTGTTGACATCGAACAGGATATCGCAGTCGGTCAGGACCACCAGCTCCTGCAGGAATTCCCATTCCGTCATGTCGGTCTCTTTGTAGCCCATGTAGCTTGATGGATTCTCGATCAGCAGGCGCCGGCCCAGAAAATCCTGCGCCTCCCGCACATGCGCAGCGAAGTTCGCCAGCGCCTCTTCGGTATAGGGCAGCGGCAAAAGATCGTGGACGAAGCGGCTATCGACGGATATCCACGCCAGGTGATCAGACACATAAGTCGGCTCGATACGCGCCGCCAGGGCTTTCAGCCGCGCGAGGTAATCCCGGTCCAGAGAATCGGCAGAGCCCAGCGACATACCCACGCCGTGCAAGGTGACTGGATAGTCGGCACGTACTTTTTCCAGAAAATGCAGTGGCAAGCCGCCATCGCCGAAGTAATTCTCGGTCAGAACCTCGAACCACGGCACCTTGGGCTGGTTCTCGATGATGGTCTGGTAATGCGTGGAACGCAGGCCGATGCCGGCGCCCGCGACGGGCTTGTCGATGAACCGGGACATATTTTTATTCCGCTACTCGCCGACTGCCGGCCAGCACTTCGGCAAGGTAACTGCGAGCAGGGCGGCCATGCATGATGGGACCGCCCCACTCGCAATAAGTTCGACTAGCTCTTTGCCGCTGCTTTGACCGCGCCGCCTGCGATCTTCTGGCATGTGCCTTCCGGAACGTAAACCCATTCTTCCGGATCGCTGTCGGCGGTGGCTTGTCCGGCACAGGAATGCTTGCTGGTGCCACAGTCGTTCATGCCGGCTTTCGCAATACCGGTGCATTTTTCAAAACCTTCTTTTGCCGCCGAGGCCTCCTGGGAAATAGTACTCAGGCCCAGTGCCACAACACCGGCCAAGGCTGTCGACATCAACAATCTCTTGTCTTTCACGGTTCGCTCCTTAAAGTCTTTGGTAGTGCGGTCACCCCGAAACAGCTTCAGGGTCATTATCAGAATAACTCATCATACTCGCCGGCCAACGGCCCGGTAAATGCCGGCTTGCCGTCCGGCACCATGGCCGGAGACACATCGACTATGCCATATGCACCGGTAACCGCGAAAGGCGGAAACAGCAGGACAGGCGTAGGTATTTCTACTGATCCCACCCGACTCCGGGCTTGCGGAGGCCGCCCGTGATCCGGAACCTGCGCCCGACACCAGGCCGGGAACCACTGCCGGATGCGTCTGTCGTTTGATCTGTGAGATACAATCTCACGATAACCCGGAGGACACACCGTCAAATACCTGCGTACGCCATTCACATCCATCGGCAGTATCGTGACAACGTTCATCGTGGCCATGGGCGCAACTGCGTGCGCTGGAGACCTGCCGGAAGTCGATCAGCCAGTCTCCCTGCGGCAGCAACTACAGGCGGCACTGACGGCGAAGGGCCCGGACTACCGCCCACGCACCGAGCACCTGCGTCCCGACGGGTCACCGCTGTTTACCAATCGCCTGATTCTGGAGGACTCACCTTATCTGTTGCAGCATGCGCATAACCCGGTGGACTGGTATCCCTGGGGGCCGGCGGCTTTTGCCAGGGCACGCGCGGAGAACAAGCCCGTCTTTCTGTCCATCGGTTACTCCACCTGCCACTGGTGTCACGTCATGGAGCGCGAGAGCTTCGAGGATCCGGAGGTCGCGCGGTTCCTGAACGAACATTTTGTCGCCATCAAGATCGATCGCGAACGCCGCCCCGACATCGACACCATTTACATGACCGCGGTGCAACTGATAACCGGGCGCGGAGGCTGGCCGATGTCCAGTTTTCTCACCACGGAAGGTCAAACCTTCTTCGCCGGCACCTATTTCCCCCGGGCGCAATTCCTGGACCTGTTACAGCAGGTCGATGTGGCGTGGCGCGAAGACCGCCCGGGCCTGGAGCAACAAGCGAGCCAGGTAGCCGCCCAGGTGCGTGCCGCCACCCGCAGTGCCAATGCCGCGGGCACGGTGAATGACGATGCCGTGCAAACGGCGGTCGCAAACTTGCAACGCCGTCATGACCCGCGGCTCGGCGGATTCGGCAGCGCCCCGAAGTTTCCCAATGAACCGCATCACCTGTTCCTGCTCGACGAGGCCCTGCGCAGTGGCGACGACGGCATCCGCGACCGGCTGCGTTTCGATCTCCATGCAATGGCGCGTGGCGGTATTTACGATCAGGTAGGTGGCGGCTTTCATCGCTACTCCACCGATGCGGCCTGGCTGGTGCCGCACTTCGAAAAGATGCTGTACAACCAGGCGCAACTTGCCCGCGTCTATGCCCGGGCCTGGCGCCTGACCGGAGATGACGGCCTGGCGCGCGTGGCTCGCCAAACCTTGGATTATGTGCTGCGCGACATGACCGCAGCGGACGGCGGGTTCTACTCGGCCACCGATGCCGACAGTCCCGGTGGCGAGGGTCGGTTTTTTCTGTGGACCCGGCAGCAACTACAGGATGCCCTGACCCCGGCCGACGCGGACCTGGCCATTGCTGTATATGGCGTGACCGAAGGCGGTAACTTCGAGGGCACGAATATCCTCCACCTGCCCGTGTCGTTGACCGAATTCGCAGCCCGGCGAGACCTGCCCCTGGCGACGCTGTTGACCCGCATCGAAGATATCCGTGCGCTTCTGTATGCCCGCCGCGCACAGCGCGTGCATCCGGACCGGGACGAGAAAATCGTCACGGCCTGGAATGGCATGATGATTGTAGCGCTGGCCGAAGCCGCTCAGATTCTGGACGAACCGCGTTACCGGGCGGCGGCGCTGCGCGCCGGCCGGTTCCTGTGGGCGAACAGTCGCAGCGACGACGACACGCTGTGGCGCACGCTCCTCGACGGGCGCGCCTCGGTACCCGCAGTGCAGGAAGATTACGCCTGGCTCGCCGATGGGTTCATCCATCTCTATGACCTGACGCAGGATTCGCGCTGGCTGGAACGGGCACAGGTACTGGTCACGACCATGAACCGGTTGTTCTGGGATGACCCGGCGGGTGGCTACTTCATGAATACCGACGCTGCCGGCATCACCGCCATGGCACGCCCTAAAGACAGCACCGACGGCGCCGTACCGTCCGGTAACGCAGTCGCATTGCACGTGCTGGCGAAACTGGCGCAACGCACGGGCCAGGAAGCGTACCGCAGGACTGCAAATACGCTGCTCGCCGCCTTCGCAAACTCCATCAACAGAAACCCGGCCGCCTACAGTTATCTGCTGCGCGGCGCACAACAGCTCGCCCATGGTGCGACCGGGCCGCAACAATACGCGGCACGCGGCGCGGTCGAGGTCAGCGCCCGGCTGCAGGCAGACACGCTGGTGGTGGAGCTTGCCATTCGCCCGGGCTGGCACATCAATGCACACAAAACCCTGCAAGCCGAATTGATACCCACGGTTGTCGGCCTTGAAAAACCCGTTCCGGGGTGGCGCTCCGGCGCGGTGTCCTATCCGACACCCGTTCTCAAAACCCTCGGTTTCCTGCACGAGGAGCTGGCCTTGTACGAAGGACAAGTGCGCATCACGATGAATCTGCAGCAAACCGACCCGGCTGTTGCCGGGCCGTTGATTCCGGTTGCGCTGCGCCTGCAAGCCTGCGATGACAGTGTGTGCCTGCCGCCGGAACGGCGGGTCCTGCAGGTGCCGGCGAACATGCCGCGGTAATACGCATGCAGATGCCACGAAAAATTTCTCCGCGCCAACTCCTGCTGTTGCTCGTGATCGTAGCAGTCGGCACCGGCTTGCTGCGCCCCGACCGGGCTGAGGATCTGCATACCCGACTGCAACAGCGCCTGATCGAGGCGGAGTTGGGCCGGGCCACTGCCTTTTATCTCGCCGCGGGGCTCCGCATGGCCGAGCCGCCATCGTCGGCACCGCTGTCCCAAGTGCTCGGTGAGTTACGTTCCAATGTCGCGCAGAAGCGCTGGGCGGCGGCCGATGAACTCGCCGTACGCCGTAATCCGGCTGCCGTAAACTTTGTCATCGACGCCATGATGGATCCCGCCGGTACCGTCCGGGTATGCCTGATGGCCACCACTCTCGGCTACCTGCGCGACCCGCGCGCGCTGGGCCCGCTGACCGAGGCCGCCTTCGACCCGCGCAACCGGGATCTGCGGCTGTGCGCGATCGAAGCCCTGGGTATGCTCGGCGACCCGCGCGCGGTACCCGGCCTGATCGAGGCCCTCAAGACCCGCAACATGCCGGTTGCCGCGGCCAATTCGATCGCCCGCATGGGGGACGAGCGCGGGGTCATGCCCATTATCGAGGTCGCGGCAGACCCTGACATCAGCCTGTGGATGATCTCGGCGCTGGGTGAACTGGGCAGCCGCAAGGCATTGCCGTATTTGTCCAGCCGCATGCTGGATAAAGACGCGACGCTGCGCGCCGCCGCCGCCGAGGCGCAATGGAAGATCGGCCAGGTGGCGGTGGAGGATCCGGTCGCAGAACTGGCCCGAACCCTCGCGGGCGATGCGGATGTCAGTCACCGTCAGTGGGCTGCATTTCGACTGGGCGAACGCGGAGACACGGCGGCGATACCTTCGCTGCTCGCCGCACTCGGCGACGACGCGGCCGATGTGGCGGAACGTGCGGCCGCGGCCCTGGTGCGGATGGGCGCCCCGGCCCGAATCCCGGTGAGTCAACTTGCCCGACAGGGCAACACGGGTCAAGACTACGCGGTGGCGATCCTCGGTTACCTGGGTGGCGCTGAAGACATACTGTTACTGGAACGCCTGGCCCGGGAGCAGCACCAACCGCTGGCGACGGATGCCCGTCGTTCAGTCGAACTGATCCGCCGGTTTACTGCGGCGGCCGCACCGCGCCGCACCCGGGTTGCCGGGGGGAATATTGCCCCGAACCCGACCGCTCAGGATTCATCCGATTGAACGCGGCCTTGCATTCGATCGCTCATATACCAGGCAATCATCAGCAAGCCCGCCGTCCACGAATACCAGACCCGCTGATACTCCTGTGCCTTTTTCTCCCAGACGTTAATTGCGGTTTCCAGCCTGATTTTGCTCTTATAGGGCTCGATCGACTGCTGCTGGTAGCGCGTAAGCACCGCCATGTCCGGCCGCTCACTCTCATAGGTCGCAACCTGGTGCAGGGATTCCTCGTATTGCGCGACCAGCTCATCCAGATCTTCAGCAGCTTTGATCCGCTGCTCGAAATAATCACACCAAAGTATATGTTCGCATGAATACGCCCGGGCGGCCGTAATCGTGCTCCATGGCCCCGCCTCGCTACCGGCCACGAATGGCAAGTGGATCCGGCGCCTGATACGGAGTTTGCCGCCGAGTCAACGTAATCTCAGGGGTTCTTCTACATAACGAAGTTTTTTACCAAAAGGACGGAGCCGGTCCCGGCTTTCCGGCGGGAAAGAAGTAGTCTCATTAGACCATGCCCCCGGGCGCGACCTGGAAACCCGTCATCGGTGAATGACGACGACTACAAGCTGCCGAATCCATCAGCGGCCGGCGGCAGCCCGGCCGCCGAGCTCACCGTGATCGGACCTGAGCATGCGGCACGACGCGCCGGAGACCCCGCACATCCGCTCAAAGTGACCTGGCTGGTCGATGGAGAAAAACACACCGCACGATTCACCCAAGGGTTCGATCTCGGCAGAAGCGCGTACTGCGGCATCCGTTTCAGCGATGACGGCGTCAGCCGCATGCACACCAGGCTCTTCGTCAAGGCCGGGGCATGGCATGTCGCCGACCTCGACAGCGGCAACGGCAGCATGCTCGACGGATTGCGAATCACCGAAGCCATGCTGCCGGAGCAATCGACGCTGCAGCTCGGCGATGATGGTCCCAGACTATGGCTCGAGGCCGAAGGTGCGAAGTCCGGCGCATCGATGGATCAGATCGCCGAATACTACTTCGGTGAGCGAGCCGACGATCAAGCCGGCCACAAGACATTGATGTTTCGTCGCGTGTACCGTCGCGTCGAGAGAAAGCAGAAACGCCGCTATCGGGGCATCATCGCCGGCGCCGTCGGCTTGCTAATGTTGAGCATCGGCATCGGCATTTCCCAGTACCTCGCGCTGCAGAAAACCCGTGAACTGGCGATGGAAATCTTCTATAGCATGCAGACCATGCAGGTGCAGGTGGCCCGTATCGACACCTTGGTGCGCGCATCAGGCGACGTGGAATCGCGCGCCGCAATCGGTGCGCAACGCGAAGAAATGCGTGCGATGGAAGCCCGGTATGACCGGTTTCTCGACGAGCTCGGCATCCTCGGTCCCGACCTCAGTGCCGAGGATCGCGTCATCCTGAAAGTGGCGCGGATGTTTGGCGAATGCGAGCTGAATATGCCCGATGGCTTCGTCCGGGAAGTCAAAAACTATATTGCTAAATGGCAGACTACCGATCGGCTGAAGAACGGGCTCCGCAGCATGCATGAGCAAAATCTCACCGCGACGATTTCCACGATCATGCTCGAAAACCACTTGCCTCCCCAGTTCCTCTACCTCGCGCTGCAGGAAAGCGAATTCAAGGCGCGCGCGATCGGACCGAAAACGAGATTCGGTATTGCCAAGGGCATCTGGCAGTTTATTCCGTCGACTGCCCGTCGCTACGGGCTGCGCACCGGCCCGCTCGTCGAGCTGCGACGTCATGATCCGCGCGACCAGCGCTTCGACGCGATCCGCGCCACCGAGGCGGCCGCCCTCTACTTGCGAGACATCTACAGCAAGGAATCACAGGC
>SMWD01000004.1 GCA_004357495.1 Gammaproteobacteria bacterium
CAACCTGTGCCTGTTATTCCTGGCCCCGGAGTTGTTGCGCTACCTGCTGATTCATGAACTCTGCCACGGCCGGCATATGAACCACTCGAAGCGCTTCTGGAAGCGGGTGGCACGCTTCGAGCCCGAGTACAGGAGCCGTGATCGTGCATTGACAGAATCCTGGCGGCAGGTCCCTGCTTGGCTAGGATTATATTAATTAAATCAGTAAGTTTTATAACTAACTTAACGTTAGTTTTCACCCCTTATCAAGTAATTCCCTGAGGTTGATGACCCCTGCATTGGCCCTGGCGAGGTAATTCGCCATTACCAGCGAGTGATTGGCGAACAAGCCATAGCCGCCGCCATTCATGACCACCGGCGCGCGCAACGGCCGCAGGCTGGCCTCCAGCTCGCGGATGATCTGGCGGACGCTCACTCCTGCGTTCTTGTCCGCAAGGACCTTTGCAAAATCGAATTCCGCGGCACGGAAGAAGTGCACCAGCGCCCAGGCGGCGCCGCGCGCCTCAAAAAAAATGTCATCGATCTCGAACCACGACGTGCGCACCGGCACCAGGTCGCCCAGCGTCGTCGTTGCCACCGCTGCACGATCTCCCGCAAGATCGGTGTTGATCACGTCGGTAGCGACGCTGTCGCCGAGCCGTCTTGTCAGGCTGCCGAGCCGTTTTTCAACCTGCGCCAGCCACTCTCGCAGGTTGTCAGCGCGCGCGAAGAATCGAGCGTCGGAGCCGCCAATTCCGGAAAGACGATCGCGATACTTTTCGAATCCTTTAATCGCATCGCGATATTCCCCTTCCGTCGGCGGCAATATCCAGGAGTCATTGTCGAAGAAGAATCTTGGTTCGGCCGCAGTAATGTCGGGATCCTCACGTGATTGCGACTGACTGCGGCTGTAGTCGTTGCGAATGATGCGTGCGAGATCGCGTACCTGTTGCAATACGCCGAGTTCCCAATGCGGAATGTTGTCGAGGAACACACCTGGCGGTGTGACATCATTGGTCAGGTAACCGCCGGGTTTATCCAACATGCTCTCTGCAACACGAATCAGCGTGTCTGTCGTCGCATAGCCGATGACGATCCTGTCACCGTTCGCTTTCTCGCTCACCCAGAACACATCCGGCGTCCTTGACCAGTACCAGGCCACGCCGATCATCACCAGCAAGACGACCGCCAGCACGACACCGCTCAAGCGTACCCACAATGGCGTGCGCAGGGGCGGGCTGTCAGATTTCTTGCGTTTAAAAATCATGGGGAGGTTATTATTTGACGGTCAGGCAGTTTACCAGTTCCGGCAGCAGGGTCCCGGATTTTCCCTGCAGGCAAAAATCTGCCTGTGATGACAGCGGCGTCGCGTCGAGGTTGATTTCCACCACGCTGGCGCCCTGTTGCCGGGCTGCCTCGGCAAACCCGGCAGCAGGCCACACGAGTGATGATGTTCCAATCGAAAAGAACAGGTCGCAACCGTGGACGGCAGATTCTGCTGCGTGCATCGCAGCCTCCGGAATTGATTCACCAAACCAGACCACACCGGGTCGCAACATTGCGCCGCATCCGGTGCATACCGGCACTTCGGCCGACATGTCCGCATCGGTAACGGCACAGCCCTCGACAAAACAGCGGTTCTCGAAAAGATTGCCGTGAAATTCTATGACCTTATCGCTGCCGGCACGCTGGTGCAGGCCGTCGACATTTTGCGTAATGATGGTCAGGGCGGGCACCAGGCCTGCAAGTTTGACCAGCGCATGGTGGCCCGCATTAGGTTCGACACTTGCGACCAGCTCGCGCCGCCAGCGGTACCAGCGCCACACCAGCGCAGGATCTCGTTGAAATGCGTCGGGAGTCGCCAGCTCGTGCGGGTCGTATTGCTCCCAAAGTCCCGTTTGCGCTTCGCGGAAGGTAGGGACGCCACTCTCCGCGGAAATGCCGGACCCGGTCAGGACACAAACCTGCTGTGCATCACGCAATGCACCCAGCAGTTTGTCAGGAATCGTCATTCAGGCGGCATTCGCCAGTTGCCGCAGGACGTAATGCAGGATACCGCCATGCTCAAAATACTCACGCTCTTTGGGCGTGTCGATGCGGACTTTCGCCGTGAACCGGATCGGCTCGCCATCGTCCGGCGTTGCCGTCACGTTGACGGTAGTCGCCGATGCATCGGCATGACCTTCGATATCAAAGACTTCCCTGCCGGTAAGCCCCAGCTCATCGGCACCTTCGCCATCCATGAATTGCAGCGGCAATACGCCCATGCCGATCAGGTTGGAACGGTGGATGCGCTCGTAGCTCCTGGCAATAACGGCTTTGACGCCAAGCAACAACGTTCCCTTCGCCGCCCAGTCCCGTGAAGAACCGGTACCGTATTCGGTGCCGGCGAGCACCACGAGGGGAATGCCAGCCGACTGATACTTCAGCGCGGCATCGTAAATCGACATTTGCTCGTCACTCGGCTGATGCCTGGTCCAGCCGCCCTCCGTACCGGGTGCGAGCTGGTTGCGCAGTCGAATGTTGGCAAAAGTGCCACGCATCATGACTTCATGGTTGCCACGACGAGAACCGTAGGAGTTGAAATCGACCGGCTCGACGCCCTTCGAGCGCAGGTAATCCGCTGCCGGGCTGTCCGCGGCGATGTTGCCAGCCGGAGAGATGTGATCCGTCGTCACCGAATCGCCAAGCAAGGCCAGCACGCGAGCACCGTTGATATCGCTGACCGGTTCGGTATCCAGTGTCATGCCCACGAAATAGGGCGGATTTCGTACGTAAGTGGAGTCGGCATCCCATGCGTAAATCTCACCCTCGGGTGAGTCGATGCTGTTCCAGTTTTCGTCACCGTCGAACACGCCGTCATAGCTCGACTTGAACATACTCGAGTCGATGTTGCGGGCAACCGCTGCCTGAATTTCCTTGCCATCAGGCCAGATATCCTTCAGGAATACCGGCTTGCCATCGGCGTCTTCGCCGAGCGGATCATTCAACAGGTTCACCTCCAGCGAGCCCGCCAGCGCATAAGCGACCACCAATGGCGGCGAGGCGAGGAAGTTCATCTGCACCAGCGGGTGAATGCGGCCTTCAAAGTTTCGGTTGCCCGAGAGCACGCTGCAGCCAACGAGATTAGCGTCCTGGACGCCTTTGGCGATCTCCGGCAGTAGCGGACCGGAATTGCCGATACAGGTGGTGCAGCCGTAGCCGACCGTGTAAAAACCCAGCGCTTCCAGGTCATCGTCCAGACCTGACTTCACGAGGTAATCAGTGACCACTTTGGATCCTGGTGCGAGGCTGGTTTTGACCCAGGGTTTGCTTTGCAGGCCCCTGGCACGCGCGTTTCTCGCCAGCAGGCCGGCGCCAATCATGACTGACGGATTCGAGGTGTTGGTGCAGCTCGTAATCGCGGCAATCAAGACGGCCCCGTCTTTCAACTCGACCTGTTGTCCGTCCAGTTTGATGGTCGCAGTGCCTCCCGATTCCCGGCCGGCGATCGATTTCGCCAGGTGCCCGCGGAAGATCTCGTCCGCGTTGCTCAGGGGAATCCTGTCCTGCGGCCGTTTGGGACCGGCGAGGCTTGGCTCGACCGTGCCCATATCCAGTTCCAGCGACTCCGAAAACAGCGGAGCGGCCTGACCCGAGTGACGCCACATGCCCTGTGCTTTGGCATAAGCCTCGATCAGCTCGATGTGCTCGGGCGCACGGCCGGATAATTCCAGGTAACGCAGCGTTTCACTATCAATCGGGAATATTGCGCAGGTGCTGCCGAATTCAGGGGACATGTTGGCTAACGTTGCACGATCGGCGAGCGGCAGGTGGTCCAGGCCGTCACCGAAAAATTCGACAAATTTTCCAACCACACCTTTCTTGCGCAGCATCTCGGTCACGGTCAGGACAAGGTCGGTCGCGGTTGTGCCTTCTTTCAGGGTGCCGCTCAGTTTGAATCCGATGACGTTGGGAATCAGCATCGTAATGGGCTGGCCGAGCATTGCCGCTTCGGCCTCGATACCACCGACGCCCCAGCCCAGGATTCCCAGGGCGTTGATCATTGTCGTATGCGAGTCGGTGCCAACGACGGTATCCGGAAACGCCCGGCGCTGACCGTCCTTCCCGACGTCGAATACCACGCGTCCGAGGTATTCGAGATTAACCTGGTGCACGATGCCGGTGTTCGGCGGCACAACACGGAAATTCTCGAACGCACCCTGACCCCAGCGCAGGAATGAATACCGCTCCTTGTTGCGTTTATACTCGATCCGGTTGTTCAGCTCCAGCGCCTCGGCCGTGCCGTACTTGTCGATCTGTACGGAATGGTCGATGACCAGCTCTGCGGGGGACAACGGATTAATGCTGTCTGCCTTGCCACCCAGCTTAACGACGGCGTCACGCATCGCGGCCAGATCGACGACCGCGGGCACGCCGGTGAAGTCCTGCAGAATCACCCGACTCGGCGTAAAGGAAATCTCCGTAGCCGGTGTTGCTTTGGGATCCCAGTTGGCAAGGGCCAGGATATCGTCACGCGTAACATCCCGCCCGTCCTCATGACGCAGCAGGTTTTCGAGCAGGATCTTGAGCGAGTAGGGCAAGCGGTCGACGTGGCCTTCTTTAACGGCATCGAGCCTGAAAATCTCATAATCGTTGCCGCCAACTACAAGCGTTGAACGAGCGCCGAAGCTGTCCGTCATAGTTCGTCTCCGGAATTTCCAGTATTTGCAGCGGGCGGTGGCCCGTCGCGGGGCGGCATTATAGCGCCTTAGATGAATGAGGGGGGGCTCGATCAATCTGACATATTCGGCCCCGGTGGGAAGGCGCCCGAGCGAGCGAAACCGGGCAAAACACCGAGAAACAATATCTTTAGTAATCAGTAATATAGGATTATACTACTGGTTATAACAACAGCTCTTATAGCCACTCTCCGTGAGGCTCCCCATGTCTGCATCCGCTGCTGCAATGGTCGCACCTCTGAGCAATGACTGGCCGGCACATTGCCGGCGCTCCGAGGCCCTCGGCGATGAAATCACCGA
>SMWD01000030.1 GCA_004357495.1 Gammaproteobacteria bacterium
CGTCATGGTGCCGATGGGCAGTTCGCTGAAAATCTGTCTCGTCGCCGCCGGCGAAGCGGATGTATACCCGCGCCTGGGTCCGACATCCGAATGGGACACCGCGGCAGCACAGGCGGTCATCGAAAATGCCGGCGGGCACGTCGTCGACCTCGCCGGCAAACGCCTGCTCTACAACACCAGGGCCGAGGTACTGAACCCGTTTTTTATTGTCTACGGCGACCCTGCGGTCGACTGGGTCGGCGTGGCCCGGGACGGCTGACCGGAAGCATGCGTAACAAGCCTGCTAAAATAATCCGGTGCGCAACTGACAGGATCGGGATGAACACAGCGGATGTACGTCAGACCTGTTGCCGGCTTGCCCACGAAATATCATGGATAACATAATCATTCACGCTTTCGGCAACCGCACGCAGCTCAAAGAGTTGCGGTTGGCTCATCGGGAACTTGATGTCGCCATCAACGAACTTACCGACATACCGCATGCCGACCAGCTCCGCATCCGGCGTCTGAAGAAAGAGAAACTGCGCCTGAAGGACCTGATCGCGAGAATGGAGAACACGCGGAAATCGTAGTCGAGGTGCCTCGCAACAGCGACGCGCCGGCGAAACACCCTCTGCCAGATCAGGCCCACCCGGGTACGGGTCATTATTCCGCCTGCAGCGGGCCGCTGACTGCATTGTGCCACCGTCGGCAATTCTTACAGGGTAAATAATCTGTTAAATATTTGTTTTTACAGTGATTACTGGTGATAGCGCGAGATGCACCACACCGAATCGCGGTCCGCGCTGTCGGCACTTCTTACAATTCGTTCCGGTCCACGCTGCCCGCCCGACCTGGGTGCCGAGCGGACCGGATGGCCACCCGGCTATTTTTGTCGAGTGCGTCACACTTTTCCCCGTCTGCACTGGATTTTGTCAAATGCCTGCCCCCCGGCTGCGGAACTGGCACGTTTGATGCAACCATATAGCTGACAACACAACCCCAAGCGCCTGAACAACAACAACAAAGACAGGCCAAAAAAAGAATAAGAACCATAAGACTCCAACGCCCATCCCACCGCCCCCTCCCAGGGGCGGTTTTTTTTGCCCGCTGTGATTACGCCTGTTCAGTGAACGCCGACCAAACTGCACAGGTTACATTCCACCAGACTCGCGGTAAGGTCACATCATGTCAGGCGCCCCCGCACCCCGCTTTGCCGATGATTTCGCAGTGTTTCTGGATTTCGACGGCACGCTCGTCCCGATCGTCGACCGGCCTGACCTGACCGAGGTTCCGGACGCGCTGCGCACGACGTTACAGGCAGCGCACGCAGCGCTGAACGGGGCACTCGCGATCATTACCGGGCGCACGATTGCTGATCTTGACGCGTTGCTCGCGCCGTTGTGCCTGCCGGCTGCAGGCGTCCACGGTCTCGAGTATCGTGACAATCCGGGTGTCACCCTTGATACCGCAGCCACACCGTTGCCGAACTGGGCGCGCGCCGCGATCACCGACCTCGCATCGATGGATCCTGGCCTGCTGATCGAGGACAAGCGCCACAGCCTGGCGCTGCATTATCGGCAGGCTCCCGGGCAGCAGAATACCGTGCGCGCGGCGATACGTGACATTATCGACAAGCTGGGTCCGGACTTCGTGTTTCAGGATGGCAAAATGGTGCTGGAAATTCGCCCGGCCGGTGAAACCAAGGGCACCGCGGTCACGCGGTTCATGGCCGAACCGCCATATGCAGGCCGACGCCCGGTTTTTATCGGTGACGACATCACCGACGAGGATGCGTTCGCGGTCGTCAACGCGCTCGGTGGCGATTCGATCAAGGTCGGCCCGCATGCGTACGCTTCGGTCGCCCGCCATGCGCTGGCCGATGTCGATGCCGTCCGAGCATGGCTGCATCCATGGCCAGCGCACAAGAACCATCAGTAACCAAAGGAGTTCAAACGTGTCATCCCTGAACCTCGCCGTCATCGGCAATTGTCAGATTGGCGCCTTGCTGGACGACCGTGCCCGCATCGTCTGGGCGTGCCTGCCGCAATTCGACAGCGACCCGGCATTTTGCCGGCTCCTGATGAACGACGAGGCGGAAACGATGCGCGGACGCTACGACATCGACCTGATCGACTACGAACGCTCCGAACAAAGCTATATCCGCAACACGGCTATCGTGCAGACCACCCTGTACGACACGCACGGCGGCGCGGTGCGCATCACGGATTTCGCACCGCGCTTCACCCTGTTCGGCCGGTTCTATCACCCGGCCATGCTGATCCGCACCCTGACGCCGATCAGCGGGCTGCCGCGTATCCGGGTGCGCCTGCACCCGGCCGGCCAGTACGGCGCGGAAGATGCCACGACTACCCATGGCAGCAACCACATTCGTTACGTCCTGATGGATAACGTCCTGCGACTGACGACCGATGTTTCGCTGAGCGCAATCCTCGAGGAAAATGCGTTCGTGCTGACCGAGGCCAAGCATCTCATCCTCGGCATGGATGAAAGCATTCCGGATTCAGTCGACAAAATCGCCCGCGATCACTTCGGCGAAACCCAGCACTATTGGCAGAACTGGGTACGCGGGCTCGCCATTCCGTTCGAGTGGCAAGAAGCGGTCATCCGCGCCGCGCTGACGCTGAAGCTTTGCACGTTCGAAGATACGGGCGCCGTCATCGCCGCCATGACGACGTCGATTCCCGAAGCCGCGAACAGCGGGCGCAATTGGGACTACCGCTACTGCTGGCTCCGCGACAGCTATTTCACGATTCAGGGTCTCAACAGCCTCGGCGCGACCAAAGCCATGAGCGCGTATCTGCGCTATATTCTCAACGTCTCGTACGAATCCGTCGAGTCGCTGCAACCCGTCTACTCGATCACCGGCAAGGCGGACCTGACCGAACGCAAAATCGACAGTTTGCCGGGATACCGCGGCATGGGTCCGGTCCGGGTCGGTAACCAGGCCTTCCAGCAGGTCCAGAACGACGTGTATGGCGCCGTGGTCATGGCTGCTACGCAGTTCTTTTTCGACCAGCGCATGCCGGATCCCGGTACGCCGGAAAGCTTCCAGCGACTCGAAGAACTCGGCGAGCAGGCCGCGCAGCGTTTCGACCAACCCGACGCCGGCATCTGGGAATACCGCGGACGACTGCGTGTGCATACCTTTTCGAGCGTCATGTGCTGGGCCGCCTGCGATCACCTCGCGAAGATCGCGCGCAAACTCGAGTTGCCGGCGCGTGAAAAATACTGGCGGGAAACGGCGGCTCGTATGCACGCACACATCTGCACGGCGGCGTGGGACGAAGAACAGCAGGTATTCACCGAGAGCTTCGGCCGCCCGGAACTCGACGCCAGCATGCTGTTATTGCACAACCTCGGCTTTCTCGAAGCCGACGACCCACGCTTTCTGAGCACGGTTGCAGCGATCGAGAAGCAACTGCGGCGCGGAGATTTCCTGTTCCGCTATGCCGTTGCGGACGATTTCGGCGAGCCGGAGAATGCGTTTAACATCTGCACGTTCTGGTACATTGATGCGCTGGCCGCGATCGGCCGCGAGAATGAAGCTCGGGATCTCTTTGAGAAAATGCTGAGTTGCCGCAACAGCCTCGGCCTTCTGTCCGAAGATCTGTCGCCGGACACGGGCGAACTCTGGGGAAATTTCCCGCAAACCTACAGCATGGTCGGCATCATCAATGCCGCGAGACGCCTGAGCATTTCCTGGGAAGACGCACTATGACGCGACTCGTCGCCGTATCGAACCGCGTCGCGCAACCCAACACCGACAGCAAGTCCGCCGGCGGATTGGCTGTCGGGGTGCTGGCGGCGCTCGAGGAATACGGCGGCATCTGGTTCGGCTGGAACGGCAAAACGACGCAGGGCGAGCCGGGCGACCCCAAACTCGACCAGGTGGGCAACATCACCTACGCAACGATCGAGCTCAACGAGCGCTCGTTCGAGCTCTATTACAATGGCTTCAGCAACACCTCGCTGTGGCCCGTTTGTCACTACCTGCTCGGTTACTTCCGTTACGACCACCGGGAGTACGACGAGTACCGCCGCGTCAACGCGTTGTTCGCGCGCAAACTGCTGCCGCTGCTGCGGCCGTCTGACATCATCTGGGTACACGATTACCATCTGATCCCGCTGGCGTCGGAGCTGCGGCGCGCAGGGATCAAGAACCCCATCGGTTTCTTCCTGCACGTGCCGTTCCCGGACATTGAGGTGCTGCGCGTCCTGCCCGTATACACTCAGTTGCTGCGCTGCCTGTGCACCTACGACCTCGTCGGCTTTCACACCCAGAGCGACCTGCGCTCCTTCAACGAGGCCTTGTCGCAGGACGAGTTCGGCGGCATCACTCTGGCCGACCGCCGCCGGCCGTCCTCCGATCAATTGGTACATACGGGCGTATTCCCGATCGGCATTGACGTCGACGACTGCCAGCAACTGGCGCAGGTAGCGCATCTGGAAGACAAGACCCGGCGCATGGTCCGCAACCTGCGCGACCGGGATCTGATCATCAGCGTGGACCGGCTGGACTACAGCAAGGGTCTCGAAGCGCGGTTCCGGGCGGTCGAACGCTTGTTTGAGAACTACCCGGCCAACCGCAACCAGGTCTCGTTCATCCAGATCGCACCGACGACGCGCGCCGGCGTCCGCGGGTATACGGATATCCGCCACGCACTCGAACAGGCAACCGGCGAGATCAACGCCGAATTCGCCGATATCGACTGGGCACCCATCCGCTACCTGAATCGCGCATTCGACCGGGGCACGATCATGGGCTTCTTTCACGAGGCGGCGGTCGGGCTGGTCACGCCGGTGCGTGACGGCATGAACCTCGTCGCGAAAGAATTTGTCGCATCGCAGGATCCCAAGGATCCCGGGGTACTCGTTTTATCGAACCTGGCGGGTGCCGCACAAGAACTGACCGATGCGGTGCTCGTCAATCCCTACGACATCGACGGTGTCGCCGACGGTATTCACAGGGCCCTTCGCATGCCGCTCGGAGAGCGCAAGGAACGTTACGACAGCATGATCGCCGTGCTGCGCAAGAATGACATCACGGCCTGGCGCACTCGCTTCGTCGACACCCTGATCGCCGCTCACGAGCACGTCCGGCTGGTTTCATGAGCCACCTGCTCGCGGATATCGGCGCGACAAATACCCGCTGCGCGATCACCGACGACAACGGACGACCAACGGCGATTCGCGATTTCAAAAATCGCGACTTCGACCACCCGGCCGCCTTGCTCGAGCATTACATCGCCGACCTCGCGCCGACTGACCGACCGGACGCGGGCACGCTCGCAGTCGCGGCACCAATTCGCGGCGACGAGATCGAAATGATCAACATCGACTGGCAATTCAGCATCAATGAACTCGCAAAACAGCTGAGTCTGCGCGACCTGAAAGTGCTCAATGATTTCGCCGCACTGGCTCGGGCGTTGCCGGAACTGGGTGGGGACGATCTCGTACCCATAGGCGGCGGGCGGCCACTGCCGGGCAAGCCGAAGGCCGTGCTGGGTCCCGGCACCGGCCTCGGTGTTGCGAGCCTGGTGCCCGACGGCAACCACTGGGTAATCGTCAGCGGCGAAGGCGGGCATGTCACGCTACCGGCCGTCGATGCACGTGAGGCTGAGGTAATCGACGCCATCCGCGCTCGATTCGGACATTGTTCGGCGGAGCGACTACTCAGCGGCCCCGGCCTCGGCCTGCTGCACGCGACGCTGCACGGTGGCCCGCAACGCCCGGCCGCCGAACTCGCCGAACTTGCTCGCGGCGGTGCCGCCGGGGCCTGCGAAACTTTTACCGTGTTCTTCCGCCTGCTTGGCACCATCGCCGCGAACGTCGCATTGACGGTCGGCGCTTTCGGCGGCGTCTATATCGGCGGCGGTATCGTTCCACGCCACCGCGAACGATTCATCGCATCCGCATTTCGTGAACGATTCGAAGCGAAGGGACGTTACGGTGACTATCTGAAATCGATTCCGACCTATCTGATCGTTGCAAAATACCCGACACTGACAGGGCTTGCAGCATACTCGGCGGAGCGCGGGCCGGATTGATGAGCGAGGAATCGCGGCAGTGGATACCCGCTATCTCAGCGCAACTGCCGAAGAAACTCTCCAAACAGATGATTAATCTGCTCGAGGTGCGCCGTCAGCCGGTGATCCCCGTCCAGCAACATCACACTGGCGCCGGTTTCCTCGCCGTAGCGAATACTGCCGGCATACGGCACGACGTCATCGCGCCAGCCATGCACAATCAGGGTCGGACATGCCGGCAGCGTGGCGGGCATGAATTCCTCGAAACCCGGCAGGTACAACGCGGGTGCCAGCAGGAACAGGCCGCGCGCACCGATACGCGCGGCCGCCGCCGTCGCGACATAGCCGCCCATGCTGCTGCCGACGAGCACCTGCGGGGCATCCTGACTTTCACAATACGCGACCAGTTTCTCGACGCGGTCAAGTGCTCCCGTGCCCTGGTAGTCCAGCGACTCGACGGCCCAGTCCGCGGCGCGCGCCTGGTCGGCCATCGCCCGAATCTTCGTACCCCACGGCCCACTGTCCTGTCCGTGCGAAAAACAGATGAAATCCCGATTCCCGGCCTGGCGCCCTGACCGACTAGTCATCGTCGCCAAATGCGGCTGGGCCCCAGACCAGTTCATCGAGGTCCGGCTGCCAGTGATAGCGGCGCATGTCGACGCACCCGTCGACCACGACGACCCCCTCGTCGGTCAGGCGTCGGATCTGCTCGTCGCGTACGCGACTGCCTTTCGGGATGGAGATGCGGCCCTGCGCGTTCAAGACGCGATACCACGGCAATGTCATCCGGTCCGGCGCCTTGCCGAGCGCCCAGCCGACCATACGTGCACCCCGGGCGATGCCGGCCAGTTCCGCGATTTGGCCGTAGCTCGCAACCCGCCCGTACGGGATTGCCGCGACGGCATTCCAGATGCGCGCATAGAACTCATTGTTCTTCCTGCTCATGGCGAAAAAATATGGCGATAAGAATTTGCATGCTACATTAGTTTGATGGCTCGATCGGCGCATAAGGGCGGCTGGCAATTCTGGATCGACCGCGGCGGCACATTCACCGATGTCATCGGACGCGCGCCCGATGGCAGTCTGCATGTACGCAAACTGTTATCCGAAAATCCGGAACGCTATGCGGATGCAGCAGTCGCCGGCATCGATGCAATCCAGCGAGCGAACGGTGGCGAACGGCAGATCGACGCGATCAAGATGGGTACGACCGTTGCCACGAATGCATTGCTCGAGCGCCGGGGCGAGCCCACCGTGCTGGCGATTACCGCAGGGTTCGGCGACGCGCTGCGCATCGGCTACCAGAATCGGCCCGACATCTTCGCACTGCATATTCGGCTGCCGCAACAGCTGTACAGCGCTGTCATCGAGGTCGCCGAACGGCTCGACGCCCAGGGCGCCGTGCTGACGCCGCTCGATCTGGCAGCGGTCGAGCGGCGGTTGCAACGGCAGTACGATGCTGGCCTGCGCGCACTAGCGGTATGCCTGCTGCACGCCTACCGTAACGGCGAACACGAACGTGCCGTCGGCGAGATCGCGCTGCGCATCGGCTTCGAGCAGATCTCGCTGTCTTGCGATGTCAGTCCGCTGCGCAAACTCGTCAGTCGCGGCGACACGACGGTCGCCGATGCCTACCTGTCGCCGGTACTGGCCAGATACATCGGTCGTCTGAAAGCGGGTCTCGCCGCGGCCGGGTTGTCGACGCCGCAGCTGATGTTCATGCAGAGCAACGGCGGGCTGGTCGACGAGCGCTTCTTCCGCGGCAAGGACAGCATCCTGTCGGGGCCTGCGGGCGGCGTCGTCGGCATGGTCGATGCGGCCGGTGGCGGGCGTCTGATCGGCTTCGACATGGGGGGCA
>SMWD01000031.1 GCA_004357495.1 Gammaproteobacteria bacterium
CGGTATGGGCATGAAGATCAGCAGCATGATACCCATCTCGTGGACCTCGCCGCCCCAGCGGCGGGCGGCGTAGCCATGACCGAGCTCGTGGAACGCCTTGATCACCGGGTAACTCAGCCAGATGAAAAGCAGGTTGCGCGGCGTCGTCACGCGATCGATGACATTGTCGGTCAGCTCGGACCAGTGCATCCCCACCAGCACGACGGCCGCACCGACGACGAGCAACCAGAGCACGACGCCGAAGGGACTCAGGACCCAGCGAACGACGGGCAGCGTGCGGGCCAGGAACCGATCCGGATCGATCAGCGGAATGCGAATCGCCAGCGGATTCACAAATCGACTGCGCCGACGTTTGCGCTGTCTGGCCTGCGCGCGGCGAAATAACTCCTGCGTGTCGGGGGAAATCCTGACACTGAGAAGATCGGCCGCATGCAGTTGCCCGAGCAAGCCGATGACCTCGTCCTGCGTCGGCAGGTTGTCCGGATCGGCGGCCTCGATCGCGTCCCAGATTTCCTGCACACTACGCGACCCATTCATGAGGCCGATGATCCGCTGCGCCGCCCCGGCAAATCGATGCATGCGCCCCGATGCGGGATCCTGAATCAGATACCAGACCTGGCCCCGGTAGACGTGCCGGTGCGATTCGACATGCTGACGCAGGGTGGGCCGCAGCTTCGCGACGCGATACCAGAACGAGCTGTACAGCGGGCCGGTCATGTCAGCAAGCTGCCACCGGAATTACGTCCACAGCCACAGGCGCACCCAGTCGCTGAGTTCGTGCGTCAGTATCCACCCCAGCCGCCGCTCGCCGATCTCGATCTTGCCGACGCCCTGCATCCCGGGGCGCAATAATTTCGGAGTCTCTTCGAGCTCGGCCTCGACGATGAAGAAGTTGCTGCCCTCCGCCGCCGTCGAGACCGGCGTGATGCGACTGACGACAAACGGGAAGCGTTCGTTCGGGAATCCGGCCAACGCGAGCATGCCTCGCTGTTGCTCGACAATCTGACCGATCTCCCGTTCATCGACCCGCAGCATGACGCGGTACGAATCCAGGGGAGCGATCTCGAACAACACGTCGCCACGCTCGACGGGGGCGCCGAGTGACTGGCTCAGATCACCGGCAACGATGACGCCGCCGAGCGGCGCCAGGATGCGCGACCGGGCCAGGTTTTCCTCGCTCAGCGCAAGCTTCGCCGTGGCCTGATCGAGCTTCGCCTTCAGGATCGTGACCTGCGTGCGCTCATGCAGACCGAGCGCGCCACGGTATTCTTTCTGGAGCTGCTGCTTTTCGCTGAACCACCGCGTACGTTCGAGTTTCAGGTCCTTGTCGTCGAGCAGGCACAGCAGGTCGCCCTGCTCGACCACATCACCCGCGCGATACCTGGCATCCATGATGAACCCGTCGATCGGCGCGATGACGACACGTTGCACGGTGCCCTCGAGCGTCGCCGCGGAGGTCACACGGTAGTCACCGGTGGCAAACGTCAGAACGACCGTCGCCGCAAGCGCGAGGACGCCGACGAGCTTGAGCGCGACATGCTCCGGACCGAACAAACCCTCCAGGCTCTGACGGCATCGCTGCCAGCACCGGATCAGCAGTGACCGCTCATCCTGATACTTGGTATCGAGAATCGGCCCGACGAGCGCCGCGATGGATTCGCACAGCGCGATGGTGTCGGCATCGAACACGTCCACGATCGGGTGTTCGAGGGTAATCGCGCCGACCAGCCGGCCGTCATGATTGATCGGTAGTGTGCAGATGGAACCGGCCTTGGAGCGGCGCGCGAGTTCCGTGTGTGCCCGCAGCGCCTGAATCGCGTGGTCCGGTTTCGCGGGATAGACAACCGACGCGTCCTGATCGAGCGCTTCATCCATCGCGGCGCCGACGGCGTGCGCCATGTTCATCTTCTCCTCGAACGACGCGCTGTGCGAAACTGCACGCACCCGCGTGTGTCTGCCGCGCAAAAACCCGAGACTCGCACTCCCGCACCCGAAGCGGGTCGCGAACTCCGTCAGCACGGCCGTCGCGGACGCGTGAAAGCGCCGATGCTCGAGAGCCGTCGCGATCAGCTCCACAATCGGCCTCATGCGCTCGTCGCTCGTCGCCGACTGACTTTGAACCGGATGTCTCATCTGCTTAACGGGTGGTCCCCGGCGAATTAACCCATTGCCGGAGCCGGCATCGCCTGGTGGCGTGCACGGTCACCCAGCACGGTAAACCGCATCTAAATACGTGCGATTACAACAAAATCAATGAAATACAATACTCTGGTCCGATTTTGCATTATGTGATGCCTCGAATCGGGACCGGGGTCTCATAAATGCCCCATAATCTATAATGGGAAGCGAAAAGCCGGCTGTCAGCCAGGACCGGCCATCGATCAGGAGAACCGCTTGCTGCTGCCCGCCCACGCCTACGTCCGACCCGGGAGTCTCGACGACTGCCTGATAGCACTGCGCGAGGCCGGCGATGCCGGTCAGATCGTCGCGGGTGGCACGGATGTCATCTTCAACATGCGCTTGAAGCTATTCCGGCCGGAGACGGTCATCAGCGTCCGCAAACTTCGGGAACTGCAAGACATCGAGCCGCTGCCCGATGGCGGCGTGCGCATCGGAGCCGCATGCCGGCTGCACGACCTCACGGAGCACCCGCTGCTGAACGGCCGCTGGCCCGCATTCACGGATGCAATTCGCCAACTCGCGTCCCGGCACGTTCGCAACATGGGCACGCTGGGCGGCAATATCTGTCTGAAGACACGCTGTTGGTATACAAATAACTCCGCACAATGGCGCGCGGGTCGCGCCGGTTGCTTCAAAACCGATGGTCAGCTGTGTCACGTCATCAAGAGTTCCGACAAATGCCACGCGATCAACAACGCCGACACGCCGGTGATACTGATCGCGCTGGGCGCGACGCTGACGATCCGGAAAGTCGGTGCCGAACGACAACTGCCGATCGTCGATCTCTATCACGACGACGGCCTGCATAACCTGGCGCTCGACGTCGATGAACTGGTTACGCACGTGACGATACCACCGGTCGATGACCGCACCGTCTACGTCAAGCAGGCAGCGCGCAAGGGGATCGATTTCGCGATCGGATCCGTCGCCGCCCGCTGCAACGGCGCCGGTGAATGGGCCGGCAAGGTCACACTGGTGCTCGGTTCCGTTTCGACCGCTCCGATCGTCCTGAAAGAGCCGGCCGCGATCATCGAATCGTCAGGCCTGACGGACGAGGCCATCGAGCGGGCGTGCGACGCCGTGCGCGACGAACTCGGTGAAGTCACCAACCTGTACAGCCGGGCCGGCTACAAGAAGCAGGTCGCCCGCGTTCTGGTCAGGCGCGCCCTGCAGCGCCTGCGGGAGATGTAATCATGGCAAGAGAAATCATCACGCTGACCGTCAACGGCGACACGCGAGAAATTCTCGTATCCGATCGTCAGACCCTGCTGGACGTCATCCGCGACCAGCTCAGCCTGACCGGCACGAAACGCGGCTGCACGACCGGCGCCTGTGGCGTCTGCACGGTCAACAACGCGCAGGGCGAGGCGGTGCTGTCGTGCCTGACGCCGGCCCTGGAGTGGGACGGCGAGTCGATCGTGACCATCGAAGGCCTGGAGCAGAACGGCGAGCTCGATGCGATCCAGACCGCATTCATCGAATACGGCGCCGTGCAGTGCGGCTTCTGCACGCCCGGCGTCATCATGTCGGCCAAGGCCGTCATCAATGCCCATCCGGAACCGACGGAAGAACAGATCAACGCGGGCATGGCCGGCGTGCTGTGCCGCTGCACCGGACATATTAAGGTCAAGGACGCGCTCCGTAACGACCACCTGATTCGGGCCAGGAGCGAGACGTAACGTGAGCAAGCCAGTCGACCCAAAGCGCGATCGCATCAAGGCGATCCACGGCGACGGCAGCCACGCGGCGATGCCGGATGATGCGACGCTCGAGGCGGCCCGCAACGTCGTATTGAGCCAGGTCGGCAAACGCCAGCCGCGACTCGACGGCGCCGAGAAGGTTTCCGGGCGCTCGCTGTTCACGGACGACATCAAGCTGCCGAACATGCTGTGTGGCAAGATCCTGCGCAGCAAGTATGCGCACGCACGCATACTCGGCATCGACGCGAGCAAGGCACTCGCGCTGCCGGGTGTCAGGTGCGTCATCACGGCCGCGGACGCCGAGGGTGTGTTCGTCAGTATCAACGAGCCTGCGATGTGCAAGGACATCACACGTTATATCGGCGAGGAAGTTGCCGCCGTCGCCGCCATCGACGAGATTACGGCGGAAGAAGCCCTCGACCTGATCGAAGTCGAGTACGAACCCCTGCCCTATGCGACGACGCTGCGCAACGCGCTCCGATCGGGCGCGCCGCAAATTCACCCCGATTTCGAAGGCAACGTCGCCAGCGACGACATCGACGAATACGGCGATCCGGACAAGGCATTCCGCGAAGCCGATTTCGTGCTCGAGGACCGGTTCACGACGCATCCGAGTCACAACCTGTTCGCCGAGTTCCATGTCGCGCTGGCGGACTACTCGTTCCCGGACAAGCTGACGATGTGGACACCGACGCAGTCCGGCTACCTGTTCCAGAACAGTCTGAGCAAGGCCTTCGGCCTGTCCATGAGCCAGGTCCGCATCATCCACCTGAATACCGGCGGCGCATTCACGGGCCGTGGCATGTGCCGCCCGCACCATTACATTGCCGCGCTGCTGTCGCGGAAAGCCGGGCGCCCGGTCAAAGTGTTCGTGACCGGCGATGAGGAGTTTCTGGCCTGTCGCGCCGGCGGCCAGAATGAATTCCTCGTACGCACGGCCTTCACGCGCGCGGGCAAGATCAAGGGCTTCGAAGTCGAGATGGACGCCGACACCGGCGCACACCCGTTCGGCGTGTCGTACCTGACGGCCATGGCGGCCAACTACCAGGCCCGGCTGTTCAAGATCGACGGGCTGCGCTTTCACCGCCGCTGCGTCGTGACGAATCAGCGTCCGAATTTTTTCCATCACGGCGGCATGATGACCGGCGTCAACGCCGCGATCATGCAGCAACTTGCGCGGGCCGCGGCCAAGATCGGCAAGGACCCGATCGATTTCTTCCTCGACAACGCCGTCGACCAGGGCTTCACGGACATCATCGGCGGTACGTTTGCGAGCTGCGGTCTGAAGGAATGCCTCGAGAAAGTTCGCGCGGCGTCCGGCTGGGACGACAAATACGGCAAGCTGCCCCCGTATCACGGCATCGGCGTAGCGATCGGCGCGATGGCATCGGGCGTCAAGGGCGCATTCAAACACGACACGTCTGCCGCCATGCTGAAGATCGCCGAAGACGGCATCGTCACGCTGTACACCGGCATCCCCGACATGGGTCAGGGCACCCATACGACGATGGCCATCATCGCGGCCGAGGTGCTCGGCTGTCACGCCGAGGATGTTCGTCTCGTCGCGGGCGATACCGAGACGACACCGATCGATGTCGGCGCATTCACTCAACGCGGCACATTCACGACCGGCAACGCGGTACGCGCAGCCGCCGCCGACGCGCGCAGACAACTCGGCCGACGGGTCGCGGAGAAGCTCGGTGTCGACGCCGACGACCTGGTGTTCCGCGACCGGCGGATTTTCGCCGCCAGCGATCCGGATAAATCCATGCCCTTCAAGGAGGCGGCCTGGCATTGCCTGCATTCGCGCGAGGGCCGCTTCGTCATGGGCCACGGCTTCTACAACATGCCGCTGAAGCACGGGACGCTGGCCTGGTCATTCGGCGCACAGGTCGCCGAGCTTAAAGTTGACCCGGAGACCGGCGACGTACAGGTCATCAAGATGACAGTTGCGCACGACCTCGGCCGCGCGATCAACCCGCTGGCCGTCGAGGGCCAGATCGACGGCCAGGTGTTCTCGGGCATGAGCCAGGTGCTGTACGAGGAGTGCGAACACGACAACGGGCAGTTCCTGAATCCGTCGCGACTCGAGTACAAGATGCCACGCACCTACGAGATGCCCGAGGTCGAATACATCCTCGTGGAGACGATTGATCCGTACGGCCCGTTCGGCGCGAAGGAAGTCGGCGAGGGTCCGATCGTAGTCACGGTCGGCGCGATCGCCGCGGCCGTCAGCGATGCGATCGGCGAGTATGTGCGTGAGATGCCGATGTCACCCTGGCGAGTACTCAGCGCGATCCGTCGAAAGCAGACGAAGGCGTCACAAGGCAATTCTGAGCAACGCGCCAGCACAAACTGATTAACGAATCCGAATAGTGGCGATAACCCAAAGCTAGGCGGCCGAACCATTCCCGGTACTGGCAGGAGGTA
>SMWD01000032.1 GCA_004357495.1 Gammaproteobacteria bacterium
AGTAGCCGACCGGCACATGCGGATACTGCGGGGAGAACGCGACCCGCATGTTCGGCACGTCATAGATCAGATCATAGATGCCGGACGCCACGGTCTTGTCCGCGGCTGCATCTGACGGGCGCGGCGACGGCGTGCGCGTCGCGAAACTCGCGACGACAGACTGTGTCACCAGGCGGTAATCCATGGCGAGAATTTTCCCGTCGTCCTGCACATGCGCCTGCACGCGCGCCACGCCCATGGGCCGGTACATGTCGTGCTGCATATCCTGCTCGCGCGAATAGGTAATCTTCAGCGGTCGCCCGGGCATCTGCATGGCTGCCGCGGCCGCTCGCTCGACGAAGTCCATCTCGGCGCGACGACCGAACCCGCCGCCGAGCAAGGTTCGATGGACCGTGACCTGACTGCGATCCAGACCCGCCTGTGCCGCCGCAACCTGCTGTGCCGTGGTAATCGCCTGGCTGCCGACCCACATCGTCAAGTGGTTCGCGTCGGCATCGAACAGTGCCGTACAATTCATCGGCTCCATGGTCGCGTGTGCAAGATATGGCCAGTGATAGGTCCGGGTCTGGCCTGGCGTATCCTGCAGCACGGTCAGTGCCTCGCCATCGTCGCGAAACACCGCCGGCTCCGGATCATCCAGAGCGGCGACGAATGTATTACGCAGCTCGACGGAATCTGCCAGTTCGAAGTCGTCTGCCGTCTCGATGACAATCTGCCTGGCCGCCTGCATCGCCGTCCAGGTGTCGTGCGCGAGTACGCAAACTGCAACCTCGCCCAACGGCAACACCGCCTCGACGCCCGGAAACTGCTCGGCGGCGCCGGCGTCGTACGCGGCGATACGGCCACCCGCAACCGGGCTGTGTACAACCGCGCCGTAGAGCATGTCCGGCAAGTCGATGTCGATGCCGAACATCGCCGAGCCGTCGACCTTGGCCGGTATATCGAGACGCGGCAGGCTGCGGCCGATAATCCGGTAATCCGCCGGGTCCTTCGGTTGCGGGTCGGCGGGCGGTTCGAGCTGCGCGGCGGCCGCGACCAGTTCGCCATAGCCTGCGCTGCGCTGCGCGGTGTCGTCAAAGACCCGGCTGCGCTCGGTGCGCAAAGCCGCGGCCGGGACACCCCAACGCCGTGCGGCCGCCTCGACCAGCAGGGCCCGCGCGGCGGCGCCGGCAGGTCGCAGCGTATCGTAAGCATCGAGGATACTCGTGCTGCTCAGGGTCAGGCTGTCGCCGCGGGCGTGGAACACGCGCCGCAATAACGCCGTGCCGAGGTCAGGAAAAAACCCTTCCGCATCGCCGAACGGGCGGCCGCGACCCATGACGCCGAAGTTGTAGTAATCCTTGTCCAGCGGTGTAAATTCGTAGCTGATGCGATCCCAATCCGCATCGAGTTCTTCTGCGAGCATCATCGGCAACGAGGTCGTCACGCCCTGCCCCATCTCGGCGCGATGCACACCGAACGTGATATGCCCGTCCGGCGCGATCTTGATCCAGGCATTCAGGCCGATGTCATCGACCGTCGTCGCAGCAAACTTCGTGCGCGCATCGCCGTCGCCGCCGGTATCGAGCATCCGCGCGGCAGAATAGACCACCAGGCCGCCGCCGGCGGCAAGGCCGGAATAGATCAGTCGCCTGCGCGTGATGCCCATCAGGAATCTCCGGGGTAGCGTGTGGCTTCGTCGCCGCGTGCTGGCCGGCATGCGGGCAACCGGGCGCCCGCGTCGGCCACCCTGACATCTGCCAGTATACTGGAACGGGTTTGAGTCCCTGCCCCTGCAGCCGAAACCGGTCACGTTGTCCGACAGGAGGAGAACAGTATGCGTTCGCTCATCAGGCAATACCTCGACGAAGGCCTGAGCCGTCGCGGCTTCATCCGGGAACTCGGGGCGCTGGGTGTCTCGCTGGCGTCGGCGCAGACGCTGCTGGCCAGCCTCTCCGACGCACAAGCTGACACGCTGTCCGACGCCGGGCTCGATGAGAGCATCGCCCGCATCGTCACCGGCAACGGTTCCGACATGATCTTCGAGACGTTCGAGCAGGCCGGCGTAAAATATATCTTCCACGGCTGCGGCGGTGGCACCAACCGATTCTTCGACAGCGTCCTCCAGCGTCCCGGCTTGAAGAATTTTCTCGCCACGAACGAAGGCCAGGCCGTCGCGATGGCGGAGGGCTATCACATCGCATCGGGAGGCGAACTCGGAGTCGCGATGATCCCGCGCCCGGGCTTGATGAACGCCGGCGGCAACATCCATAACGCAATGGTGAACCGGTCGTCGATGATCGTGTTGACGGCGCGCGAGCACAACAAGTTTTCGAACCGGCGCGGCAATATCGAACTGGTCGAATGGGAAGACGTCCTCGACCCGTTCATGAAGTGGGGCTACAAGATGCAGAACTTCGGCCGCGTGCCGGAGTTCACGCGCCGCGCAATCAAGGTCGCACGGACGCCGCCGGGCGGGCCCGTGTTTCTGCAGATGACCGAAAACCTGTACCAGGAGACGGGAGAAGGCACCATCCTGCCTCAGAATCGTTTCCACGTGGCCGGCGGCGTCAGAGCCAAACCGGAGCTCATCGAACAGGCCGCACGCATGCTGATCGAGGCCGAAAACCCGATGCTGGTCGTCGGGCTCGAGGTCACAAAATCCGGCGGACAGGCCGAACTGATCGAGCTCGCCGAGCTGCTGGCCATCCCGGTCATGCAGGGCCTGAGCGCATTTGCGGACTTCCCGTCGCGCCATGAGCTGGCACTCGGGTGGTTTACGCGCTTCTCGGTGTACATGCGCAAGTCCGACCTGATGCTGCTGATCGGCAGCCAGATGCCCGACGAAGGCCACTACGTGCTGACCGGCCCACCCGCGGAGAATACGAAGATTTGTCATATCTCGCTCGAACCGGAAATGCTGGCCATGGCCTGGCCGACCGACCTCAGCATCATGGCCGACGCGCGCGCGGCCATCGTCGACCTGACCGAAGCGGTCAAAAGCATGCTGACCAAGCGACGTATTACGGCTATCCGCGCGGCGCGGCACCCGGTCGTCACGGAATACATCCAGGCCGATCGCGCCCGCAAGTTGAAGCGCGCGAAGCGGTTCTGGGATCGCACCCCGATCACCTACCCGCGCCTGTCGACGGAGCTCAACGACTTGCTGGACGACGACGCGATCATCGTGTCCGAATCGCTGTTCGATGTTGCCCCCTGGTTCGACGTGGGTCACGGCCGCAAGCTGCAAATCGGCCCGCAGCCGGGCGAGGTGCTCGGTTGGGCCACCGGTGTCGCACTCGGCGCGAAACTCGCACAGCCCGACCGGCAGGTTGTCGCACTCTCGGGTGACGGCGCTTTCATGTTTCAGAACGCACTCTGGAGCCTGTCGCGTTACGACGCACCGGTGCTGATCGTGATCTACAACAACAAGGCCTACAACATGAACTGGGCTTTCAACCGCACCGGTGGGGGCGCACAGGCCAGGGCAAAGAAGGATCTCGCGACCTACCTCGGCAACCCGGATGTCGACTACGTGATGTGGGCGAAATCCCATGGCATCGATGGTGAGGGCGTCACCGACCCCGGCAAACTGCGGGCTGCAATCAAGCGCGGTATCGGGGTGGTAAGAGACGGCCGACCTTACCTGCTGGATGTGCACGCGGAGCGCTGGGGCGGCGTCGGCGACTACACCTGGCACCCGGAGATCTCGATCGCCGGCATGCGTACGAGAAAGGTATGACGACGCTCAGACTGCTGTGCGCCGTCGCGGTGCTGGTCATCCTGAATCCGGCCAACGGCGCGCCTGCCGACGGCGCCGACCTCTACGCCCAGTTCTGCCAGGGATGCCATAACAACAATGCAGCGGGCCTGCAGCAGTTCACCGGTTCGATCGAGGAGTTTCAGGGCATTCTCGAGGGCGAACGCGACACCACGATGCCGGATTTCTACGGCGTCTTCGGGCCCGAGGAGGTCGCGGAGTTATATCGCTACATCCGGAGCCCGGAACCGGGCTGACATCAACGTGGAAAAATAAAATGGACATCGACATCATCCTCGAACCGGACCTGACGCCGGACCAGGTGGCCGAAATCGGCGTCGAGGCCGAACGGCTCGGCATCCGGGCGCTATGGTCATCAAACTACCACTTTTGGTACGACGCATTTCTCGCGCTCGCGCCGGTCGCGGCGGCGACGTCGAAACTGATCATCGGGCCGCTGGCGGTCAGCCCGTGGGAGATGCACCCGCTGAAGATGGCGAATGCACTCCTGACGCTGAATGAAATGTGCAACGGCCGCGCGATGATCGGGATCAGCGGCGGCGGCGGGCTGCTCGGCGCAATCGGCTGGCGCGTCGCGAACGACGCACCGGTCTGGCCGCCTCAGCACCCGGTCATGAAGGTCAGCGAACCGGACCGCCGCGTCCGCGGCATGCGCGAATGCATCGAGATCCTGGAAATCGCCCGCTCCGGCGAGTTCGTCAGGGGTTATGACGGCGGTACATTCGTGATCCGCCGGCCGTTCGGGATGGCCTGGGCAAAATGCGACGGGCCACTGATCTACAGCTGTTCGAGCGGCGACCAGACCATCCGCCTGGGCGGGCGGCTTGCGGACGGCATCCAGTTCAGCGACTTCACGGTCGACATGCTGCCCGACGCAATGGAACGTATATCCGAAGGGCTTGCCAGGCGCGAGACGCCGATCGATGATTTTCGCATCGGCAACTTCTGGGCCTGGCATATCAAGAAGGATCGCGAGGCATCGATGTATGAAGGCCGCCGCGAGCTGATCTGGCGCGCCGCCGTCGTCGCCCGGGTAGAGAAAGAGCTGCGCAAGTACTGCCACGATGACGACGAGCTGAAACTCATCATCGACCACTGGGAAGAACTGCGCATCGCATTTCGCTCACGCACCGGTGAGATTCCCAGCATCCCGAACGATCTGCTCGAGCGATTGATCCACGGCATGTCATCGGCCGGAACCCTCGACGACATCGACCGCGAAATCGAACGTTACCAGGCGTTCGCCGCGGGCGGCCTGACCGAGCTGTCGATTCGCCTGTTCGATGACCCGATGGACGGGCTGAAAATGATCGGGGAGCGAGTAGTGCCGGCGCTGCGCTGATGACCCGCCCCGCCTGAATCATGGGTCGCTGGAAGCCACCGCCACCAGCCGCCTCGCCGTACATCACGCCGGCGGGTTACGCCGCCCTGCAAGACGAGCTCAAAGCCCTGTGGCTGCGCCGCGCAGACGTCGTCGCAGCACTCGCCGCCGCCGCTGCCGAAGGCGATCGATCGGAAAACGCCGAATATATTTACCGGAAAAAGGAGCTGGGCGGCCTCGACTACCGCATCCGTTACCTGCAGAAGCGGCTCCCGAAACTCAATATCGTTCGCGAGTCGCCGGCCAGCGACCAGGTCTTTTTCGGCGCGCGGGTGTCGCTGGAACGCGCGGACGACAGCCGCATCGAGTACCGCATCGTCGGCCCCGACGAGGCGGATGCGACGAGCGGCAGCATCAGCATCGATTCGCCGCTGGCGCGGGCGTTGCTGAAGAAGAAGGTCGCTGACGAGGTCGTGCTGACGCTTGGCGATAGCCGCGAGCGCTTTGTCGTCCAGCGGATCAGCTACGAGCAGAACCTCCCGGACGGTACGCCCTGACAAGAGACCGGCAACGGCCTGCAGCCGCCCGGCAGGCGGCAAACGAATCGGCCCGGTTGCCCCGGGCCGGACAAATCAGGCAACATGGGGAGGTCCATACAGACCTATCAGGTGCTCCGCATGTCGACAAAAAAACCCGCAGACACGTCTCCACGGACAGCCGAGGTATCCCGCCGCGAACTCATGGCCTCAGGGGCCGCGGTCGCATCGGCGATGCTCGCGGCCACCGCGACAACGGCACAGGCAGCTTCCCGGGCATTGCCCGGTCACGCGACCGGCAAGGCACCGCGCGCGCCGTTCGATTCGATACGCGACTGGGTCGCGGCACTCGATCATCACGGCCTGCTGCTGCGATTCAGCGGCATCGACCAGGATGCCTACGACGCGACGGCGATCGTATACCAGCTCATCGACGAGTTCGGCGTACACGGCGCGCCAGCTGTCCTGTTCGAAGACATCAAGGCGAACGGCCGCGCGTTCCCCGGCCCGGTCGTCGCCAATCTGCAGGGGCACATGGATACCGAAGCCCTGATCTGGGGTATCGAACCGGATGCGCGTGATGCGAAACAATCCTATCGCGCCGCAAAGGAGCTCATGCTCGAGCGCCTCGAACAGACCGAAGGCAATTACACACTCATCGAGCCGCATGAGGTCGCCGCAGACGAGGCGCCGGTCAAGCAAATCCGCCTGACCGGTGACGACATCGACGTCATGGCATTCCCGTTCTTCCGCGGTAACCCCGGCGACGGTGGCCCGTACATCAACACGGCATCGGTGTTCACGCAGGATGTGGACATGGGCGTCAACTTCGGCACCTACCGCTGCCAGGTCAAAGGCCCGCGCAAGATCATGGTCAACTTCGAGACCGGGCAGACCGGGTGGAAGATGGTCCAGGCCGCGAAAGAGCGCGGCGAGACGTCGATCAAGGTGACGCTGGTCATCGGCCAGGATCCGGTCACGTGGATGGTCAGCAGCTCACGTATCCCGTCACGACTCGGCTCGCGCGATCCGATCGATGAACTCGCGGTCGCCGGAGGTCTGCGCGGCAAGGCCATCGATGTCGTGCGCACCGAGGATGGCGAATTCCTCGTACCGGCGCATGCCGAGATCGTTATCGAGGGTACCGTCGATATCGTCAATCTCGAGCCCGAAGGTCCATACCACGAAATGTACGGCTACATGGGCATCAAGAAAGAAAAAAACTATGTCATGCGCATCGACACGCTGACCCACCGAAAAGACCCGTGGATCATGAACAGCTTTACCGGCATGATCTCCGAATACGTCAAGGCGCCACAGACAGCCGCAAATATTTACTCGCTGCGCAAGTCGTCGCCACAGGTCGTCGACTACTATTCCCCGAACGACTCCCAGGGCCTCGTGTATATCAGCATCAGGAAGGATGCCCCCGGACAGGCAATCGAGATCGCGAAACCACTGGCGATGTTCAACCCGCTCGCGCGCGTTACGATTGTGGTCGACGACGATATCGATGTCATGGATTCAGCCGCCGTGCGCTTCGCCATCGGCTCGCGCTGGCAGCCGGCGACGGCAACCGAAATCTTCGAGAACCGGAGAGCGTTCCCGCTCGACCCGGCCGCACCGGACCGCAAGACGACGAGCAAGATCATCATCGATGCGACGCGCCAGTGGCCCGAAGAAGGTGGCCCGCCGTTCTACCAGGAACTGAACCGCACGCTGTTCGAGAACGCCGCGCCCGACGCGATCGAACGTGTCATCGCGAGGTGGCCTGACCAGTTGCTCGCAAAACGGCGCTTCTGATAAAGGGTCCGGGCATTTCCAGGCCAGCCAACACCGGTGGATATGAAATCAGCCCGTCATGATCGAGTGTATTTGCGGGATACCAGTGACCCGGTACCTTTTCACTTCAACTGCGACCAGAATGCCTCGATCAGCGGGCTTTTCAGTTTTTTCTGCAACGTGAACAAGCCGACGTCGTAGGCCTCAAGTTCCGGGCGCACCTTCAACACCCGAATCTTTTCCACCAGCGGGCTGTTATCCAGCACGATGCGTGGCACGACGCCGATGCCGAAACCGAGGCTGACCATGCTGACGATCGCCTCGTTGCCAGCCACCTGGGCATAGATCGCCGGCGCGATGCCGAGCGCCCTGAACCAGGCGTCGACGCGTCGGCGTGCCAGACCGCTCTCGGACAGAATCATCGGCATCTGCGCCCACTGCCCGGGGTCGGGGCTGCCGCGCGCCAACCGCTCCGCCTCCCGGTGATCGCGCGCGGCGATAAACACCAGCGGCGATACCGCAATCGGCTTGAAGGCCAGCCCGTTCGGCAACGGGTCGGGCCTGGCGCCGATCGCGATGTCCTCCGCCCCGGACAGCACGTGCGCGATCGCAAGTTCGGGGTCGCCGGTGTGCAGCTTGATTTCGATACGCGGATGGTCCCGGCGGAACTCGCTGAGTATGTCGAACAGGAAGCTGTAGCTCGCCGTCACCGAGCAATACATGCTGATCTGGCCATGCAACTCGTCGGCCCCGGCCATCAACGCGTTGCGAATGACATCCCACTGGGTCAGCGAATCACGCGCGTAGGTCAAGAATAACTCACCCGCACGGGTCAACGACACCGTGCGATTATCGCGTTCGAACAGCATTACCCCGACTTCGGTCTCGAGCTGTTG
>SMWD01000033.1 GCA_004357495.1 Gammaproteobacteria bacterium
TCCCGGTAAACCAAGGTGACCGGCAGTCTCGCGCGCGTGTACTTGGCGCCGCGACCAACATTATGTAGCGCTACCCGCGAATCAATATTCTTCGCGACGCCAGTATACAGCGATGCATCTGCACACCGCACGATATAGACATACCAGTGGATATCGCTCATGCCGCGGCTTCGCGCGCGTCTACAGAGATTTCAGCGCGGCGACAAAGTTTTCACGTATCCGGAAGATCGGGGTCTTGCCGCGCGTGACATCATCGGCGAAGCCGTGATCCTCCAGCGCCTTTGCAAGTGCCGTGACGCCCGGCAGATCTTCCTCGTAATAGACGAAGCGCAGGTCTTCGCTGACGAAAGTCACGCGACTTGACTCAAGGATCGCGAATTCGCGGACGTGCCGGAACTCCGGCTTGTCGAGTTCCCGGCGAATCTCGTCGAAGAAGCTGGGTGAGTCCTTGTACAGTCGCCGCAATGCCTTGTGCGGATCGCGCGCACCGACGCTGCGCGAACCATACCGCAGAACCAGCAAAGCGCCGGCGCCGGCGCCGGCGCCCAGTAAGAATGCTAAAACATGAGTGATCCAGTTCGACATCAGGGGCCCGTCAATCATCCCTCGGAGGGGTCCGCACTATTATAGCAACGGACTCATTGCTGTCCCACTCAATACCCGCTGGCTTGGCCGCAATGCGAGCTTGGCATCAATGCGTACAGACCGTAGCCGGGCATACATCGATTGCAACCAGGCCCCAAGGCACGTTTTGCGAGCTATTCATGGCCGCCCCACTGCTCCTTGAATGCATTCTCCGCCTCGGCCCGCACCCTCGCATGCCGGTTGCTCAGCATCAGTGACGACGGCGAACAGACATACGCGCGAATGACGCCCAGGTCCTCGGCCGCATGAAACAAGCTCGGATACCAGGACTCCCAGTTCGGCAGCAACGCTTCGACTTCAGCTTTAAGACTCATGGGACCATCAGTCTAACCCGCTACCGGGCCGGAGACAGTGAATCATCTCTCGCTCCCGTCCCTGCATCGATCGCCGGTACCGCAACGCGATTACCCGGATCTCCATCGCCAATCGCTGTCGATTTGCACGACACTCATGCTGCCGGCACAGCACCAACACCGGTGCCCGACCATGCCCCATAAGCTAACGTGCAGACGACGCACTGGGCTCACTGATAGACGCGCTCGCCTGAGTCTCACCCCGACCCGGGCGGAGCAGGCTCGGGTGGGACAACCTGTGCCTGGTCCACCGGGTGATCGAGCGCCTGACGCACGACGGACCACTCTGCAAGTTTGTGCTGATAACTTCGCGCGGCATGTGCCGGACTCGTCGATGGCAGCGTCCGACAGGTAATCAGCTTGCCGATGCCCTGCAAATTTGGCAGGACGCGGCGACGATAGACATCGGCCGCCTTGCGGCCGTTGAAGAAGACGTGGGTGATCGACGGAGTGGCCCGAAACAGGCCCGAGAAGTCATTGGGCTCAACCGAAGCATCGGCAATGGCCGAATCGAGGCTGCCCGGCCGATAGCAACTCTCCAGAACATCCCACAGCGCGACACCATGGCGCGTCAGAGCGATGAGGCGCCGCGCATACGGCAGGTCGAAGCCAGCCCCGAACAGGTCGCCCATGATCGGCCAGAACGCATTCCTGGACAGCGCGTAATATTGCTGTTGCTGCAACGATGCGCGGCCTGGCATCGAGCCGAGAATCAGGACCTGCGGCCGCGGCCCCATAACAGGCGCAAATCCAGTGACGTAACTCAACGTGTCTCGGTCATTTGTTGTTGATCACAAAACCGCGGCGCTAACGAAAAACCTTCCGCGCCAGCAGGACGACAAACAGCGAGATAAAAACTGCACCGCACCACGCCTCGACCGTGCTGAGCATGCGCAACAACGGATGCTCCGGTCCGTAAGATACATCACCATACCCCAGGGTGGCGAAGGTGGTGAACGAAAAATACAGGCCCTCGAGCCATGCCGCTGACCAGGTCTCGTGCCCACTCGGCGTGCCCAGAACGACATACAGCAACGAGAACAACAACGCCAGAGCCAGCCCCATCAACAACACTCGCGAAGGCCGCGGCGGGCGGATAGTACGGATAGCCATCCGGCTCGATATTGTCAGCATGATCGAGTACGTAGGAATCGAGTATCGAACGAATAACTACCCAGTTCTTCAGACCATCAATGATCTGAGAACGAACCTGTTTGCCAACCACCGTCTGCCAGCGGCTGACCAGGAAACGCTGGGTAACCAGATCGAATTGGCAGCCTTCTCTTTCCACGATTCCAGGCCTTCGCTCATCAAGTCAGGCGCCGGCTGCGCCCCAGACGATAAAATGCCGATCCGACACGCGCTCGACCTGCAAGTGCACGAGATCGGCCTGCTCCAGTTGCGTCTCGACCTCCCGGATCTCGAATGCGGCCAGCAACGAGTTGTGAAAGTCCGTGCGCAGTATTTCGGGCTCGTTTTCCGCATAACACTGCACGAGCTCAGCCGCCGCCGCGCGACTCGTCGGACGCAACAGATCCATGACAAAAATGCTGCTGAGCGCCTCCGACCAGCCCTTGATCGTCGACCAGAACACACCCGGATCCGCGAGATGATGCAACAAGCTGTTCGAGAAGATGAGGTCGTAACCGGTACCTTTAAACGGTGATGCGGGCAACCGGACTTCGTGATACTCGATGCGCGCATCGAGCCCGACGCCGACAGTCATCTCCCTGGCGATGGCAAGCATGGCGGGCGAGCCGTCAAGTCCGTCGACCCGCCACCCGGCATGAGCCCGGGCGAACCGACGCGAGATATCGCCCGCCCCGCAGCCCAAATCGAGCGCTACTCCCTTGGTCGGCAGTTCCGCCAGCTTCTTGACCAGCAAGCTGATGAAGTGCTCGTGCGGCTCTGCGAAATCTGCATGGGCATAAGCCTGAACCTGCCCGGGATCGAGCATCAGTTCGGGTTCGGGGATACGTTTCATCGCTCAGTCAAAATTTTCAGTCGTATAAACACGCAGGTCGCGCGCAAACAATACTGCGTCTTCGATTCCACTGTAATAGCCCACGACCCTGTCCATCTCGTCGTAGCCAAGCGTGCGATAGAAATGCTGCGCCGCCGTGTTGCGGGTGCGAACCTCCAGGCTGATGAAGAAGGTACCGGCCGTGACGGCGGTCTCCTCGAGCCAGGCCAGCAACCCGCGCCCTATTTTCCGGCGCCGGCAGTCCGGCTCGACGGCCAACAGGCTCAAATGCGCTGCATCCTGTTGAAAATTCATGATCGCGAAGCCGAGTAACGCATCCGCGTCACGCCCGCTGTCCCGCCCGACCGCCTTGATGACGATGCTGTCACGTCGGCGCATATGACGCACCACCCTCGGCACATCCCAGGACAACGGCAACCCATACTCGATCAGCCGCTCTGACATACTCGCAATGCCCTGCGCATCGGCGGGCTCAGCCAATGCGATCTCATAATTCATGTCGAATCCCATTGGTTTCCCGCAAGCTGGCACAAACCGTCCGGGCGACATGGAGCGGTACGCGCATGGTCAGCTGCCGATGATCGTCCGCAGGTCCGTCGCGATCAACCCGGCGTCTGAAGCCGAGGTGAACACCGCAACATAGCGCCCGTCCGGGTCAGTCACGAACACCGCCGGCGAATGCTCGACGCGGTAGGCGCCGGGCGCGGCCCCGGAAGCAGACCCGGAAGCAGACGATAACGCGTAGAACACACCGAACGCAGAGGCAAGTTTTCGGATCTCGGCATCATCTCCGGTCACGCCGCGCATGCCGGCGTCGAAACCGGATACGTAGCTCGCCAGAACCCCGGTCGTGTCGCGCACCGGGTCCACGGACAAAAAGACGATCCGGGGTTTGACTGCGAGTCGGGCCGTCGCCTCGACGAGCGTCTGCAGTGTCGTCGGACAGATGTCAGCGCAGCTCGTGAAGCCGAAAAAGATCAGTGACCACTCGCCCGCCAGCTGTGCCGGCCCGAACGGCGCGCCCGCCTCATCATGTAACGCAAAGATCGGCAGCTCTTGCGGACGCGGCAGCAGGGTCGCGGCATTCAGACGCGTCACCACGCCCTCCGGCGAGCGGGCGGGCCGGGTAACGAAGGTGCCATAGCCGAAGCCGATTGCCACTGCGAGCACGATGAAAAAGGCCTTGACGGATCGCGTGTTCATGGATGTCAGGCAGCCCAGCCTGCTAGCTCCGGATGGGCAGCTTCTCGCCGCTGTCCGCCACATTGACAAACGTAATGTTGGTGGCGAACAACACCCTGCTGCCACCGTCGTCCGACCGTGCGTCGGAGACATCCACCTGGTACTCGACTGAGGTGTTGCCCAGCCGCGCCTGCTCGACCGAGAAACGCAGAATCTGGCCACAAGCAATCGGGTGCCGGAACTCGACGTTGTGCATCGCGATGGTCACGAAGCGGCAGTCCGGGAACTCCACATTCGCCGTAATAAAGGCAAACTCATCCAGCCATTTGAGCAGATAGCCGCCGAACAGGGAGCCCTGCGCATTCATATACTCCGGCAGTACGAGTTTGTAGTGATCCATGGCAACTCTCTTTTTTTGACTATGCAGTCGCTCGCTCACCGGTGCGAGTGATGCCGCGACCGATCGACCGCCCAAGCCAGCAGTACGAGCACACCGAAGACAGTATATATCGCCGTGAAAACCCGCGGCTCGGCATCATAGAACAGTACCCGATGCAGCCAGTGCTGGATGAAGGTCTCGGTATATACCCCCTCGCCGGCACGCATGCGCAGCGCGTTCTCCCACGCCGTCAGCGGGCAGATCCGGCCGAGCCAGGCCTGTGCGACAACGATGCCGATCGCACCGAGATGCGTGAGTCGAAACACCCGATTGCTTGCCCAGGCCCAGCTTGCCAGCAATCCGGCAACGCGCAACATAAAACCCAGTACGACGAATGCGACGAATGCGAAATGCGTGACGAGCAGTGCGTCGGCCATGATTCGGTAGACGGTCGGGTTATTCATGTGATCCCGGCAGGACCCGGGCGGCGCGAATGGCGTGTGCCTGACAAGACTCGCAGCCGGTGGCATGGTTCGATACGTAAGCGATCAGCCGCTTCAATGCACTTGTCACCCGACCATGGTTTTGCATGACGGCCGTATTCAAGCCGATGAAGGCCTTGTCAATGGTCGGGGCGACGTTGCATCGTCAAGACGCTGTTCGGGCAAAACCCGAGCGTCTCATTGAAGAACTCGGCGAGTTTGCGCATCTCTCCGTCGGTGTCGGCGGGCAAAGGATCGACGAGTGGCATACGGTTCTCCTGTCAGGGCCGCGACCTCCGGGCGAGTGGCGGCTTGGGGCGACCAAGATAGAGCGAAACCAGACCGATGGCGCCGACGAGCCAACCGACCCAATCGGGTTCGGCGCCGAGACCGATGAGCAAAGCACCTGCGACGATACCCGCCACGCCGCCTATGACCCGGTACTGGCGACGCTCGCGTCGATACAGCGCATCGCGACTCGGGATCGGTAACCCACTGTCGTTCTGCAGCACCTGATCGACGAGCCGACGCGCGACGGTCGGCAGACGCTCCAGCGTATAACGTACCTCGGGCAAGTCATGCCAGATGCGTTCCGCCGTTGCCTTCGGGCCGGTCTGCGCCGTCACCCATTTCTGCAGGACCGGTTGCCCGGTTGCCCACAGGTCGAGATCCGGATAGAGCACACGCCCCAGGCCCTCGATCTGGACCAATGTCTTCTGCAGCAAGATCAGCTGCGGCTGCACCTCCATATCGAAACGCCGCGCGACCTGAAACAGGCGCAGCAACACCTGCCCGAATGAGATGTCCTTGAGGGGCTTGTTGAAAATCGGTTCGCACACTGTCCGTATGGCCGACTCGAGTTCGTCGACGCGGGTATCAGGCGGCACCCAGCCGGAGTTCACGTGTAGCTGCGCGACACGGTGATAGTTACGATCGAAAAACGCGAGAAAATTAGCCGCCAGGTAACGCAGATCGCTGTCTTCGAGAGTGCCGACGATGCCAAAATCGACGGCAGCGTAGCGCGGGTTTTTCGGATCCGTCACATCGACGAAAATGTTGCCCGGATGCATGTCCGCGTGGAAAAAATTATCTCGGAAAACCTGCGTGAAGAAAATCTCTACGCCGTCGGCGGCCAGCTTTTTGAAATTCGTACCCAGCCGCCGCAGGGTCGCCATGTCGTTGATCGGTACGCCGTGGATGCGCTCCATGACCATGACCCGCATACGGCAATGGTCCCAGTAAATCTCCGGCACATAGATCATCGTCGAGCCACGGAAATTGCGGCGTAGCTGCGCCGCATTCGCGGCCTCGCGCATCAGGTCGAGCTCGTTAAGTACCGTCTTCTCATACTCCGCAACCACCTCGACCGGCCGCAGCCGGCGACCATCTTGCCAGTAGCGCTGCACGAGACGGGCGATTGCGTACAACACCTCGATATCGCGCGCGACCTGCGCCTCCACGTTCGGCCGCAGAATCTTGACGATAACTTCCTGGCCCGAATGCAGTTTCGCAACATGTACCTGCGCGATACTGGCTGCCGCAAGTGCCTCACGATCGAAGGTTGCAAAAACAGTATCCGCCGGTTGCCCGAATGCAGCCTCGATCGCCTCGAGCGCCTCCTCACCCGAGAACGGCGGCACCTGATCCTGAAGCTTGGCGAGCTCGACGCCGATATCCGCCGGCAACAGGTCCTGGCGCGTCGACACCGACTGGCCGAACTTGACAAATATCGGCCCGAGCTCCTCGAGCGCCTCACGAATACGCTGGCCTCTAGGTCCCGACGAACGCTTGCTGAACCAGGTGAACGGCGACAGGTAAAAGAGAAACCGCACCGGCCGGAACAAGTGCGCCGATGTGATCAGGTCGTCGAGCCCGTGGCGAACGAGCACCCGCTGGATATCCAGAAGGCGCAACAGCAACCGCAGGCGAATCACTCCGTGTGCTCCCGGCTGTCAACAAGGCGCCGGACGCGAGCTTCGAGACGCTCTGCATCGTTAGCCAGATCGTCGACGTCGGCATAGAACTCGTTCGCCTGTTCCGGCGTCGGCACGTGACGCGCATCATCCTGCAGGTATTCACCGACATGCTCGGCCAATTCGTCGGCCGAATCCAATGCCCAGTCACGGAAATCACGCGCGAGGCTGGAAATCCGGAACGCGGCCGAATCGCCGACCCGGGCGGACAACTCGTCTTCCCAATCCGGCCGCGCGAGCAGCAGCAATTCGCGGAACTTTTCCGCGATGTCTGTATCGCCTTCGAGGACGACCCTGCCTTCCCGAATCGGCGCCTGGTGGTCGATCAACATCAGGCGATTCAGCTCGAACGGGCTGCCGATGATCGTTGCATCCGCATCGCCGACCCGGGCATCGACTGACGACACCTCGACCCGCGCTGCCGACGCCGCAAGCCGGATGGCCCGGTCGCCGCCCGGCAAGTCGGTAATCCGCACGACCAGGCACCGTCCCGCCAACTCTGCGCACAGTTCCGCGGCCGCAGCCTCGCGCTCGATGCCGCGATTGAGCAGCGCGGCCACCGGCGCCAAAAATGAATTCGCCAGCAAAATGCCGATTCCTGTGTCAGTCATCCGAATACTAATATCGATAGCCGACATGCAAAGCAGCGACTCCGCCGGACAGATTGTAGTAATGGCTGTCTTCCAGGCCCGCGTCGGTCATCATCTGCAGCAACGCCTTCTGGTCCGGATGCATGCGGATCGATTCTGCCAGGTACCGGTAGCTGTCCGCATCCCTGGCGACGATCCGGCCCAGCATCGGTAATACCCGGGACAGATGAAACTCGTACAGCGGCTTGGCAAACTTCAGCGCCGGCTTCGAGAACTCGAGCACGAGCAGCCGCCCGCCCGGCTTCAGCACCCGGCCCATCGATGCGAGCGCCGCCGCCTTGTCCGTGACGTTGCGCAGTCCGAAACCAATCGTGACGCAATTGAACTGATGGTCCGCAAACGGCAGTCGCTCGGCGTCTGCCTGCAGTGCGCGAACGCTGCCGACCAGACCCGCATTCACGAGCCGCCGCCGCCCGTGCGCGAGCATGACCGCATTGATGTCCGTCATCCAGACAAACCCGTCGGCCCCGACCTGCCGACAAAGGCCTACAGTCAGGTCGCCGGTGCCACAGGCGACATCCAGCGCTCGATCGCCGGGGCGCAGCCCCGTGCGCGCCAGCGTAAACCGCTTCCAGATGCGATGCAGCCCGCCTGACATCAGGTCATTCATCAGGTCGTAATTCGCCGCAACCGAGTCAAACACGCCCCGCACACGGCCGGCCTTCTCGCGGGTCACAACGGTCTCGGACCCAAAATGCGTCGTATCGGCTGCCGGCTTGCTCATGCCGCTAGTATAAGCGGCGAGTCGGACTCTCGCACGATGTCTGACGCCCGCCGCCTCATGACCGGTCGACTGCCATCAAACCCGCGGCCCGCAATCCGGGCACGCCACCCGTCGATTTCCCGGGCGATACTCCACAGCGTGGCAGGTCGTTCGCCCGACCGGGCCGGGTTATCCGGGAATGGTAAAATAGTCGGGTGAGCCGCCGCTTTCGGTGCCAGTGTCCGCTTATTGCAGACATAAAATCTTCGCAACCTGTTCAGTGAGGAACGTAAGCCATGTGGCTATTGAAGCATTTGTTCAAACGCTCGGTTAATCGGGGCACGTTGCGCGTTTATGATGTCGACGGGTTGTTGCATGAGTTCGTCGGCAAGCCGGCCGAGCCGGTCGTCACGATGCGGTTGCATGACCGGAAGCTTTACCACAGCTTGTTTCTGAACGGCAAGATGACGCTCGGCGAAGCCTATACCGATGGAACGCTGACTTTCGACGAAGGCAGTACCGTGCATGATTTTCTGAGCCTGCTGGTGCAGAATCAGGCCAGTGTCGCCGCGCACCCGATGCTCAAAGCCGTGAATCGACTGAACCGGTTGCTGAAACCTTTACGGCAGATGAATCCGGTCGGCAAGGCGCAGAAAAATGTCGCTCATCATTACGACCTGTCAGCCAGACTCTACGAGTTGTTTCTCGATGAGGACCGTCAATACTCTTGCGCGTATTTCTGCACCCCGGAAGATACCCTCGAGGTTGCACAGGACAACAAAAAAAGACTGCTGGCCGCAAAGCTCGCGCTGCAGCCCGGGCAAAAAGTTCTCGACATCGGCTGTGGCTGGGGCGGCCTCAGCCTGTTCATCGCGCAGCAGGCAGACGTCGAGGTGCTGGGCGTAACCTTGTCGCGCGAACAACACGCAATTGCGAACCAGAAGGCGCAGGCAATGGGGCTTGCGGACCGGGTCCGATTCGAACTAACAGACTATCGTCATGTCGATCAGAAATTCGACCGGATTGTATCGGTGGGTATGTTCGAGCACGTCGGGGTGTCACATTACGATGAATTTTTCGCAAAAATCAATTCTCTTCTGGCCGACGATGGCGTCGCCGTGCTGCATTCGATTGGACGATCGTGTCCGCCTGGCTCGCTGAGCCCGTGGATCCACAAATATATTTTTCCGGGCGCGTATTCACCGGCGTTGTCAGAAGTCTTTCCTCACGTGGAAAACAACCAGCTCTGGGTGACCGATCTCGAGATACTGCGCATCCATTACGCAGACACGCTGATGGAATGGCATCGGCGGTTTCTCGAGAACCGTGATGAAATCGCCGGGCTCTATGATGAGCGATTTTGTCGCATGTGGGAGTTTTACCTGCTGAGCGTCGAGACATCCTTTCGTCATGGCGCCGGCATGGTATTTCAGATGCAGCTGGCCCATCGGTCAGATACGCTGCCGCTGACACGCCGTTACATCCTGGACGCGGTCGGTTAGGGGGGCAGCATCGTGTACCGCTACAGGATATAGCGGCTCAAATCCTCATCCCGCGCCAGTTCCCCGAGGTGCTCCTCGACGTAATCTGCATCGATCCGCACCTCGAGCCCGGACCGATCCGCGGCCTCGAACGATACCGACTCGAGCAACCGCTCCAGCACGGTATGCAGCCGGCGTGCGCCGATATTCTCAGTCTGTTCGTTGACGCGAAATGCGATCTCCGCGGCGCGGCGCACCCCGCTCTCGTCGAACGTCAGCGTCACACCCTCGGTCGCCATCAACGCCTCGTATTGCTCGGTCAGCGATGCATCGGGTTCGGTCAGGATGCGAATGAAGTCCTCGATGCTTAACGCACTGAGCTCGACCCGGATCGGGAAACGGCCCTGCAGCTCCGGAATCAGGTCGGAGGGCTTGACCGTATGAAAGGATCCGGACGCGATGAACAAAATATGATCGGTCTTGACCATGCCGTATTTCGTCGACACGGTGCAGCCCTCGACGAGCGGCAACAGGTCGCGCTGCACACCTTCGCGCGAGACATCAGCACCGGTCGTGTCGGCACGCCTGACGACTTTGTCGAGCTCGTCGACGAACACGATGCCGTTCTCCTCGACGTTCTTCAGCGCCTGGATCTTGATCTCTTCCTCGTTGATGAGCTTGCCCGCCTCCTCTTCGGTCAGCAACTTGAAGGCTTCTTTGATCTTCAGCTTGCGAGTCCGCGCGCGCGGGCCGGTCACGTTCTGAAACATGCCCTGCAGCTGACTCGCCATCTCCTCCATCCCGGGCGGGGCCATGATCTCTATGCCGACGGCCGGAGCCTGCAGTTCGAGCTCTATTTCCTTGTCGTCGAGCCTGCCCTCGCGGAGCATCTTGCGGAACTTCTGACGGGTATCCGAGTTGTCCGCCTCACCGTCCGGATCGGCCGGCATCGGCAGCAATACATCGAGGACGCGATCCTCGGCGGCTTCCTCGGCGCGATACTGGACCTTTGCCATCTCCGTTTCGCGCGTCAATTTGATGCCGATGTCGGCGAGATCGCGCACGATGCTGTCGACTTCGCGACCGACGTAACCGACCTCGGTGAACTTCGTCGCCTCGACTTTGATGAATGGCGCATTGGCAAGACTCGCAAGACGACGTGCGATCTCGGTCTTGCCGACACCGGTCGGCCCCATCATCAGGATATTCTTTGGCGTGATCTCGTTCCGCAGCGACTCTTCGACTTGCATACGCCGCCAGCGATTGCGGAGCGCAATTGCGACCGCACGCTTCGCACTGTCCTGACCGATGATGTGCTTGTCCAGCTCCTGGACGATCTCCCTGGGGGTCATTTGCGACATGACTGTTACTCCGCGGACAGCGTCTCGATGACGAGATTATTATTGGTAAATACGCAGATAGATGCCGCGATTTCGAGTGATTTGCGCACGATTTTCTCGGCGTCGAATTCGGTGTTATCCAGCAGCGCGCGGGCAGCCGACTGTGCGTACGGCCCGCCCGAGCCGATGGCCATCAGATCGTCTTCCGGATCTATGACATCGCCATTGCCGGAGATGATCAGCGAGGTTTCCGTATCGGCGACACACAGCAGCGCCTCGAGTCGTCGCAGCCACCGGTCGCTACGCCAGTCCTTCGCGAGTTCGATCGCCGCACGGGTCAGGTTGCCGAACTGCTCGAGTTTGCCCTCGAACAGTTCGAACAGCGTGAACGCATCAGCCGTGCCGCCGGCGAAACCGGCGATGACACGACCGTCAGCGAGCTGACGAACCTTGCGGGCATTGCCTTTCATGACGGTATTACCCATGCTGACTTGGCCGTCTCCGCCGACAGCGACAATGCCGTGCCGTCTGATCGACACGATCGTCGTGCCCCTGAATTGTTCCATATTGCTGTTCCTTATCGAGATTCCGAGACGACGACGGAGCCGGGCAACGGCCAGCCCGCGCAACCGATCAGCCCGTAATCTCCCCGCAGCGAGCCAGAATTCCATTGCGCCGAAAACCACCGCGATGGCAGGCCCGGTCGGCCAGGCAAAACCCCGTCAAGGAGCCTGCCTCTGGTACGCCGATGCTACTTGTCCTGCCGGCGCGCACGCGGATGAGCTTTATCGTATATCTGGGCAAGATGCTGAAAATCAAGGTGAGTATATATCTGCGTCGTGCTGATATCGGCATGGCCCAGCAGTTCCTGGACGCCGCGCAGATCGCGGCTCGACTCAAGCAAATGAGTCGCGAAACTATGGCGAAACAGGTGCGGATAGACGCGTTGCGGTATGCCGGCCTGCCGGGCCCAGTGGCGGACCCGATCCTGGACGCTGCGCGGGCTGATGCGACAACCCCTGACACCGACGAACATCGCCGTCTCTTCGGGCCGGGCCAATGCGCCCCGAACCCGAAGCCAATCTGCGATGGCCGCCTTGGCCTTGCGCCCGACCGGAATCAGACGTGTCTTGTCGCCCTTGCCGGTGACCCGCACCACGGCGTCATCCAGATCGACGTCAGCCGGGTCCAGAGCGATGAGTTCGGCAAGCCGCAGACCGGATGAATACAGCAACTCGAGCATGGCCCGGTCACGCAGACTGGTCGGGTCGTCTCGCGGTATCTCGAGCAGCCGCCCCATCTGCTCGATATCCAGCGTATTCGGTAATTTACGCGGAGCCCTCGGCGCCGAGATGTCGACGGCCGGGTTGTGCGTCAACTGCTCCTCGCGGATCAGATAGTTCAAGAAGCTGCGCAGCCCGGACAGGCGACGCTGGATGCTGCGTGCGCTCAGTCCGGCGGCATACGCCCGTGCGGCGAAGGCACGCACATGATGCGGCTTGAGTTCCTGCCAACAAGCCACGTCATTGGCGGAGCAGAAATCGACGGCACAAACCAGGTCACGACGGTAGCCCTTGATCGTATGCACCGACAGACGCCGCACCAGGTGCTGGTGTGCGAGGAACCGCTCGACGAGTTCCCATTGCCTGGCGTCCATGCGTATCTCCGGAGGAAAAAGGTACCTTTTTCCCCTACCTGGCCAAGGCGCCGGCGACCAGGTCGCCGAGCCGCGACAGAAAATCGATGCTCTTGCCCGGATGGAAATGATCGGCACTGCGGTTACCGATGGCGAGAAACCCCTGCTTTGAGCCCAGCCCGAGCGGTATCAGCGCCACCGAGCCGATTTCACAGTTTTCGGCACCGAACAGAAAATCGCGTTGCGCATCACGCACGGTACCGCAACGCGCTGTATCTCCCTCGAGAAAACTCTTGAATGAACCCAGCGTCGGTGCATCGCGCTCGACGTAGCGCTGAAACTGGGCACTCTGAGTGCTATCGCCACCGAACAGTACGAGTACCGAACGATCGGCGTTGAATTCCATGCGCAGTTGCTCTTCCAGAATATCGATGACCTGCTGACGGTCACCTGCGCTCATCAACAGAACGGCCAGACCGTGAATTTTACCGGCGAGTTCATCATTGCCGCGCGCGACCTCGACAAGATCGCGGAGTTGATGCTCGAGTTGATCGTTACGCTGGCGCAGGACCGATACCTGCCGCTCGACCAGCGACACCGCGCCACCGCCGACGCCATGCGGCAGCTTCAGCTGTGCCAGCAGTTCGCTGTGACGTTCAAAAAAATCCGGATGCGCGTTCAGGTAGCTCGAAATCGCATCCTCGTCGTGCTGCGCGGCGTTCGCCTCGACGTGCTTGACAGTACTCATACCTGAACCGTGCCCTCGAAAACGGTTACCGCCTCCCCGGTCAACCAGACGGTTGATCCGGGACCCTTCCAACGAACCCTCAGCCTGCCACCGGGTAACTCGACAATCACGCTGTCGGCCAGCTTGCCGATGCTGCGGCCGATAACCATCGCCGCGCAGGCGCCGGTACCGCAGGCGCTGGTCTCACCGACACCCCGCTCGAAAACCCGAAGACGCACGTGATTCGCGTCAACCACCTGCATGAAGCTGATGTTAGCATGGTTTGGAAACCGGTCGTGGCTTTCGAGCAATGCGCCGATACGTGCAACCGGTGCGTCATCGATCGCATCGACTTCGAGAACGGCGTGTGGATTGCCGACGGATACGACGCCAATCTCGAGTGTTTCGTGCGGTATGTCGATCGCGTATGTGCGACGTTCTTCGGGCGCCGTGAAGGGAATTTTTTCCGGTGCGAACTCCGGCACACTGAGTTCTACCGATACCGTTCCGTCGTCTTCGATCACAGCATGTACCATGCCGCCCCGGTGTTCCAGATTGAACTCGCGCCGGTCCTCGTTCGCCACGCGGCCCGAAAGAAAACGCGCGATACAGCGCGCGCCATTGCCGCATTGCCCGGCCTCGTGGCCGTCGACGTTGAAAACCCGGTAGTAGATATCCGCGTCGGGCGAATGCCGAGGCTCGAGCCACAGTAACTGATCGAAGCCGATCCCGGTGTTCCGATCGCCGAGGCGACGCAGCGTATCCCGGTCAGGTACATCCGAATCGCCCGCATCGACAACGACGAAATCGTTGCCCAGCCCATGCATCTTTGTAAACCGCATTTCCATCACCGGCACCCTCGGGGAAAATGGTACCGGTACCACTGGTGTTCCACAAACTTAGCTACCCGACGATGGAACAACTGTTGTGGGAGCGGCTTTAGCCGCGATTCCCCGCAATCAGCGCTTGTCGATGTCCGTATAGTCTCGTGCGGCCGGGCCAATATACAGCTGACGGGGCCGGCTGATGCGCCCATCCGGATCCACAATCATTTCACGCCAGTGCGTTACCCAGCCAACCGTCCGCGCAATTGCGAACATGACGGTAAACATCGACGTCGGAATGCCGAGGGCGCGGTAGATAATACCGGAGTAAAAATCAACGTTCGGGTAGAGCTTCTTCTCAACGAAGTACTCATCCTTGAGCGCAATCTCCTCGAGCTTCAGCGCGAGCTCGAACAGCGGCGAGTCGACCCGGCCGAGATCCTTCAGGACCTTGTGACAGACCTCGCGGATAATTGTCGCGCGCGGATCGTGATTCTTATAAACGCGATGACCGAAGCCCATCAGCCGGAACGAATCGTCCTTGTCTTTCGCCTTCGCGATGTACTTCTGGATGCGATCGACCGAACCGATCTCCTCAAGCATGTTCAGCACGGCCTCATTCGCACCGCCGTGCGCGGGCCCCCACAGTGCGGCGATGCCGGCCGCGATTGCCGAATACGGGTTCGCGCCGGAACTGCCGGCCATGCGTACGGTCGAGGTACTGCAGTTCTGCTCGTGATCGGCATGCAGAATGAATAACAGGTCGATTGCCTCGGCCGCGATCGGGTTGACTTCGTATTCGGCAGCCGGAACAGCAAAAAACATATGCAGCAGATTCTGCGCGTAGTTCAGATCGTTGCGTGGATACATGAACGGCTGACCGAGAGAATGCTTATAGGCTGCCGCGGCGATCGTCGGCATCTTCGCGACGATGCGATGCGCGAAAATATCGCGATGGTGCGGGTTATTGATATCGGTCGTGTCGTGATAGAACGCCGACATCGAAGCGACCACGCCGGCAACCATTGCCATAGGATGTGCGTCGTGATGAAACCCATTGAACAGCCGCAACATGGTTTCGTTGATCATCGTGTGCGTGCCGATCGTAGTCTCGAACGTCTCGAGTTCGTCGGTAGCGGGCAATTCGCCGTGCAGCAACAAGTAGCACACTTCCAGGAAAGAGCTCTTCTCGGCCAGCTGGTTGACCGGGTAACCACGGTACATCAGCAAGCCCTTCGCGCCGTCGATGAACGTGATCGTACTCTCGCAGCTAGCCGTAGAGGCAAAACCGGGGTCATAAGTGAAGGCGCCCAATTCGCCGTACAGTGAGCGAATGTCGACGACACTCGGACCCAGCGTTCCGTCACGAACCTCTAACTCTGCCCGTTTACCCGTCTCAGGATCCTGCAGTAAATAGGTCTTTTTACTCATCTTTTATCATCCGGCTCCTAAATCTCGCACAAGACAACCCTACGCTCGTGCCTGACCATACCGTTGCTGATCCACCTGAACCCGACCGGCATACAACCGCCGCCCGCTGAACAATATGAGGCCGACCTGACGGGGCCCCGGGGAATCATCCCGCGGAATTGGGGTGCATATTATAGGCGACGGCGGCCCGGCGTGCACAGGCGCGCGCTGCAGGGACGCGCAACACCGCCTTAAGCAACGGATTTTTTTAGGTGTTTATCCGCGTCCGGAGCAAAAACGGGAGCCTAATTCAGGCCGTACTTACGACGGAACTTCTCGACCCGACCCGCTGTATCCATGATTTTCTGCGTCCCGGTGTAGAACGGGTGGCAGGCCGAGCA
>SMWD01000034.1 GCA_004357495.1 Gammaproteobacteria bacterium
GACCTGAAATGGGACGATAGCTACCAGATCGATCGCGGCAAGGTGCTGACGGCCGAGGACCTCGAGAAGATGGAGTCATTCCATCGGTATCTGGATGTCGATGACGATGCGATTCCATACCGCACGTTCCCGGGTGAGCATCCGAAGGGCGCATATTTCACGCGTGGCTCCGGACATAATATGTACGGGGCCTATACCGAGGATTCGCACGAGTACCTGGAAGTCGTCGATCGGCTGCGTCGCAAGTGGGAAACGGCCAAGCAATATGTGCCCGAACCGGTGGTCGATTACGCCGAGAAGAACCGGGTCGGGATCATATCGATCGGCAGCTGCGACGGTGCCGTCATCGAGGCCCGCGACCATCTGAGGGGGTCGGGGGTCGGCCTGAACTACCTGCGCGTCAAGGCTTTCCCGTTCACTGATCGGGTGCAGGAGTTTCTGGATGCACACGACCGGATTTATATTATCGAGCAGAATCGGGACGCGCAGCTGCATAGCTTGCTGCTGATCGAGACGCGGGTTAACCCCGAGAAGCTGATATCGCTGCTGTATTATGACGGCTTGCCGATCAGCGCCACGGGTATCGTGGAATCGTTCCACGCGGACATGGCGAAGGGTGTAGCAGCGTGAGTTATATAACCAAGCCCAGGGTCATCCATCCGAAAAGCCCGAGAAACGACCTCAAGCTGACAGTTCGGGATTACGAGGGCGGCATGTCGACGCTGTGTGCCGGTTGCGGACATGACTCGGTAACCAGTGCGATCGTTCAGGCTGCGTTCGAGTTGAACATACCGCCGCACCGTATGGCAAAGCTCAGCGGCATTGGCTGCTCATCGAAGACCCCGGCGTATTTCATGCGCCAGTCGCACGGGTTCAACACCGTCCATGGACGCATGCCCTCGGTCGCGACCGGTGCGAACGCCGCCAACGGCAGCTTGAAGTACATTGGTGTATCAGGCGACGGCGATACACTGTCGATCGGTCTTGGTCAGTTTTGTCACGCCTTGCGGCGCAACGTAGATATGCTGTACGTCATCGAAAACAACGGTGTCTACGGTCTGACCAAGGGCCAGTTTTCGGCATCCGCCGACCTTGGCAGCACGGCGAAGAACGGCTTTGCGAACAATCAGCCGCCGATCGATCCGTGCCGCATGGCGATCTCGATGGGCGCGGGTTTTGTCGCGCGCAGCTTCTCGGGCGACAAGGAGCAACTCGTGCCGCTGCTGAAGGCAGGTCTGGTCCATAAGGGTTTTGCCGTCATTGACGTGATTTCGCCCTGTGTGACGTTCAACGATCACGAGGGTTCGACGAAGAGCTACGCCTACACGCGGCAACATTTTCATCCGGCGATCCAGGCCGATTACGTGCCGCCGTCGCAGGAAATTGTCGCCCAATACAACGAAGGCGATGCGATGCCGGTTGAAATGCACGACGGCAGCAAGATCATATTGCGCAAGGTCGATACCGACTACGACCCGACGGATCGCGCCTCGGTCTACGCATACCTCGAGCGTCACCAGGCCGCCGGCGAGATCGTCACCGGAATGCTGTACTACAACGACAGCTTGCTCGAGATGCAAGATCTCAGCAATATCGTCGAGCAACCACTGTCGACGCTCGATTACAGCCAGCTGTGTCCGGGTGACGATGTTTTGCAGTCGTTGCAGGACCGCTACCGGTAACTCCCGGGATACATCACTTTTTCGCGGCTAAAGCCGCGATTCCTTGCCCTCTTATCAGATGCCGATTCTCGGAAATTTCGCATCCAACGATCCGGTCGTGCCGCTGGATTCGTTCAAGGCGTTCGATGCAAAGATGTACAGTCTCGGCAAGGATATCGATATCAAGATCTATGCGGGCGCCAAGCACGGATTTTCGGATCCATCCGGCCAGAGCTTCGATGCGGTCGCCGCCGCGGATGTCTGGCAGCGAGCCATCGGCTTTTTGAACATGCATCTCGTTCACCCGTCACGATGACAGAGTGTTTGCTGCGGGCAAAAAATAAGAGGGCGACACCGTGGGCAATTGCTGCCGGCGATGCCGCCCCCTTGACATCACAGAGCTCCAAGGGGGGGAGCCCTGTAATTGACGGTGTATCGCCTTTCGCTGTCGCGCAGAGTTTAAGGGGGGAACTCTGTGCGGCGATGGCAACGCACCATCGGTTTCGGTCGTGCCGTTCGGGGGAGGATCCGTGAACGGCATGATCCGAAGGCGGCGCTCAGCCGCGTTTGCCCGTGTCTTTTCCGGCCATCCGGAACCTGCGATTCTGCCGGCTGTTCAGCTTCATGCCGAGATCGGTGCCGACGCTGACGCGCGTCTGCCACACCGCGAGTCGTGCCCGCGCCGCAATCTCGTCGCGGAGGTTCGCCCGATTTTCGGCATGCAGCGGTCGCTCGGCCGTGATCATCATCGACGATGTATCCTCGGCGTTGCCTGCCGCTGCAAAGCCGACACCCAGTGTCAGCGCAAGCAATACGGCGGGCAGCTGAGCAACACGCCCGGGGCGGTTCTTCAGTTTCATGTCCATGTCTGCCTCACCAAAGTGGTTGTTCGTGAAAAATGTTAATGGGTGTCGAGGTCAAAGCATCTTTGTCCCGGTCGCCCGCAGCACCCGATTCGTCTTCTGCGTCCTGGGTTGCTGCTGTATCTATTGCAGGAAGCGTGCCAATTGTTAGTTTTATTACTTTTCAATAACTTAGCCAGATAGCATGGCCACGGATTTCCGTGAATTACGAAAACCCGAGAGATATAATCATGGAAAACCGTGTATAATCTAAATTATGTCCACGGAAAATCGTTACACCAGGTTATTTCGGCGTCTGCCTGCACTGGCCACGCTGATGGATGCCGAGGGTCGCTTCATCGATGTCACTGACGCATGGGTCCGGCGCCTCGGCTACTCGCGCGACCGGCTGCGCGGCCTGTCGCCGGCGGACATCGCGACCCCGGCGAGCGTGAAATACATTCGCGAGGAACATCTCCCGCAGTTCCGGCGCACCGGGCGGCTCGATCATGTATCGGTTGATTTCGTGACCGGGGGTGGTGAGCAGGTCTCGATGCTGGCAACGACGGTTGCCGAATACGATACCGACGGTACGTTCCTGTACTCCGTGTCCGTGTTCACCGAGTTGTCGGATCACGAACACCTGGAGAGTCGCTACCGAGATCGCTACCAGTCGACGCCGGCGATGCTGCATACGGTTGACTCCGACGGGCGCATCCGGGCCGTCAGCAATCACTGGCTCGATAAGCTCGGTTACGCGCGTGCCGAGGTCATCGGTCGCAGCATCCTCGAGTTCATGACCGAATCGTCTCGCGCGCCATTGGCCGACGGCAAGGTCCGCGACTTCATCGCCGGCGGCGACCGCATTAACTTGCCACGCCAGATGGTGACGAAGAGCGGCGAGGTCATGGATGTACTGATGTCGTCGCGTGTAGAGGAGGACTCCTTGACGGGCGACGTGACGCTGCTGGTTGCCAGCAAGGACGTCACCGACCGCAATCGCGCCGAGGCGAAGCTGCGCGACGCCTATGGTGAAATCGCCCGATTGCACGACGAGTTGGAGCACGAACGCGATTATTTGCGCGAGGAAGTCAATGTCGCGATGGATTTCGGCCAGATCATCGGTGACAGTGCGGCCCTGCGTCGCATGATGGCGCGCATCGAGGCGGTCGCATCTACGCCGGCCAGTGTGCTGATCATCGGCGAGACCGGATCCGGAAAGGAACTGGTATCAATGGCGATTCATACTCGCAGCGCGCGTGCCGACGGGCCGCTGGTCAAGGTCAACTGCGCGTCGGTGCCGGCAGAATTGTTCGAGAGCGAGTTTTTTGGTCATGTGCGCGGTGCATTCACGGGCGCGCACCAGGACCGTATCGGCCGCTTCCAGCTGGCAGACGGCGGCACGCTGTTCCTCGACGAGGTCGGGGAGATTCCGATGTCGCTGCAGAGCAAGTTGCTGCGGGTTTTGCAGGAGAAAGAATTCGAACGAGTCGGTGAAGACCGGTCGCGTAGCGTCGACGTCCGCGTCATCGCGGCAACCAACAAGGATCTCGAGAAAGCGGTAGCGGCCGGCGAATTCCGGGAAGACCTTTATTATCGCCTGAGCGTGTTCCCGGTCGAGGTCCCGCCACTGCGCGAGCGCGGGGACGACGTCGTCATGATTGCCATCCATGTGCTCGAGCAGGTTTGTCGTGACTTCGGCCGCGAATCGATGACGCTGACCCGGAAGCAGGTTGACGCGCTGCGTGCATATAACTGGCCCGGCAATATTCGTGAATTGAAGAACGTCATCGAGCGCGCCGTGATTCTGTCAGACAACCATCATCTCAGGCTCGATCTGTCGCTGACCGACGCCGGGCTGGCGCCACCGTCGTCCGGCGAAGTCGGGGTGGATGACGGCAGAAATCAATCTGAGTACGTGACCGACGAGGCGATGCGCGCACGGGTTCGCGATAACCTCGTGGCGGCGCTGGAAGCCGCCGCGTGGCGTGTTTCGGGTAAGGCAGGTGCGGCCGACAGGCTCGGTATCAAGCCGAGCACCCTGACCGATCGTATGCGGTCGATGGGCATCAGGCGTCCGGATTGAAGCCCCCGCAGACGCACCCCGGGCCGCCCGGTTATTTCCAGCGCCCGATAATGACTGCGAGTTCGATGCCGAAGTCGGGCGCTGATTTCGCGCGTAGGTCTTCGAAGATTCCGGCGCGTATGCCAATGCCGGGCGTGATATGCCACAGCCCCCCGACGGCCAGCTGCGCCGCCGGGCGCGCCAGCGTCGCGATGTCGCCCTGGTATACGCCCGAATGGCCGGCAACCTGCACGATGACATCGAAGCGGCGTACAACGCGCCAGGTCAGCGCGGCATCGTAATAGAAAATCTGCCCGGCCACATTGAAGGCCGCGAGATCGACCTTACCCGGCCAGACCAGGCCGAGGTCAAGCCACCAGTTCACCGCAGCGCCACGTGCGTGGGGTGAGCGCCAGCCAACGCCTGCGGCGATATCCGCGCTGCCGCTGCCGGTGAGCTTCTCGGCCTCACCGGTTGGCAGCTTCGCAGTCAGCGACATCCGCCACGGCACTCGAGACAGGTAACCTGCGAGCGCTCCGCCGCCGCCCAGCCATTTTTCGAGCTTACCGAGCTCGACGGCCAGGGCGAGCCGGATATCGCCAATCCCCGACACCGATTCGTTCATGCGGAAGGTATCCACGCCATTCAGACGTATCACGTAGTCGAGCTGGTCATCGGCGAGCTGCGGCCGAATACCTTCCGGCAGCCCGAACCACCCGTGCCATGTGTCGATCAGGCTGTCCAGCGAGCCGCCCGAGTGGCTGATCCACGGTAACTCGACCCCGGCGCGGACGCGCGGGGACACCGGGTACTGGAAGCGTGCGGTCAGCGTGTGGGTTTCCCCGTCCTGCAGGATTTCCACATCGGTACCGCTGGCGTGCATGGCGTGATTCGATACGTTCCATACGAACTCGGCCGCGTGATCGGTACCGTCGGGCCAGCGGGCCGGAATACCGACGAGCGCCGTGAACGGCCCGTGATTGCGCATGACGAACCCGCTTGCCTCCGGCTCCTTCGAGTGCACCGATCCGGATGTGATTGCCATCAGTATTGCCATGCTCAGCAGCGCCACGCCGCCCTTCGCCGCTGGACGCGGGCCTGCCGGATTCGGCAAACTCCACTTGCATGTTTTTGTCTGATTCAGATTAGCCAATGTTGTCAGGTTCCGTTCCCAGGCATCTGTTGCCGTACGTCCTGTCGATCGCCTGGTTGGTGTTCGGCATCGAGGCCGTGACTGCCGCGAAAGCTGTCGATCCCGGCGGCGAATTACCACCCGAGGTCGCGCGTATACTCGCCGCGTACGATATGCCGGCCCGGACGTTTAGCGTGTTCGTGCAGGACACGGCACAGGATACGCCATTACTTGTCGTCAACCCGGACATTGCCCGCAATCCGGCATCGACGATCAAGCTACTGACCACATTCATTGCGCTGGACGAGCTGAATCCGGGTTTCCGCTGGAAGAGCGAGATTTACCTCGACGGGCCGTTGCGTGACGGGCGGCTGGAGGGTGATCTTTATATCAAGGGTTACGGCGATCCGTACATGGTCATCGAGCGCTACTGGCTGTTGCTCGACCAGTTGCGTCAAAAAGGGGTGCGTGAAATCGGCGGTGACCTCGTCATTGACAACACGTATTTTTCAGTACCGAAAGTCGACCCGGGCGCGTTCGACGGGCAGGCCAGTCGCACGTACAATGTCAACCCCGATGCGTTTCTCGTCAACTTCCAGGCCGTGAATTTTACCTTTCACCCGGACCCGGAAAGCAACCGTGTCTCCATCGTGGCCGTGCCGAAGCTCGCTAACCTGGAATTATTGAACCGGCTGGGTGTGTCCGATCGCCGCTGCGGGGGCTATCAAAACGGTATTGCCATCGCGCTTGGCGGCCAGGATTCGAATCGCGTGACGTTCTCCGGCAACCTGGGGCGTTATTGCCGCGAGTATCGGACCTCGCGTGCGGTGCTGCAGGGGCCGACCTATGCGTATGGCCTGTTTCGCAGCCTGTGGGCGGGTGCCGGCGCAAGCCTGGAGGGGAACCTCCGGGTCGAGGCGGTGCCCGCACACCTCGAGCCGTTTCATAGCTTCGAGTCGCTGGCTCTCGGCGATATCATTCGCCTGATTAACAAGTGGAGCAATAATGTCATGGCGCGGCATCTGCTGCTGACGCTCGGCGCGGAGCGGTTCGGTGCCCCCGCGACCGTCGCCAACGGGCGTCAGGCGATCATTGAGTTGTTGCGTGAGCGCGGTCTGGATTTTCCCGAGTTGCGGATCGACAATGGTGCCGGCCTGTCCCGCGAGACCCGAATCTCGGCAGCGAGCCTCGGGCGTGTATTGCTGGCTGCCAGCGACAGTCTTTTTCGGGCAGAATTTGTATCTTCCCTGCCGCTGTCCGGTCTGGATGGAACATTGCGTCGTCGGTTCCGCGATGCGAGCCTGGTTGGCCGGATGCATATCAAGACGGGTCGTCTGGATGACGTGTTCGCGATGGCAGGCTTCGTTCGCAGTCGGTCCGGACGCGAGTTTGCGGTCGTAGCGATACAGAACGAGCCCGGCGCGCATCGCGGGCCTGGCGAGGAAGCGCAGAGTGCATTATTGAAGTGGGTTTATCGACAGTGAACAGACAAACATTTTATGTATCGGTCGTGGCGGGTTGCCTGATGATGACGACCGCGCCGGTTTGCGCCGAGATTGCCTATGTCACCGATCAGTTGCGTCTCGGCGTCCATCAGGCTGCCGATGCCAGTGATCGTGCCTTCACGAATATTTCGAGCGGCGATCGCGTCGATATCCTCGAGGAGACCAATTACTATGCATTCGTCAAATTGCCGGACGGGCGCAAGGGCTGGGTCAAGAAGAATTACCTGTTGGCCGACAAGCCGGCGGCGCTGATCGTCAAGGAGATGAAGCGCGAGCGCGACGATGCGCTGGGCCAGCTCGAATCATTGCAGACATCGCTGGCCGCACGCGAGGCGCGCGTGAACCAGATGGAAGCCGAGGTCACCGACCGAGCGGCTGCTGCGTTGGCTGAGAAGGAAGAACTGATCGCACTGCGCGAGATCCGTACGGACCTGGTCGAGCGGCTCGAGGCGTACGGTTTCAGCGTGCCGGGCGGCTTGTTCTTTGCGGGCCTGGCCGCGAGCCTGGTCATCGGCTCCCTGCTCGGATGGTGGTGGCTTGATCGCCGCAGTCGTGCGCGACACGGGGGCTTTCGGATCTACTAGTTGTCGTCGGCCCGGGCTAGAATGATGAATCCCCACGGGGAGGGTGCCTTTCCATGCAGGGCGCGAGAACAATTTTAACGAGGAGGGGGGGAGTCATATATGAAACTGATCACAGCCATCATCAAACCGTTCCGCCTGGACGATGTGCGCAATGCTCTGAATGAGGAAGGCGTACAGGGCATGACGGTGACGGAAGTCAAGGGGTTCGGCAGGCAACGCGGTCACACGGAGCTGTACCGCGGCGCCGAGTACGTTGTCGACTTTCTGCCGAAGTCCAAGGTCGAAGTTGCTGTTGCTGACGATCAGGTCGAGCGCGTCATCGAGGCGATCATGAAAGCGGCAAAAACCGGGAAAGTCGGCGATGGGAAGATTTTTGTGACTCACCTCGAGGAGGCGATTCGCATTCGCACCGGTGAGACGAGCGATAGCGCGCTCTGAAACTTCGCGCCGGGTCGTTCGTACCGTCGGCTTCGTCCGGCGGGCTAACCGCGCTCCTTCGACGCGGTCGGCGTGCGTGCGTAGAGCTGGTGAACGACCCGGGCGCCGAGCAGTACTGTCAGGATGGCGATATAGATCAGGGGCTCGGTGACATCCTTCTTGACCTGCCAGTAGAAATGCCAGCAGCCGGCAATACCGGCGACGTAGATCAGCCGGTGCAGAATCTGCCAGCGTCGGCCGAGCTTGCGGCGCCAGCTATGCGAAGAGGTGATTGCCAGCGGCACCATGAGTACGAGGGCTGCGAAACCGATCGTCAGGTAAGGCCGTTCGGTAATGTCTTCGATGATCGCGCTCCAGTCGAACGACTGGTCGAGTACCACGTAGGTCAGAAAATGTGCCAGGCAATAGGTGAATGCAAACCGGCCGAGCATGCGCCGGAAGCGGACCGGCCAGTGTTGCCTGATCAGCCAGCGGAACGGCGTGACCGTGAGCGTCATCATGATCAGCCGCAGCCCCCAGATGCCGAGCCAATCCTGAATTTCCTCGATCGGGTTGGGGCCGAGCCCCAGCCCGCCGACCGCGAATATCTGCAGCACGATCCACACCATCGGCAGCAGGCAGATGATGAATCCCACCGGTATCCAGACCCGGTGAATGGTGTGCAGGCTGAGCATGTTTCAGGGTCTGGACCGGCCCGCTAGAAATTCCTGGTCAGATCCAGCCCCTGGTAGAGGCCTGCGACCTGCTCGGCGTAGCCATTGAACATCAGAGTGGGCTGTTTTTTCGAAAACAGGCCGCTACCGATGACACGTTCGCGGGCCTGGCTCCAGCGCGGATGATCGACCTCGGGATTGACGTTGGCGTAGAAGCCGTACTCGGATGGCCCCGCAAGGGACCACGTCGTTGGCGGCATCGTGGCCGTGAAGCTGATGCGCACGATCGATTTAATGCTTTTGAACCCGTATTTCCATGGCACGATCAGCCGCAAAGGGGCGCCGTTCTGGTTCGGCAGGTCGATGCCGTAGAGACCGGTCACCAGGAGGGTCAGGGGGTGCATCGCTTCTTCGATCGTCAGGGCTTCGAGGTACGGGAAATCGAGCACGCGGCTGCGCTGGCCGGGCATCTCCGACGGGCGGTAGACGGTCTCGAACGCGACATACCGGGCGCGGGAGGTCGGCTTGAAGCGCCTGAGCAGGTCACGGAGCGGGATGCCATTCCAGGGTATCACCATCGACCAGGCTTCCACGCAGCGGAAGCGATAAATACGCTCCTGAATCGGGTGCGGCCCGACGATGTCGCCGTAGTCGAATGTGCCCGTGACCTCGGCCTCTCCGGCGATTTCTACTGTCCACGGCCTGGGCTTGAATGCGCCGGCGTACTTCGCCGGGTCGCCCTTGCTCAATCCGAACTCGTAGAAATTGTTGTAGCTCATGATGTCGCTGAGCGAATTCAATTCGAGCCCTGTCGTGTTCTCGCCCATCAGGCGTCCTTCGAACGGCGGGTCTGCGGGGGTATCCGCTTGCGTGCATCCGCTACCGAGCAGCAGGCCGGATCCGGCCAGCGAGGCCGTATGCAGGAAGCTGCGCCGGTTCAGAAAATTTGCTTCCGAGGTGATTTCGGATGGCTTGATTGCGGTGGAACGTTTTATCAGCATGACGGTCTGACCCTCGCGGCTGGTTATTTGTCGGCACGACTGTAGCGCCCATTGAGGCTCCAGTCATATTCCTCGTAGCGAATTTCAAATTCCCCGGCGCGCAACGCCTCCTGAGTTTCGGCGTTATCGACGAAGCGCGCCAGGTACTTTTGCAACGACCCGGCTGCCTGCTCGAAGTCGGCTAAATGCCACTCGAAAATCGTCGAGACGAAAGCGATTCGTCGCTCGAAGTCAAATCGGTTTCTCGTCGGATCATTGATGAACCGGCGGGCCGCATCGTGGAGCTGCAGGTTAATCTGCTCCGGCTGATAGGCGCGGCTGGACAGCCGTGGACAGGACAGCGCCGCGCATGCGAGCGCGAAGTGAATCCGCGCATCGCCATACACGCTGATGCGCTCGTGCTCGATGGTGGCGAGGCTGACTTGCTCGCCGAGTACGCGGAACTTCTGGCGCTTGAAAAATTTCTGTCGGCCCCACCAGCTCGATGGCGACAGGCCGTTCAGGATGCCCTGGATTGCCAGCGCATTGTAGGCATTGATATAGAATGCGAGCCCGCTGTCCGACCCGTCGAGCACGGCGGCATTAGCGGTTGCGACGTGGCTGATGGTTTCGGCAAGCCTGGGGTCCGCGGCCAGGCCGTCGTAATCGACGAATCCATTACGGACGTTTTGCAGCAGCAGATCGTCGAATGCGGCGAACGGGAGCGAGGTGTTTGCCGCTGTCGCGGGCGCGGCCGGCAGCAACGTGGCGACGAGTAACAGGGCTGTCTGCAGCAATCGGCCGGAGGAGTGTAATTGCATCGGCATTAACATCTGCATCACAGGTTTGGATCGGTAAAATGGGTCAAGGTTCCCGGCGCCGGCGGCCCGGGCGTATTCCACTATACTTGCAAACTATGTGTACGACGAACGTTATGCGACTGGCCATGCGCAAGCGCGCCCGATTCGGCCTGATCGTCGCGGCGGTGATCGCCATGGCCAACATCGCCGGCTGCGGTTCGGATTCCGGCGCCACGATCGTCAATCTCGGGGGTACGACTGTGCCCGGCACGCCGGGTGAGGCGATCTGGCTCGCGTTCAAGCGCGACGCGGAAACTGCTTCGGCCGGTCGCCTCGAGTTGCGACCGTTGATCTATGGCCAGCTCGGCTCGGAGGAGCAGTTGCTGTCCGGGCTGCGGCGCGGGCGCATCCAGTTCGCCAATTTATCCGCCCAGGTAACGTCCACGGTCGTGCCTGAGCTGGCGCTGTTGTATGCGCCTTACCTGTTCGACAGTTTGGCCGAGGCGGATTATGTGTACGACACGTATCTGACGGATATCTATCGGGACTTGCTGGCCGCACAGAATCTGCATCTGATTACCTGGTACGAGATCGGCTTCCACTCGATCTATGCCAAGGAGCCGATTCTGGTGCCCGCCGACGCGGCCGGGCGCAGATTCCGGGTATCCAGCAGCCTTAACGCCAGGCTTTTCGCGGAGGCGATCGGTGCCGATGTCATTCCGCTGGGATTCGGTGAGATCGTGTCGAGCTTGCAGACCGGCTTGATCGACGCGGGTGAGAATTCGATCAGCCTGTACGCACACACCGGGATTTCTGACGAGGCCCCGCATTACACGCAGACGCGCCATGCGTTCGGCGTCTCGGTTATCGTCGTCGATCTTGCCTGGTGGAACCGCCTGCCCGATGCGGATCGCACGATACTGCGTGAGTCGTTCCCGTCGATCGAGGAGTCGCGTCGCCTGACACGCCGGCAGGATCTTGCAGACTTGCAGAATCCGGCCCTGGGTATTGTCATTCATGACCTGAACGACAGCCAGCGAGCGGACTGGCGGGCCAGCATGGTCGGCGTCCGGGAGGAGTTGCTGGAGGCCATCGGCGGTCGGGCCGGCGAGATTTACGGCGTGATCGTGGCCGGCAAGGCAGAGTTCGCGAAGGCGCGGCCCTGATTCGACTCCGCTTGATTCAGCCTGGCTCAGTCGACAATCAGCACCGCCGTTCCGTTCAGCGTCCCGTTCTCTAGGTCCGATAGCGCGGCATTCGCGTCGGCCAGCGGGTAGGTCGTAACGCACGGGTGGAGGAACCCTTCAGCGGCCAGGGCCATGAAGTCATGACCGTCCTGGCGAGTCAGATTGGCCACGGACCGAATCTGGCGTTCGCCCCATAGGTCGGCGTACGGAAACGACGGTATGTCACTCATGTGAATGCCACCGCAGATGATTACGCCACCCTTGCGCACGTCCTTCAAGGCCTTCGGTATCAAGGCACCGTCCGGCGCGAAGATCAGTGCAGCGTCCAGGGCACAGGGCGCAGGTTGATCCGAACCACCGGCCCAGGTGGCGCCGGTCGCCAGCGCAAATTCACACGCCTCGGTGTCGTCCGGTCGCGTGAACGCGTAAATCTCGCGTTGTTCATGGGTCGCCACCTGCGTGACGATGTGCGCAGCCGAACCGAACCCATAGATGCCGATGCGCCGGGCGTCGCCCGCCATTCGCAGGCTGCGAAAGCCGATCAGACCGGCGCACAACAGTGGTGCCGTCGTGGCCGCCGGCAGCGCAGGATCGAGCGGGAAGCAGTAGCGCGCATCCGCGCGCATGTATTCGGCGTAGCCGCCGTCGAGTTGATAGCCATGGAAGCGAGCCGCATCGCACAGGTTTTCGCGTCCGCTTCGACAGTAGTCGCACTGCCCGCAGGTCCACCCGAGCCACGTGACGCCGACCCGCTCGCCAATCGCTATTTCGCTGTGTGTGCCGGCTGCAACCACCCGGCCAACGACCTGGTGGCCCGGCACGATCGGGTAGTTGATATCCGGAAGTTCCCCCGCGCGCACATGCAGGTCGGTGCGACACACGCCGCAGGCTTCGACCCGGATCAGCACATCGTAACCGGCAACGTCCGGTTCGGCTCGTTGCTCGGCCAGCAGGTCCGTGCCGGAAGAATGAAACACCAGGGTCAGCATTGGCAGGCGATTCGCAACGGATCGTGGTCAGTTCGATGACGCCTAGTCCGGCTGTTCGAGGCGTTTGCCCTCGGACTTCCGGCCGCTCGAGGGTTTGTCGACCGACTCGGCACCCGGTTTATCCCTCGGCGCGTACTTGAAGTCATGGCGCGCGAGTAATCCCTCGGTTACCACCGGTACGCCGTCCTCCAGCCGTGGACGGAAGTACGAGCGTCGGTACGTCGTCGTCATCGATTTGTCCATGACGTTGGCCGGGTCGCTTTCCACGATTTTGACATCGGTCGCCCGCCCTTTGGGACTCACGGCGTAGCTGATCAGCACATAGCCGTCCAGTAACTGGTCTGCTGGTTTGCCGCGGGCATGGCGCGCGTACGGGTTGAGCGGCCCGCCTGCGACACGCACCGGAGTCGCGAAATAGTTGTTGCGCTGATCGAGGTAGGCATCGTCTACGGACAAGTCGGCCCAGGCGGCCACGTACTCCGCATGTGCCGCGCTCGACTTGCCATCGCGCGAATAGATGTCGCCGAGTGCGACCCGTATCTCGGCCTGCTGCAACGAATCCGGTTCCTCCTCCGCACTGACCAGCCGCAGTGCTTTGTGCAGTATTCTGAGTGCTGCCGGTGAATTACCCTGTCGTTCATGCTGGCGAGCCATGCCGAGCATCGGTTCTGCCCGGGTTGCGCTGGCGTCGCCGTGCGTCTCGCGCAGCAAGCGGTCGGCACTGCGATACTCCAGTTGCGATGCCTCGTATTTCCCGATGCGGCTGTACCATTCGGCGAGCTTGTACAGCGCCGGTACGATCGCCGGATTGCTGCTGCCGAGTTTGCGCTGGTGAATCTCGACCTGCGATTCCTGGTAGAAGCTGGCTGCGTCATATTCCTCTAATGCGAGGTAGCTTTCAGTCAGCCCGTCCTGAATGCTGAATTGATCGAAGTTATAAAAGCCGAGATTAACGTGATTGATGCGCATCGCGTGTTTGAAGCTGTCAACGGCCTGCTCGTTCCGTCCCGACCGGTTGTAGGTGTGCCCCAGTCCGATCAGCGGGTTGACCAGGCGCAAGGACAGCCGGCCTTCGTGCAGTTCGATGATGCGGATGGCTGCGCGGTAATTTTGCTCGGCCGCCGACAGCTCTCCGTTTTCCACCTGCATGATCGCCAGGTTGACCAGGGGAGTTACGGTCTCCAGACCACTGGGGCCGTATACCGCCTGCGTCAGTTGGGCAACCTGCAGCGCGGCGGCGGCGGCTTCGTCTTTCCTGTCTTCATCGCGCAGACGCAGGAACCGCGTCTGCGCGCTGCCAAGTGCCTGCAGCGGGTCGCCGCTGGCCGCATCAGGCGCGGGCAGCGTGGCTGGCTCTGCTGGCGCCGGTTCCGCCGCGGCCACCGGCAGGGTCGCGTCTGGCGGGCCGGCGGGCGGTTCGGCTGACGTGCTGTTCGTCGTTCGGGCGGCCGCCGACGGTGCTTGCTGCGCGATGTCGTCACTCGCTGCCGCCGTGGCGAGCGCGAGAAACGCGGCAACGATCATCCCTGCCGGCGCGTGGATGTGGGTGCCGAAACTCCCTGTTTTTGTTAGCGTGTCTGACATACCTGAATCGAGGATACTTTAGCATCCGAATCGCGGTCTTGCCGGTCGTAGGGCAGAGCGATTCGGGCTGCGATGCTACACTGGTCACCCGCGAATAATCGCGGGCTACGGATACTTGGATGTTTTTGCAGCGCAAGAGTTCGATGTTGCCGGGCCCGGATGCGGCGTTGCCCGGCCGTTCGGAGCCTCTGACCAGTTCGGCGGCCCATTTCGTCAACGGTAACCCGCTGCGGCCGCCATTCCCGGCGGGCCTCGAGCAGGCGGTGTTTGCCATGGGTTGCTTCTGGGGCGCGGAGCGACGGTTCTGGGAACTCGATGGCGTGTTCAGCACGGCAGTCGGATACATTGGCGGGCGTACGCCCAACCCGACCTACGAGGAGGTTTGCAGCGGGGGAACGGGCCATACCGAGGCCGTTCTCGTGGTATTCGATCGCGATCGGGTTGCGTATGAGGAGCTTCTAAACGCATTCTGGGAGTCGCATGACCCGACCCAGGGTATGCGGCAGGGCAATGATATCGGCACGCAATACCGCTCCGGCATCTACACCCGCGGTGACGCGCAGCAGGCGGCAGCGGCGCGATCCGGGCAGCAATTTGGCGTTGCGCTCCAGCAGGCTGACCGCAATGCCATCACGACCGAGATTGTGCCGGCCGGCGAGTTTTATTACGCCGAGGACTATCACCAGCAGTATCTGGCCAAGCATCCGGGCAGCTACTGCGGACTCGGCGGGACCGGCGTCACGCTTTGACGGCGCGGCCCGGGTGCTGGCTGGCCCGCCTGTTTCGGTCCGTCGAAGTCCGTACCGTCGTGCATTCTCGCGAATTTATTCCGGGCAGGGCGTACAAACTGTGATGCTGGCCCCACTCACCCGGTTCGCTGTCATTATCATGGTGTCCAAGATTCCGGTGTAACAGCGATTACGGAGTTCTGACGGTGCTTCAAAAGCGCATCAAGGTGGATACGGCGCATATTACGCTGGGCATGTTCGTGGCCCAGCTCGATCGTTCGTGGCTGGAAACGCCGTTCATCGAACGCGGTTTCGTCGTCGCCCAGAGCGACCAGATCGGACTGCTGCGCAAGTTTTGCAATTACGTCTACATCGATGTAGAGCGCAGCGCGCTCCCGGAAAAAGATATTTTGAGCGCACACCAGCAGTCTGCGGCGGTGCGCGACCCTTTCTCTGAAACCTTCATCGTTCAACGTCGTGCGTTGCGGGTCGATCGCAGCGTGCGTGGGTTTTTCAAGTTCTTGCGGCGGCTGAATCCGGTGGGTCGAGGCC
>SMWD01000035.1 GCA_004357495.1 Gammaproteobacteria bacterium
CGTTGGTTCTTTCAACTGGGACCCGCGCTCGATCAATTTGAATACCGAACTCGGCGTGTTTGTCGATTCGGCGGAGCTGGCCGAGCAGATAGCCACTATGCTGGAGAGCGCTCCGCAACGCGCGTACCGGCTGCGCCTGAACGCGGACGGCGATGTCGAGTGGCTGAGGCAGACCGCGGATGGGCCGCAGATCCACTCTCGCGAGCCTGAGACCGGCTTCTGGCGGCGCTTCAATGCCGGATTCCTGCGTCTCCTGCCGATCGAAGGCCAGCTTTGAAAAGATACCTTTTCCCGGCAACGGCGGGTACAGTAGCCGCCATCTGAATTTACACCACGAACGAATAAAGTATGACGAACCGCGGAAAATGGTTCGGTGGATTGATGCTCGTGGCCGTGTTTGTCACCGGCTGCGAGCAGATGCCTGGTATGGGTGGCGGCGTTGCCGTCATCGATCTCGGCGCGGTCGCCACGGCGTCGGGCCAGGAAGCTGAGATACGACGACAGGCCGAGATCCGGCGGGCGAATCTGAACAGCCAGTTGCAAGAGGCAGCGGCATCGCTCGAGTTGCAACTCACCGCGGAGCGGGAAAAAATCGGCGACACGCCCACCGAGGAGCAGACGCAACGGTTACAGCAGCTTGCTGGCGAGGCACAGCGCCAGTACGCGGAAGCGCAGCAACAGGCGCAGGCACAGGCCCAGCAGTTCGAGACAGATCTCGTCATGGCGTTCCGTGAAAAGGTCAAGCCGTTTGCGGAACAGGTGGCGCTGGCGCGCGGCGCAAAAGTCGTCATGCTGGCGGATGTTACGATGTTCTGGTTCCAGCCATCGGTCGATATCACCGACGAGGTGATCGTGAAGTTGCGCGCGAATCCGTCGGTCTTTGCTACGCAGCCCGAGGAGCCCGAGGAGCCTGCTGCGCCGGCCGAGTAACGAGCTTGCTACCTGGAGGCTGTCGTCGCCGATCGTGCCTGATGAATCGTGGCACGATCCGCGCGCCGATGCCTGCCGGTCGGGCTGTGTTCGGGCGGTGTTTCGGTTGGTGGCGGCACGTTTCGCACCGACGTCATGACCAGGTTCTCGTCGATGCCGAGGATGATGTTTTTACCGTTGCGCACCTGGTCGAACTGAGCCGCGCTGATATTCCACAGTGCCTGCTCGGCCTCGGCATTCGGGGGTGGGGTTGCCGTGCGGCGATTCTTGTTGTGGAAACGCCAGTACTGGCTCAGCGACCAGCCAATGACGATGCAAATGATGCTGACCAGCAAAATACCGAACGAGGCCAGCAGGCTTAGCAGTTCCTCGACGCCGCCGGCGTTCTCGACCGTGGTGTACGCGAAGTCGAAGCCGACATACCATGCCAGCAGACTGATGCCGGGCATCCAGAGGTATGCGTATAACATCCACAAGATGACGGTCAGCACCGTGTCCCGCCGCTTCATCGTGTTCAGGACGTCGCGTTCCGTGATCGTCGTATCGGTCAGGCGATCGATCATGCTACGCCTCCATGCCCGGCCGGATGCCGCGGTCCGGACTGGTCCAGATGCCGCGCCGGCCCTTCGGCCTGGCAAGCGCGCGCGGTAATGCGCAGATCGACGTGGCGACCTGAATCATCCAGTAGACCATCGGATACCAGATCATCCAGTAATAGGTACGGCCGAGTCGTGTCTCGTAGCGACTGTCGATCGTCAGGCTGACGGCAAACTGCATCAGGCACATGGTGCCGAGTAACACACCACTCCAGCCCGGCGGCATGTTCGCCGAACTGATCGGCGCCGGCAGATCGAGGAACTGGCCGAGTACCCACAGCAGGATGACGACACCCATGGTATAGGCCCAGAACGTGCTGATCATCAGCTCGATCGCAACGATCCACATGCGCCGGGCGCGCCAGTTGAACAGGTCGCGGAAGTGGTTGACGAGTACCTCGAGGCCGCCCTGCGACCACCGCAGGCGCTGCATCCATAATCCCTTGAGTCGCTCCGGCATCAGTATCCAGCACAGCGCATTCGGTTCGTAACGAATATCCCATTGCTTCAGTTGCAGGCGCCAGCTGATGTCGATGTCCTCCGTCAGCACGTCGAGGCCCCAGTAGCCGACCTGGTGCACCGCCGATTTCCGGAACGCCGCGACGACCCCGGACACCGTGAAGATCCGGCCGTAGATTCGTTGTGCGCGTTTAAGCATGCCGACGATCGACGAGAACTCACCGACCTGAATTTTGCCCAGCAAGGTTGCGCGATTGCGGACGCGCGGATTGCCCGTCACGGCGCCGACCCGCGAGCCGTCGATAAAGTGTCGGGCGAGCCAGCGTGCCGCATGCCGGTCGAGCAGGGCATCACCGTCCAGGCAGATCAGGATCTCATGCCGGGCGGCAAGCGCCCCGGCGCGCACGCCCATGGCCTTGCCCTGGTTCGTTTCGAGATGGACGACGCGAATTTTGCTGTGGTGTGCCGCCAGCGTATTCAGCAAATTGCCCGTCTCGTCGGTACTCGCGTCGTTGATCGCGATCACTTCGAATTCCGGATAATCCTGATCGAGCAGGGACTGAATGGTCTCCGCAATGTTTTCCGCCTCGTTGTGACACGGGATCAGAAACGTGACCGGCGGAGTGTTGTCGAGTATCGGCGGCTCATCCGGGCGCGCATGGTCGCGCGCCTCGCGATAGAAGAAATAATAAATTGCGCCCGTGACCCACACCATCGACATCACCAGCGGATAGTAGAAGCTGAAGTCCAGCAGCTTCAGAAAGAGATCCGACAGCCAGCTCATGAGCCTGGTCTCCATGGAAACTCGGCCAGCGAAATGCCCTGCTTCAGCGTCTCGAGCTCGGGTTTGCCCCGAATGAAATCATCCGGGTAGTAAGCGAGGTTGCGGATTCCCTGTGACTGCAGGAAGCGCATCGTATCGCGCAGTTCGCCGGCGGATATCGGCTCCTGCCTGTGCCAGTCGTAAGCCTGCAGCTGAAAGACAGTGCGCTTCGGTCCGTCCGCGTGGGAGTAAACGACCTCGATCAGATCGCGGTAGAACGCATCTGCGTCGTTCGCCTCTTCGAGGCCCGGCATGGCCATGACCGTCACGAGATCGTAGCTGGCCAGAAAATCATTGAAATTCTGTGCGAGGTAAAGTATCGCGTCGTCGTCGAGCAGCGCACTCGCGAACAGGTTCCGCGAGGTCTTCAGGTCCGGCCGCCACCGCCGGGTGACCTCCGTGATCTCACGGGTCAGTTCGATCAGGGTCCGTGCCTTGAAGCTGGCCCAGCGGTGCGCGAGCTCCGGGTCGCTGGCAGCGGTCGTCATGTCGAAGTCCGCACCAAACGCCTCTCGGTAGGCTGCGTTCGCATCCGGATTCGCATCCTCGAACTGGTTCATGCGCCCGTCATCGTGGAAGTGCAGGCCGGCGAAGTTCGCATGTACGGCCAGGTCCTCGTAGATATCGAGAATCAGGGCGCGCGCCTCCGGCCGGTAGGGTGACAGCCGTGGCTCACCGTTTTGATCCGGACGGATGGTCTGGTTTTGTGCCTCGAGCACCTGCCAGGCCGGGTCGATGTCGGGCCATGTGTAGCCGAGCACCGGCATCCACGCGAATACCCTGACGTGACTGCGGGTCGCGAGTTGCCAGGCGACACGGTTGAACAGGTCGGCGCGCATCGGCAGATGCCGGTTGGGGAAATACAGCGCATCGGCCGAGCCGTCCCCGTCAGGGTCGGCGAATGCCTGCAGGTACACATGGCTGATCTCGAGGGCCTGCATACGGTCGAGCAGCAGGCCAAGGTTGGCCTCTTGTCGCACCGGGTCCGGATCGTAGATGTAGTCGAGATCGACCTGCGCGGCACGCACCGGCCGGTCGAGGCGCAGGCCGAACATCGGTGCAAACTGCGAGATGTCGGGGTTCGATACGAGCATGTCGCGTCCGATCGTGCCGTGGCGCCCGAGCGCCTTCTGTTCGCCCAGTGTCAGCGACAGGACCATGCCGTGGTTTTCGGCGAGCTGTCGGATCGGCTCGTTCCATGCGCCGAAGGGCCACGTGATGACGCGCGGTGTACTGCCCGTATTGCGCCGGATCGCGTCGATACTGGCGACGAGATCCACTTCGATACGGTCGAGATAGGTCTGTTCGTCTTCATAGTGGCCGTTCAGGTATATGCGCGTAATGGCGGCGGGCTGCGTGTTTCCCTGCGGGTTGCCGGGTACACCCTGGTGCATGGCGTGGGTGTGCGATGCAATTTCGACCAGGCCTGACGCCTGCATCTCACGCAGTTGTGCCCAGGTCAGGAAATCATCGCGCGTCAGGATGCGCTCGTTGTAGACAATTTCCGTATCGCTTTCGATCCAGCTCGTCACGATGCTGATGACGGCCTTGTAGCCGAACAGCTTCAGGAGCGGGAACACATGTGTGTAAACACTGCGGAAACCGTCATCAAAGGTCAGCATGACTGCGTTGGGCGGCAGTGGCTTACCGCCGTTGCGGGCGGCGATCACTTCGTCGGTGCCAACCACGGTATAAGCCTGGGTTTGCAGCCAGCTGAAGTGACTCGCCAGGTTTTCGGTCGATACCGCATACTCATCCGGGTCGAAATTCCTCGCGACGTGATCGCGCACGTCGTGGTAGCACAGCGAGTGCAGTGTCTCAGCCGCTGCGGTGTCGCCGGCAAGGGTTGGTGTGCCGAGCAGGCCGATGACGAGCCCAGCGACGGCGAGCATTGTTCCGGTCGGGAGAGTGCGCATCAGAATCTCCCGTTGATCCCGGCATGCCAGAACGTCGCGTCTTCCGGTCCGCCGTCATAGACCCGCCGCGAGCGTTCGACCCCCGCTCGCAATGCGAGTTGGTCGTTGACGTCCCAGCTCAGTTCGTACTCGATCGTCCAGATGGCGTCCGAACCGAAGTTTTTCTGATTGAAGACCCCGAGGTTACCGCCGAGCCGATGCGTCAGAACCGTATCGTAACGGCGGTATTGCCGCCAGATGTTGTCTGCACCGATCAGGCCCTCGACAGCCTGCTCCGGGTTGAAATAGACGGCATCCCGCCTGGAACTGGTGACGGCGCGACCGGTCGCGTAGCCGTCCAGCCGGTACCTGAAGCGGTCGTAGAGTTGCGTGCGCGCGGTCACGAGTACGCCGAGGACGCTGTTTCCGTCATCGTAGTCCTGAAGCCAGACACGGGCCGACGCGTTGTAGCGTTCGTCGCGATGGAATGCGCCATCGATGCTGATGCGATTGCTTTTGATGCCCGCTCGGTCGGCGCGAAGCTGGGTTGCGTAGCTGTCGAGTTCGACGTCGCCACCGATCGTCCACTGATCCGTCAGCCGGTAATCGACGCGGCCGGCGAAGCCCGGGTTATCGATTCCTGCGCGGTCGAAATTGATCTCGCCTGTTGCACGCCACGGCCCATGCCGCCATTCTGTGCCGAGCGCGGCGCGCCGGCGGCTGTGGTTGCCATCGTCGAATTCGGCCCGGGAGTCGAAGGTCCGGACGTAGAGGCGGTAGTTGTACCGGAGCGGTCGTGTAAACCACAATGCGTCGAGGGTGTACTGGTCGCTACCGAATGTCGTGCCGGTGCTCTCGCCCCAGCGAGCCTCGACGATCAACTGGTTGTAGTTGTGGATGATCCAGCGGCGATCGAGATCCCACACCGCTGCTGCGGTCACATACTTTCGCTGTGCCGTCCGCAGTGTCTCCTCGGCGGCCCGGTATTCACGACGATCCAGCGCGTTATGTGCGCGGCCCGTGTACGCACCGACCCGGTTCGGGTCGAGCGTCAGTACCTGTTTGTATTCGGCCTCCGCCCGGTCGATCCAGCCCCGCCACCGGTAGACGTTACCGAGTTCGTAGCGTGCGTCGAGGTTGTTCGGCGCGGCCGCGACGAGGGCCTCGAGCCGCTCCTGGGCTTCGTGGAGTCGATCGGCGTAGGCGCGGCCGATGCCGGCCATGATTTCGCTTTGCATGCGCACACGGTTTGGCTGCGACACGCGTGCGTTGCCAACGCGTTCGATCTCGTTCAGGCGGGCAGCCATGCGGTCGGGTATGGCCAGCGCTTCTTCGAGGCGCTCGAGTTCGACGAGAGCGTAGAACAGATCGAGCTGGATCATGCGGTCTGCCGGATCCATGGCCTCGCCTCGGCGCAAAGCGGTTTCGGCCTCTTCGGGTCGATGTCGTGTCAGGTATGCCCGCCCGGCCGCGTGATGTACGAAAGCCGAGCCCGGATCACCGCTGTCCAGCAGTTCTTCGTAGTAGCGAATGGCCTGCTCCCAGCGCATGGCCTCGACCAGTCCGACGATGCGGTCGTAGCGCAGCCGGCGTGCCAATTGGCTGGCCGGTTCCTCCGTGCTGATGCGCTCATCGATTGCGTTCAGCGCCCGGTTGACGTGCATGAACGAGTATTTCTGGTCCGGCGACTGGATTGCGTGACGCAACGCGAGCGCGTAGATGTCGGCCTCGATCCGGGCGATCTCCTCGGCAGTCAGCAAGCCGGGATGGCGGGTCTCCAGGGCCAGCGCCTGGCGGGGCAACAGCGTACGCCGCAAGGCCAGCACCTTGCCGCGCAGCGCATCCGTTCGATTCGGCTCCAGTGCCAGCACGGCATCATAGTTGCTGATGGCCGGGATGAATGCGCGCTCTTTCTGGTGCAAATAGGCCGACGTCATCAGTGCGTCCGCACCGTTACGAAGGTCGCCTGGCAGCCCGTTCAGAGTGTCGCGCCCGGCCGCGGTATCGCCTGCGTCGGCCTGGGCCATCGCCAGCCCGATACGAATATCCATGCTGTGCGGTTGCGCGCCGAGCGCGGCGGTATACCACTCGACCGCCTGGTCGAAGCGCTGTGAGTCGCGTGCTGATTTCGCGATGGCCTTCAGGACATAGATCGGCGTGGCTTGCGGATCCAGCTGTGCCGCATTCCGCGCGACGTCATCGTGGCGCCCGGCCCAGGCCAGGATTACGGTCTCGTCGTGCAGCAACGGTAAATTATCGGGCGTTTCACTGCGCAGGCCGGCGAGTATATCGAGTGCGGAGTTCAGCTTTCCGGCGCGCGCCATTTCGACCGCATCCGCTTGGCGGGCGAGCACATCGCTCGCCGGTCCGGCGGCGAGCGATGTGCTCGCGATCAATACGGCCCAAAGCAGGGTCGTTGCGCAGGAGGTCGATGTTCGACTCGTATTCATGGGCATCCGTATGTCGTCAGCCGGTTCCGCTGCTGCGCGGCTGCGTTCATGCCCCCGTCAGGTTACTTCGGTCTGGCCGAATCTTTTTGTATTCGCTTGATTTAAAAAAGATATTGGCAGAATACTGTGACGTATCCAGGGCTTATTTATTGGTATTGGCAGCCTAGCAAGCCAGCTCCGGTATCACTGTGATGGCGGCCACAAAACGAGGGATTCCGGCCGCATTCCGGTGCACCTGTTTCGCATTACGTTCAATTGACATAATGTCGTTCCGTCTTACCAAGGAGAAAAAACATGAGCCATGCATTCCCCTGGGTCGAGCCGCCGTGGCCAGACAAAGAGCTGCCCAGAGAGCAGCTCGAAGATCGCATTGCACAGCTGATCAGCACGCTGAATATGTGTGTGCTGTCGACGTTCGGCAAGCACGGCCCGATCGCGAGCCCGATCGAGTATTACGCTCAAGGGCTGGATATCTTCATCCTGCCGGACCCGGGCACGCCAAAACTGAAGGCCATGCAGAAGGACCCGAGGATTTCGTACGCCGTCCATCATCCGTACCACGGCTGGCATTCGGCCAAGGGTGCGCAGGTCTTCGGCCGGGCCGAGATCATCGAGCCGCATGAGCCCGGCTGGGACAATGGCATGCAGGTGTTTCGCTGGCACGAGTGGATGTCCGATCTCGGCATGGATGCGAGCGTACCGTTCGAACGCCAGGTCGTCCGCATCGTCCCGGATCGGATTCTGTATACGGAGACCTGGCTGTGGAAGCAGGGGTATAGCGCGAAGCAGGTCTGGAAGCGCGAGTGAAGTTGAATAACAGGGTCAGACCCACTGGTGTCCCACAAACTGTCCAGACGACATGAATCGGTACCTCTGTCTGAGACTGTGGCCCGCATGGACGCGGGCCCCAAGCCTACAGGCGCCCCGCAGGAAGTGCCCTTGGGGTGGACGTATTCACGGCGGGTCTCAGACAGAGGTACCGATTCATGTCGGCTCGGCTACGGTCTGTACGCACCCCTTGCCACTATTGCAATTTAAGGGCTACTACTCAGAGTTTGTGGGACAGCAGCGGTCAGACCGCGCTTTCACTCCGTGGTTGGCAACCGATTATCAACGCCGGTCCGGTGGCGGCCTGATAACATCTGCGGCCCGAATAATCGAACGGGTAACCAGGAAAAACAACGAAAATGACGCAACAAAGTGACGTAAAGACCATTCACGAGTTTCTGGCCGACAACCCCAATGTCGATGTGTCGAAACAGTGGGAGCGGTGCTGGAATATCCACAGCAAGATCGCCGAGAAGATCATCAAGCGCTTCGATGCCGAGTTGCATCCGATTTCGGACGGCTCGGAGTACTTCACGTCACCGGATGGCCAGATGGAAGGTGCCTTCTTCGGCTACACCGGCAATGATATGGACTGGTTCGTTCGCTCATGGATCGGCAATCGCAAGGCCAGCATCATCGACATGAACATCAATGTCACACTCGGTCAGAGAACCCGGGTCCCGAACCTGATGATCATTTTCGGCACCGTGCCGAACCTGCTATTCTATGCGGATTACGTGTCGCGTGTCGACGTGAAGGTCAGCGAGGACTACGTCAACAAGTACTACGAAGGCGAGGCGAACAAAGACTACCTGGAGTTCCGCGCCAATACCGATTTTGTCTGGACGGCCAGTCACGGGCCTGCGATTCGCGGCATGCAGTCGCCGGTCTGCTCGAGCTATATCACCGCGCTGACTGACGAACACATCGATCAGTGCGAGGTTTATCTTGAGAACTTCGTTGATCGCTGGCTGAAGTGGGTCGATGAAGCCGAGGAATTGCCGGCGGAGCAGCGCGATGCTCAGCAGCAGTATGACTTTACGTATCGGGACTACACGAATCGGAGTGACCCGCTAAACGTTCTGGCCGAGCGGGCGTTCGGTGCGGAGCAAGGCAAGTTTATGCTCGACCGCCGCGCCGGCCACGTACAGATGGATGCCGACCGGGGCAAGTGGCGCAAGTAAGCCATCGCTGAGGCTGACCCGCGCCGGTCGGCGGCGAACCGAAGCTCAAACCCATGGCCAGTCAGACTGACGCAAGTGGATCGAACGCCGAAGCAGACCTGCGCGAGGCCATGTCATTGCATGAGCACGGGCGTCTCGACGCGGCCGATGCCTTATACGCCAAAGTCATCGCGGCAACGCCCGGCCATGTTCAGGCCCTGCGCCTGCGTGGCAGCTTGTCGCGCCAGCGCGGCGAGCTTGTCGCATCCATCACCTGTTTGCAACAGGCGGTCGAAATTGCTCCTGATGACACCGCGGCGCTGAATGAACTTGCGCTCAGCCACATGGCTGCCGGCAATCTCCATGCCGCCGAGGCCGCGCTGCGTGATATCCTCGACATCGAGCCTGACTCGCTCCGGGCGCTCGCCAATCTTGGCGCGTTGCGGCAGCGTTGCGGCCATCTTACCGATTCCATTCGCTTGCACCAGCGATACCTTGAGCTTGCGCCGGGTGATCTCGAGGTTCGTTCGAATCTTGCCAATGCGCTGATGGATGCCGGTCGGGCAGAGGCTGCGCTCACGGTCTGTGATGCGGCATTGCTGATGGCGCCTGGTCATCCGCTGTTGCTGGCGAACAAGGGCGCGGTGTTATCCGGCCTCGAACGCTACGCAGCAGCCATCGAAGTGTTCGATATGGCTCTGGCAGCGAATCCAAACGACGATCTTGCGTGGTTGAATCTGGGTTATGCGCAGCGCGTGCTCGGCCGGACCGATGCGGCGCTGGACGCATTGACACGCGCGGCGCGGCTCGGTCCGGACAATGCCCGCGCGGCGGCCGACCTTGCGAATGTTCTGGCCGGAATAGGTGAGATCGGTCGCGCAGTCGAGATTTGTGAGCATTTCCTGGCGGCCCACCCCGGCGAGCGCATGGTTCTGGCGATCTATGCATGTGCGCTGCGCGATGCCGGTCGCGACGACGATGCGGCGCGAATACTGGATTATCAGGCACTCGTACACACGATCGATATCGAGGTTCCCGACGGTTACGCTGACCTGGCACAATTCAACGAGACGCTCGGCCGTTTCGTCCGCGGCCACTCATCGTTGTTGCGCAATCCGGGGCGCAAGGCCACGACCGGCGGCGCGCAGACTGGCGAGCTGGATCCGGCGGAGGACCGGGTCTTCGCGGCACTCGACGGCGTATTACGCGATTCGGTCCGGCAGGTAATCTCCGGTTTGCTGGCCGAGGGTTTCGGCGGCCACGAAGTCATGGCGTATGCGTCTGATACCTGGTCGCTGCGGACTTGGGGCACCGTGCTCGACCGCGGTGGTTTTCAGTCGCCGCACCAGCATCCATTGGCGTGGCTCAGTGGCGTGTATTACGTGCGGCTGCCCGAAGCCATGAAATCGGCCACCGACGGCGCAGGCCGACTCGAATTCGGGCGCTACCCCGAGCGGATACAGACACGGACGGAGCCGGTTATATTCCCGGTTACGCCACGCGAAGGACGGCTGGTGATTTTCCCGTCGTGGTTCTATCACAGCACGCGTCCATTCGATGCCGATGAGTCGCGCATTAGTATTGCATTCGATGTCATGCCGAATGCCGGGTCGCAGGCATCCGCATGAAAAGGGCGGTCAGTCAAGCTGCGCAGTTCGCCCGATCTCCTCGAGTGTCGCGCGCGCTTCTTCGATGCCCGGGAAGTCGGACTCCGCGAGCTCGAACGTTCGCTCGAGTTCCTTCCGTGCAAGAGCTGTATTGTTGCTCTTCAAGTAAGCCATGGCGAGGTGATAATGCAATAAGGGGACATTGTTCGCCCCGGCCGTTGCGACTTCGAGGTAGCGGATTGCATTCGTATAATCGCCGGTGCGGTAATAGGCCCAGCCGAGAGTATCGAGCATCGCCGGCGCCTTGCTGTCTTCGAATCGCTTCGCGAGTTCCAGTGCCTTGTCGAAGCTTGCTGCATCGTCACGGTAATCGAGCAACAAGGCCGCGAGGTTGTTCACTGCCAGGTCGTTTGATTCGTTGACTTTTATCAGGACCTCGTATATTTCGATGGCCTTGTCTATTTCCAGCTCACGCTCATATTCGGATGCCAGCAGCAACCCGAGCGTTTCGTCGGTCGGGTTGGCCGAGACACCGCGCTTGTAAATCTCGATGCGCGCCGTGGCGTCATCCGGGTAGAGGGACGCAAGCGACGCGTAGGCCCGGTTGGCGTTCGGCTGCAGTGCGATAACGGCTTCGAATTGCTCCTCTGCGGCGGCACGCTTGCCATCGCGTGCGAGTATCGCGCCCAGCAGCAACTTCGGTGCAAGCTGCTGCGGATAATCAGCCATGTGCTTTTCGAGATAGTCAATGGCCTCGTCGGCCTTGTGGTCTTCGACCAACGCCGCGACGAGGCTCTGCAACGCTTGAGCGGCCTGGGGGTTCTTGGCCAGTGCCAGCTTGTATGCGGCAATCGCTTCCTGGTTGGATTCTTTGGCCTGCAGCACACGGCCGAGCTGAAATTCTGCCAGACCGGTCGGGTCGTCCAGCGCCATCAGGTTGCGCGCCTCGGTCTCTGCGGCATCGGTTTCGCCCAGCAGCAGCAGTGCCTCGACGAGGTTCGATGCGGCACGGCGATCGTCGGGAGTGACCTCGAGCTTGGCCCGCAGAACCTCCTCCGCGTCCTCGATATTGCCGCGTCGGGCGAGCAGGTCGGCCAGTTCGCTGGAGGCGCTCGCATGGTTCGGATTCAACTCGATCAGGCGCCGATAGGCATCCTGTGCCAACTGTGCATCGCCGGCGCCGGTGTGGGAACGGCCCAGCAGCAGTAATGCGCGCTGCGAATTCGGCTCCGAGCGCAGCACGGTGCGCAGGCCGGAGACCGCGGCGCTGTAGTCGCGATCGGTGAACGCGAATGCTGCGCCTATCAGCAGGGCTTCTGAGTTGTCTGCCTCGACTTGCAGGATGGCGGCGATTATCTGGCGGGCCTCATCGGTTTCGCCGCGGCGAATTTTGATTGCGACC
>SMWD01000036.1 GCA_004357495.1 Gammaproteobacteria bacterium
CCGCCAGGATCGGCGGCACGAGTTCGTCGTGGGACGGCGAATCCTGGTGCACCTGGAACGCTTCGTCATCGCGGAATCGCGCGTAGACGACATAGGTATCGGGGTGCTCGCGGTGCCGGAGGAAATCATAGACCAGCGTTCCGGGCTCGTCATCATGGGTGATGACCGACAGCTTTTTCTGCAGTGCTTCGAATTCCGCCAACTGGTCCTGCTGGACGATAAGTGTCGCGATGAATGCCGTCTGCACGATCACAGCCTCCTGATACTGATGGGTTTACGTGTCTGTCAGATCCAGCTCCTGCAGGAACTGGTCCCGCAGGCGGAACTTCTGAATCTTGCTCGTGGACATGGGCCATTCGGTGACGAATCGCACATATCGGGGCACCTTGAAGGACGCGATGTCACCCCGGCAGAAATCAATCAATTCCTGTTCGGATGCCTCCTCGCCGTCTTCCAGTTCCACGAATGCCGCCGGCACTTCCTGCAGCCGCAGGTCCGGAACGCCGACGATCTGGGCCAGCTTCACGGCCGGATGCCGCGCCAGGAAAGCTTCGATCTCCGCCGCCGCCACGTTTTCGCCGCCCACCTTGAGCATGTCCTTGCTCCGCCCGTGGAACATGATCTGGCCCGCGTCATCGAAGGAACCCACATCTCCGGTGTGAAAAAAACCATCGGGCTCCATCGCCGCCGCGGTGTTCTCCGGATCCTTGTAATAACCGTCGAACAGGCAATACCCGCGAACCAGGATCTCGCCCCGTTCGCCCACGGGCAATTCCTCGCCGGTCTCGAGCGAGACAATCTTCACCTCCAGACCCGGCAGCGGCTTGCCCAATCGCGTACAACGCGTCTCCAGGGAATCGGTGAGCTCGCTGGTGCAGACGGTTCCCCCGGTTTCCGTCATGCCATAGGTGCCGACGTAAATGGTATCCGGCATCGCCTCCAGCATGGCTTCCTGGATGCCCGGCGGCTGGACCGCAAAATTACTGTTCATCAGCCTGATGCGGTGCAGGTCGGTGGTCGGAAAATCCGGGTGCCGTATCAGGTCCGACATGATGGTAACGAAGCACGGATAGGTGGCAGTCGCCCGCTCTGCCTCGAGCATTTTCAGGGCGGTGCCGGCAGCAAAATAACTCATGGTGAGATAGGCGCCACCCACATCGAAGATCGCCAGCATGGGCAATATGGCAGCGATATGAAACATGGGCAGCGGTGACCAGAACCGATCTTCGCGGCGCAACTCATAACGGTATCGGCCCAATGCAATACTGTTGCGTACGATGGCCTCATGGCTCAATCGACAACCCTTCGGGTTGGCCGTGGTGCCAGAGGTGTACAGCATCAATGCCGTATCCCTGACGCGGGTACGCATGCGGCTCATCTGTACGTTCGCAACCGGAACGCCGTCCGCCTGCTCGTCGAAACCGGATTCCGTAACGAAGCCCGGGGGCCGGGACGCGCCGAGCAACACGACATTGCGCAGACAGGGTGCAGTTTTCAATTGCAGATGCAGCGCATCACCGGCATCGGCAAGCTCGGGCAACGCCTCGTTGAGTCGCTCGACAAAATTGACATGCTCGGCAATTTCTTCCGTGGTGACCAGCGTGACCAGGTCGGCATGGTGAATCAGGTATTTCAATTCACCTGCGCGATAACGGGCGTTGACCGGCACGGCCACGGCGCCGCACAAGGCAACACCGAACAGGAATTCCGGAAACGCGAAACAGGTGGGCAGCAGCAGGCCGACATGCTCGCCCGGCCTGACGCCCAATGCCTGGAGACCGCGCGCACGTTGATATGCACGTTCCGCCAGCTGTGCGTAGCTCTGGCGTCCATCGGGAAAAACGATGGCATCGGCGTCGGGGTATGCATGCGCCGCCTGCAGCAACAGATCCCCCAGGGTCGTGGCACGGATGGGATGCTCGAACGCAGGCAGAGTCACGGGCAGGTTTTCTCCGGGGGGCACTTAATCGATGGGATCCAGATACTCGCGAACGTACGGCGGATCGCCTTCGAGGCAATCCAGAAGCGGTGGAGCAGTGGTCGCCAGATAATCAGAATTCATATGCGTCTCCTCCGCCGCCTCATCGGCGAAGGACTCCATCACCGCATATTGCCGGTCTTCACGCAGGCGAAAAAAGCGGTAATACAGCGTGTCCGGCTCGTTGGCATTGACCTTCTCCTCCAACGTCCGGACCAGCTGCAGGAACTCATCCTCACGGCCCGGCTTGACCGTCATCCGGGCCAGAAACGAAATCGCAGCCACAAGTCTTTCCCCTTCGTTCAACAGTATTGGCCGGCAGCAGAAAACAGTCAGGACTGTTTTTTTCTATCCGGCCAATGCTACCATTCCGCCCTCTGACCACCAAGCCGTACATACCCGATGAGTCCCGACTCTTTTATATATGTGGCAGATGTGGCCGCCGTGCCGCCTGGTACCACCACAGCTTTCCGGGTGTCTGGCCGGGATATCCTGATTTGCCACACCAGGGAAGAATTTTTCGCCGTGGAAAATCAATGCTCCCATGCCCTGGCAAAACTGGAGGGCGGCAAGCTGCGCGCTTATCGCCTGATCTGTCCCCTGCACGGCGCCGCCTTCGATATCCGTGACGGGACCGCGATGGGCAAGCCGGCGGTCCTGTCCATCCGAACCTATCCGCTGCGCGTCATCGACGATCGCATCGAGATCAGGATCGAGCAGGGCCCGGCGCAAAAGCCAGGACCTGGTGCGGCGGAGGTTTAGGTTCATGCGCCGGCAGCCTCTCGTTCTCGGAACCTGCCTGACAGGACTCGGGCTGCTGATCTCTGTTCAGCCGTCCTTCGCGGTTGGCGCGTACACCGAGACGCAAGCCGTGCAAGGCAAGCAAGCCTACGACCGACACTGTTCCGGTTGTCACCTCATGACCCTGCGGGGTTCGGCCCATGGCTCGGAACTCGCTGGTCCGACGTTCATGGCCCAATGGGGAACGCGAACCACCACGGATCTTTTCCGGTATAACCGCACCAACATGCCGCCGGGCACCAGCGGTGCGTTGAGCGAAGCGAACCACCTGGCAATCATCGCCCACATTCTCAACGTCAACGGGCTCGAGGCCGGAACCGACGAACTGCGTGCGAACTCGGGCCTGCTGATCCGCTCCGGCGAGGCTGCCGGCGACGCGGCGGCGGCCTGGCAATCCTGGTCGGAGGCCGGATCCATTGCGGCTGCAGCAAAGAGTCGCTCCGGCTTCGTCAACAAGGTCGTCCCGGACTTCCGGCCGGTCACGGAACATATGCTGCAACAGCCCCCCGCGGCGGACTGGCTGAGCTGGCGACGAACCCTGGACGGCCACGGGTACAGCCCTCTCGATCAGATCAATCGGGAGAACGTGGCTGAACTGAAGCTTGCCTGGGTGGTGGCGATGCACGAAGGCAGCAACCAGGTAACGCCTCTGGTCCACGACGGCGTGATGTATTTGACCCACCCGGGCAACGTAATTCAGGCCCTGGATGCGCGCAACGGCGAGTTGATCTGGGAATACGCCTATTCTCATCCGCCCGAGTCCAAAACCCTGGGGGGACCGACCCGCACGATCGCCCTGTACGGGAACAAACTGTTCATGGCGACCTACGACGCGGCGCTCGTGGCGGTGGATGCCCGCACGGGAAAACAACTCTGGCGAACCGTAAAAGCGGACTATCGGGAAGGCTACACCCATACCAGCGGGCCGATCGTTGGCGCCGGTGTGGTCCTGAGTGGTATCAATGGCTGCGAGCGATACAAAGAGGGCGGCTGTTTCATCACCGGTCATGATCCGGACACCGGGAAGGAACTGTGGCGTACATCCAGTATTGCCTTGCCGGGCGATCCCAACGACGACTCCTGGGGCGGCCTGGCGCCGGAACTGCGGGCCGGCAGTGATACCTGGATCCCCGGCAGCTACGACCCGGAACTGGAGCTGTTTTATATAGGCACCTCCCAGGCAAAACCCTGGGTAGCGGCCAGCCGGGGCATGTCACCGCTCGATGCGGCCCTGTACACCAACTCGACGCTGGCCCTGGACCCCAGGACCGGCAAGATCGTGTGGTATTTCCAGCATGTGGCCGGCGAAACCATCGACATGGAGGTCGGCTTCGAGCGCGTACTGATCGATATCGACGGTGAGCAGCGACTGCTCACCGTGGGCAAGGACGGCATCTTGTGGAAGCTCGACCGGCGGACCGGCGAATTCATTGCATTCGCCGAAACGATTTACCAAAACATCTTCGACTCCCTGGACAAAAACACCGGCCGCGTAACCTACCGGCAGGACATCATCGACGCGCAGATCGGCGATATCATCTCCGCCTGTCCGGGGATCTATGGTGGACACAACTGGCAGGCGACCGCCTACCACCCGGGAGCCGGCACATTAGTCATTCCATTGCATCAGCTGTGCGCGGAAATGACCGGCCGAAAGGTGGAAGTGGCGGTGGGCTCCGGCGGCTACGGCGGCGACTCCCGTTCCTTCGAGATGCCTGGCAGCAACGGGAACCTGGGCAAACTTACAGCCTTCGACGTGCGCACGATGCAAGAACGATGGAGTCACGAACAGCGCGCGATGTTCATGACCGCGGTGCTGACCACGGGCGGCGGTCTGGCATTCGTGGGCGACGTGGACCGCTACTTCAAAGCCTTCGACATCGACTCCGGCACACTGTTATGGCAGGCCCGTCTCGGTGCCCCGTTGCAGGGCTTTCCGATCACCTACAGCGCTGGCGGCAAACAATACGTCGCCGTACCGACCGGCATCGGCGTATTCCGCGCACTCACCGCCGTCATCAGCCCGGACATTTACCAGCCAACCAACGGCCACGCGCTGTACGTCTTCGAGCTGGGGCCCTTGGGGCTGCGGCCCTAGAGGTCGGACCCCAATTTCGCTCAGGAGAATGCCGGGACGACTCTTTCACCGATAATTTTCAGACCCGCCACCGGATCATCGAATAAGCGAATTGAAATATCCGTAAGCCCGGCAGCTTCGAATTTCTTCAGGCGTTCGATTTCACGATCGATATCACTCCAGTCGCCGGCGGAACTCAGCTCGTTCACGAGGTGGGTAACAATTTTCCCGGGCACGTTCTCGATCTTGCCGGAACGGGTCCAGAACGCCTTGGCGAAACTTTGCCAGTTGTCGATAACCATTTTCTCATCATCCGGTTCCAGAAAATGGCTCAGGGAATAGGGCGGCAGGAGCGAGCCGCGAAACACCAGTTCCCGGCGCGCCTCGTAATACGATGCTTCTCTGTCTTCCTTGATATGCCAGGCCCAGAAATTACCGATCCGAAAGTCCGTGGCCGGCGCCTCGCGGCGGGCCAGGCCCGCCTGAATGTTTTCCATGGCAGCATCAAGCATCGGCAACGCAACATCACTCATCTGGAGACTGTCTGCCACCCTGCCGGCCATACGCAACATCTGCGGCTCGGTAGCGCAAGCAAAAACCCGCGCCGGACGGTGCTTCACCCACTTGTAGTGGTGCGGACGATCGAATTCATAGAGTTCGCCTTTGTAGGGCTGATTAAACTCACCTGAAGCTGCGCCCTGAACAATTTCGATGGCCTCGCGCACCGCGCGCACGATGCGCAGTTTCGCGGGATCCGACTCCTTGCCCATGACCCTGAGCAACCCGCCGCCGCCACCGATCGCCACCATGCTACGACCCTGGCTGATCTCGTTCAGACTGATGATCGCATTGGCAATCTTCACCGGGTGCATCTCGAAGGGACTGATGGCAAGCACCCCGAGCTCGATCTTCTCGGTCACCTGCGCCGCCTGGACGAGGCTTATGAAGCCATCCCAGTGCGCCCAGAAATTTGAAGCCCACAACGCGCGAATACCGTAATTCTCCGCTGTAACCGCCAGTTCCGCGAGTTGATCCGGCGGTATATCGGGTTCAAAAATGATTTCAATATCCATGCTGACCTCGTCTTGTTATTGCTTCTTAAACAAGACAATACACCGAACCGTTCGGCGCTCGGGGCCGAACCGATGCAAGCCCTTGAGAGTTGGCGGTCCGACCCGGCACCCTCAGCCGGGTTAATCCAGCAGCCGCTGCCCGATATGGCGAACCAGTTCGGTCGCAGCCTCGAGCTGCTCGATATTCAGATCGCCTGCCGCATGCCGCACCCAGTGAGACTGACGTATCTGGAGTTGCTTCAGTAACGTCCGCCCCTCGGCGGTGACCTTGGCCAGCTTGGCTCGCCGATGATTCGGGTTTTGCTCGTAGACGATCAACCCCTTGTCTTCCAGCAAATCCGCTACGCGCTGCACACCCTGGCGCGCCAGACCAAGACGGCGGGCGGCCTGGGCGACGGTGAGCGGCTCGTCGGCACCACCGAAAGCCCCCAGCACGCCCCACTGCGCACCCGTAATGCCGGAGCCGGTGGTCAGTTGGCCCGCGGCGGTCACCAATCGACGATTAATTCTGAAGCATTCCTGCATCAAATGGCTGAAAGCGGTGTCCTGGCCTGGATCTGGCAGCATTCGTAAACTCCTGAGCTATTGACAACATGTCACCAATATGACAATATATTGTCAACTATCATAACATACCCGCAAACAATCAGGCACGCGGCCGGCGGGAAAAGTTACAGCCATTATCGCGCCATTCGATGACCATCGAAAGTGACTACCCGTCAGACACGCGAGAGAAGGCAATCGTTGAATCGGCTGGTCAAATTCTGGAAGGTCACGACTGCAATTCGCTATGCGATTCCCACCGCCATCATCACGTGGAACAGCATCGAGCTATTGGGCAGATGGAACCTGTTCGAGGAGATCTGGATTCATCCGGCAAAATACTGGCTGGAGATGTTGCTGGTCGTTGGAGCCTTCGGCATCGGGATCGCAGTTTCCATACTGACACCGAAAGATACAAAGAGGAGCTTCGACCAAGAACAACGCGCCGGCTGATTTGTTTCGGTAAGCATAAATACTTATCGCCGGCCAGCGCTGCAGATGCCGGCGCTGTGATGCCTTGATCAGCCGCCGGCATTAATTGAAACAAGTTGTTGGACGAGAGCTGATCATGTATCTGGACATAGCACTGGAATCCAAAATCGGTCCCGCTGCATTCAGCGAGCTTGGATTACTGGCCGAGCAATACGGCTTTCGCGCCATCTGGGCACAGAATTACGCTCGGGCGCCGGAAGCCTTCATGACTGCGGTACCACTGGCGCTGGCATCGAAGAGCATCAAGGTCGGCGTCGCCGTGGTCTGCCCCCATGAAATGCATCCGTTGAAAATCGCGAACGCGGTTCTGACTCTTAACGAGTATGCCGATGGGCGAGCCTGTGTGGTCGTCACTTCCGGCGGTGAATGGCCCGGTGTTCTCAAAACAAAATCGGGAGAAATTACCCGCACGCGAGAGGCATTGGAAATCATCAAGACATCATTCGGCGACGAAGTGGTGGAGTACGCTGGTGAGATCTACAACGCCCGGGCATTTACAACCACGTGGACGACACAGCCGCCGCCGATGCTCTATGCCGGCGCACACGGGCCGAAGATGATGCGCATGGCCGCCGGTATTACCGACGCCGTCATGCTCAGTGACATACAGCCACCCATGTTCGGCCAGGCCCTGACCGTGCTCAACGAGGTCCGGGCGGCACAGGGCAATAAGGGTAATTTCTCCCTCAGCAACTTCGTCGCCTGGCATGTGAAGGAAGACCGTGAAGCATCGCTATGGGAAGCGCGCCGCGAGCTGATTATTCGCGGCTGGCTGGCCCGCGACTGGATCACGCCTTACCTGACTCCCGAAGATGTGGAATGGGTAGCCGCGAACCCGTGGCCGTTCCTGAAGGCCTTCCGCGAACGAACGGGTGACATCGACGGCGTACCGGAGCATATCGCCGATGCCCTGGTCGAAGGCCTGACCCTGTCCGGTGATCCGAGCGACATCGACAGGCATATCGAGCGACTCCGGGCATTCGAGGCTGCCGGGTTTACCGAGATTGTCCTCGGTCTGCAGGATGATCCCGCCGCATCGATCAGGCTGATCGGCGAACGCATCCTGCCGGCCATTCGATAAAACGCGGGCCGCCGGCCGCCGCATCCCTCGTCGCTGAATCGGTAACTACGTATTGCCTCTCCCGCCATCTGGCCAGATGCTCTGCAAGGCTGTAGCTCGGGCATCTATTGGAAGGAGCAATTGACATCAACAAGGAACGAGAAATGCCGGCTAATGCCGAGCGGGATCTCATAGACCGCGTCAGCGGGTTTTGCAGGGCAAATAATGGCAGAGCTCTGCTGGAGATAGTGTTTACCCTCGGCACTTTCTTCATGCTCTTTGCCTTGATGGTCTACAGCCTGGGAATCAGTTACTGGCTGACATTTTTGTTGCTTCTGCCCACGGCGGCCTTGCTGACACGCACCTTCACTATTCAGCATGACTGCGGGCATTCATCATATTTCTCATCGGTGAAGGCGAACAACCGGATAGGCAGTTTGCTCGGGGTCCTGACATTAACCCCGTATTATTACTGGCGAAGGAATCACCGATTCCATCATGTATCCTGCGGCAACCTGGACAAGCGGGGCATTGGCGATCTCGACACTCTCACTCTCAATGAATACCAGGCGTTACCGGTTCACAGAAAACTCTGGTATCGGATATATCGCAACCCGGTGGTATTGCTGATCGCGGGGCCTGTTGCCGTATTCGGCCTGAAACACAGGCTGCCGCTGGATAATCGGTTCCACTCGGTGAAATCCTGGACAAATATCATGCTCACCAATCTTGGAATCGGATTGGTCGTAGCGTCTATCCTGTATTTTTTCGGCTGGGAAACCCTGTTATTTGTTTACTTCCCCGTCTGTGTGCTCGCAAGTGCCATAGGGATCGCGCTATTTTTCATCCATCATCAGTATAAGGACACATACTGGGCCGCGGATAACGACTGGAACTTTCTCAAAACAGCCTTGCGCGGCAGCTCCTACTTTGAATTTTCCCGGTTTCCAAGCTGGATCATCAGCAACATCAATCTCCACCACGTCCATCATCTGAACGACCGTATTCCATCTTACCGCTTGCGCGAATGCCTTGAAGCCATTTCGAAACTGCGGGCGGTGCCGAAACGAACGTTCAGGGACATTCCTGCCTGTTTCAGGCTCGCGCTGTGGGATGAAGCGGGTAATAAAATGGTCGGCTTCCCAGCTGTGTAGCTTAATCACCGAGCGCAGGAAGCACCCGCTCACCGGGCATGCGTATGGCGTCGTCGGGCTTATCGACCTCGACCGGCGCACATTCGCCCTCGGTCAGGAAAGTCGAGATGTGCTATCAGTGGCTTGCCGGTATCACGTAGAACAGCACGGCGAAAAAATGCAGCGCGCTGCCGGCAAGCACAAACAAATGCCATACGGCATGATGATACCGCAGCGTCGTCCAGACATAAAAAATCACCCCGAAGGAGTAACACAGCCCGCCCGCGAGCAGCAGCATTAGCCCACCCGTTGCCACCGTCCTCAACATCGGCTTAATGGCGATCAGAACTGCCCAGCCCATGCCGAGATAGAGGCTTAGCGACAGGCGCTTGTAACGCTGCCTGGCGACCAACTCCAATACTACGCCGGCGATGGCAATGCTCCAGACCACACCAAACAGGGCCCAGCCCCAGCCGCCACGCAAATTGACTAGAGTAAAGGGCGTATAGGTGCCGGCGATAAGAAGATAGATGGCGGCATGATCAAGTCTTTGCAACACCGGCCCCGCCTTCGCGCGAGGAAAACCGTGATAGAGCGTGGAGGTCGCATAGAGCAGGATCAGCGTCACACCATAGATGCCGGTGCTGGTAATATGCCAGGCATCACCATATCGCGAGGAGAAAGTAAGCAGCACCGCCAGACCACCCGCGCTCAGGAGCAAACCCGCACCGTGGGTTACGGCATGGGCGATTTCCTCGCCAACGCTGTAGCGACCTGGCATCACATCAGTCGACATCGATCAGCACCTCACGATTCTACCCCAAGCTACAGATACCGGCCCTTCTCGACGAGCCGGGACGGGTGGCTGACAATCAGCGAATCGGGGCCACCGAC
>SMWD01000037.1 GCA_004357495.1 Gammaproteobacteria bacterium
CCGCTTCAGACAAGCCGAGATTGTCGAACTTGAACACGGCCGGGATGCGCCGCGTCGTCAACCGGAGCGGATCGAGGTCGGCGACCTGGTGTCCACGCAGGCCGTAGATCTGAATCAGCCGCGAGACCGCAGCCTGCTTCTCGCTGGCCGTCGACGAGCCGGCGGCCGCAGGGCGGGCGACTGGGGCTGACCGGACGCGGCGCGTTGCCAGCACGGCCTGGAGTTGGCGATGCGAGACCCGCGGCACCGCATTGCCCTGGGTCGGCGCCTCGGTGCCGAAGTTCGTGAAGAAACCCTGCCACTGCGGCGACACGGATGACGTGTCGCCCAGATACGCCTCGTAGAGTTCTTCAACGTACGGGGCATTACTCCCGAATAGCGGGGACCACGCATACCGATGCTTGAGGGACTGGCTCATTTGCCCGTTTACCGTAAGAAAATAGCGGCGTCATCAGGCGATGGCGCTCGGCGAGGCGTAGTGTATCCGAGGCACGGGGAATGTAAAACGGGGTGGGTGCCGAGCGGGCCCGGAAATCTCGATGAATAGCGCTTACCAGGGGTTCGGCCAGGGTATCAGCATGCCCCGCGTGAATTCCAGTTCAAAGACGTGCTGGAACAGGTAGAGCTCGTAGCCAATCACGGCCATGTAGCCGACGCAGATCACCTCCAGCACACGAACCACGCGGAACAGCCCGAACAACTTCCAGCGCGCGGCGGCGACCAGGATGACCACCGCGACGGCGGTCAGACTGATCTTGACGGCCAGGAATCGATCGATGCTGCGGCCCAACATCGCTTCCATGAGCGGGTTACCCTCACTGGCCCCGGCCGTGAGCAGATTCAGAGTGAACAGAGCATCGGTGCAACTGAGCAGTAACACCGCCAGCCCGAGGTACAGAACGCGCGGCTCGTGCCAGTCGAACCAGATCTCGTGCTGGTTCGCCTGGCGTCGGCTAAGCCGGCGCCGCGGCCGGAAATTACCGTAGATGAACGCCCGCCAGAAACCACCGCGCCGCTCGTTACCCTGGCGTCGATCTTCCCTGACGCCGGGCGCGGGTCCTCGCTTGCCGGTCAGTTGCCCGAGCACCAGACTGGCGGAATGATCCGGATCAATTGCATCGGAGGCAGCGGCTTCGAGTGGTCTTGCGCGGGAGAACTTCGCCATGGTGAATTCTTAGTTATTGCTCTGGAACACGGTCCCCGCTAGCGTACGTGCTCGTCCCGAGCGAAAGATTGACGCAGTTCGCATTTTGGCCCGACTGGGCCCGTGCCGCCATAGTAATGTACAACATGATAAATAAGTTGTTACTATATGTTTTTATTCTATTTTTTATAATTCCCCTGCATCATCAGCAGAAAGAAGAACCTCCGCGGGTGCCTTCGGCCACGTTTGACAACGGTTTCCACAGCGGAACAAAATACCCCCGTGGGGGACCAGTCGATCGACGTTAAGCATTACTGGCGCGCGATGCTGCGCCTGATCGCGTGGCTGCTCGTTTGCTGGTTCGTCGTCTCCTTCGGCCTCGGTATCCTGCTGGTCGAGCCACTGAACCAATTCCACATCGGCGGTTTCCCGCTCGGTTTCTGGTTCGCGCAGCAAGGTTCGATCTACGTGTTCATGCTGCTGATCTTCATCTATGCGTGGCGGGCCGACCGGCTCGCGTCCCGTTACGGTGTCGACTGATGCGCACTGACACACCACCCGTGCGGGCAACGGCACCGGCGAGCACAGCGTGATGGGTATCGTCGGCTGGACGTACGTATTCGTCATCGCCAGCTTCAGCCTCTACATCGGCATCGCCATCCGGACCCGTGCCGACACGACACAGAGCTTCTACGTCGCCGGCCGCGGCGTCCCGGCAATCGTCAATGGCATGGCAACGGGCGCGGACTGGATGAGTGCCGCATCGTTCATCTCGATGGCCGGCCTGATCTCGTTCATGGGCTACACCGGGACGATCTATCTGATGGGCTGGACCGGTGGCTATGTCCTGCTGGCCCTGTTTCTCGCACCCTACCTGCGCAAATACGGCAAGTTCACGGTTCCCGAGTTCGTCGGCGAACGCTATTACTCGCAGGCCGCACGTGTGGTGGCCGTGGTGTGCGCGATTTTTATTTCCTTCACCTATGTGGCCGGTCAGATGCGGGGCGTCGGCGTGGTCTTCTCGCGCTTCCTCGAGGTACCCGTCGAACAGGGTGTGCTGATCGGCATGCTGCTGGTGTTCGTCTACGCAACGCTCGGCGGCATGCGCGGCATTACCTACACACAGGCCGCCCAGTATGTCGTACTGATTATCGCCTACCTGATTCCGGCCGCGGCGATCTCGTGGAAGATCACCGGCAACCCGATCCCTCAGTTCGGCTTCGGCGACCGGGTGCTCGAAGGACAGAATGCCGGCATGTACCTGCTCGAAGCGCTGGACCAGATTCATCGCGATCTCGCGCTGCCCGAATACACGGCCGCATACGTGCCCGGAAAAAAGAGCATGGTCGACGTATTCGCGATTACGCTGGCGCTGATGACGGGCACTGCGGGGCTGCCGCACGTGCTGGTGCGCTTCTATACCGTCAAGAGCGCGAAAGCGGCCCGCTGGAGCGCGATGTGGGCGCTGATCTTCATCGGCATCCTGTATACGACTGCGCCGGCGGTCGCCGCATTTGCCCGCGTCAATATGATTCAGACCCTGAACGGTACGCCTTACGCAGAAGCGCCCGAGTGGTTCAAGAACTGGGAGAAGACCGGCCTGATCGAATTCGACGATCGCAACGGTGACGGCATCATGGTCTACAGCGGCCGACCCGAAATCAACGAACTGCAGGTCGATCCCGACATCATGGTGCTCGCCAACCCGGAAATCGCCCGCCTCCCCGCCTGGGTCGTCGGCCTGGTTGCCGCCGGCGCGCTGGCCGCCGCGCTGTCGACGGCCGCCGGCCTGCTGCTGGTGATTTCCACGTCGATCTCGCACGACCTGTTCAAGTCCATTTTCATTCGCAACCTCAGCGAGCGGGCAGAACTGCGCCTGGCCCGGATCTCGGCAGGCGTTGCGGTCGTGATTGCCGGCATCTTCGGGATCTACCCGCCCGGTTTCGTGGCCCAGGTCGTCGCCTTCGCGTTTGGTCTGGCCGCATCCAGTTTTTTCCCGATCCTGGTGCTCGGCATATTCAGCCAGCGGGTCAACAAGGAAGGTGCGATTTCCGGCATGCTGACCGGCATCCTGTTCACGGCCGGCTACATTATTTACTTCCGTTATATCAATCCGACCGGTGGGCCCGATCAGTGGCTGTTCGGCATCAGCCCGGAAGGCATCGGCAGCATTGGCATGCTGCTGAACCTGGTCGTAACGCTGACGGTCAGCCGCTTCACGCCGGCGCCGCCGGCACATGTCCAGCGACTGATCGCAGAGATACGCTTGCCGCGCATGCGACCCACCGGGAAATTGATCTAGAATATTTCTTTAATAGCATTATAACTTTATGATTTTCCTATAATATTATATTGTTACCTCAACACCCGGTGACAGCAGATACGGTGCCCGTCACCCATGCTGTTATCCTTGCGCCGATCTTCGCCCCACCCTGTTCACCCTTCCCGTCACCAGCCAGTCATGCACAGCGGACCAGACGACGAGCAACCGGACGCACCGTTGCCGCGCCGCCTTGGCGCATGGACCGGCACGCTGCTGGTCGTGGCCAGCATGATCGGCACCGGCGTATTCACGACCAGCGGCATCCTGCTCGCCGCATTCGACTCGCCGACCGCAGTACTCGCATGCTGGGCAATCGGCGGCCTGCTCGCCCTGACCGGCGCCTTGTCCTACGCCGAGCTTGCGGCCGCGCTCCCGCACAACGGCGGTGAATTCCTGTTCCTGTCGCGCATCTTTCATCCGGCGGTCGGCTTCGTTGCCGGTGCCGCCTCATTGATCGTCGGTTTCGCGGCGCCAATCGCCGCATCCGCTATCGCGTTCTCGTATTACATCGACCGCGTCTTTCCCGGCGCCCCGGGTCCGTTGCTGGCGATCGCACTGATCGTCGGCCTGTCGTTTATCCACGCCTGGCGTGTCGACGCCGGCAGCCGCTTTCAAAACGGGTTCACGGCCGGCAAGATCCTGCTGATCGTCCTGTTTATTGCCGCCGGACTGTGGCAGGGCGATACCAACCTCGCCTTCCGCGCGACGGACAGCAGCCTCGGTGCAACGCTTTCCTCTGCCGGTTTCGCCGTCGGGCTGGTACTCGTGTCATTCGCCTACACAGGCTGGAATGCGAGTGTCTATATCGCCGGCGAACTCGACAATCCGCAGCGCAGTCTGCCGCTGTCGCTGACGGCCGGCACGCTGCTGGTGACCGTGCTGTACCTCTTGCTCAATGTCGTGTTCCTGTCGGCCGCGCCCACCGCCGAGTTGACCGGCGTGATCGAGATCGGTCACGTCGCCGCCGTCGGCTTGTTCGGCGAGTCGGCCGCCCGCGTTCTGTCGGCGCTCATCGCCGCGGGTCTGATCTCGACGATCGGTGCGTTCATCATGACCGGGCCGCGGGTCCTCGAGGCCATGGGAGCCGCCTTCCCGCGTCTCGGTGTGCTCACCGGCCGGCGCGCCGGGCGCGGACCTGCCGGCCCGATCGTCCTGCAGGCCGCCATCGCGCTGGTGATGATCCTGACCTCGAGCTTCGAGGCCTTGTTGACCTATATCGGCTTCACCTTGTCCCTGTTTGCCATGCTGACCATCATCGGCCTGTTCGTGCTGCGGGTTCGCGAACCGGACCTGCCGCGCCCCTACCGGGTCTGGGGCTACCCCGTGACGCCGCTACTGGCAATCGGACTGATGGGCTGGATGATCTGGCAATCGATCATGGAACGACCGGCCGTCGCCGGTGCCGGCGGCCTGACCGTCGCCGCGGGAATCGCCTTGTTCCAGTTCGTCGGGCGCGCCCAACCGACGCGTAACTGACCGGTACCCGGCCCGCTAATCTAACGGCAGACGCGCAGTGAGCAGGAGTATTGTCAGGATCGATCGGAGCGTTCTCCTGAATGCAGCTACCGATTCTTCCGCTCGTCCTATTCGGCCGAGAATGCTGCCATATTCGAAGTGGGCGGCAGCGCAATCGGGATTCATGCCGATGGCGCAACTGAAATTCTTCGCCTGATCTTCATCCTGATGTAAGTCCCGGCACCAACGGGAAAAACCGGACCCGACGGACGGGTTATTGGTTAAAATCCACGGCCATACACAGCCATGCAGTTAAATCCACGTGACCCAGCAAAACATTGCACCGTCTTTCAAATTGACACGCTTTACCTGCCCCGGCTGTAATCAGCTGTCGGAGCAGGCCTGGTTCAACACCTACGCAAACCGTATCGCCAGCACCGATGGCGTGCCGTTGCGCATCCAGGGCGCGGATCTCGAGCGCCTGAGCCAGAACCCCCAGTTCCCTCCGGAGGTCCGCAAGCAAAAAATCGAGTACTGGAACCGGGTCAACAGCGGTGAGGTATTTCTCGATCGCTGGGCGCCGGTGCATACCGACGTATTCGTCGCCGGTCTGGAACTCAGCGTTTGTCACGGCTGCATGCAAGCCGCGATCTGGCTGGGTGGGGAAATGGTTTATCCCCCGCGAGACCGTGAAGAATGACGCTCGCCGCAAGAATACGTGCCGATGAAACAAGCGTGGCTGCGGTCATAGTGGCGACTCGTGCATGAACGGCACTCGATCGGTTATTCACCAGTCGGAATCTGCATGGGCAAACGAGTTACGACGGCGTGCGCTGGCCACACCGGTTCCGCATGATCACCGGGAATTGCTGGCGTTGTTTCGCGCGCACAACCCGTTCTACCGGGAGCGTATCGATGCTACAACCCCATGGGCGGAGATCCCGCCGCTGGAGAAGCGCGAGATCGAACGGCTACCGGTGGATGATGATCCCACCATCAAGGAATCGCGTACATCCGGCACCACCGGCCTGCAGGTGACGATTCGCAACAACCAACGAGAGCGACAGTTCCGGCGCGCGTTGTTATATCGACCGCAGCTCTTCTATGACCTGCCGAGCGAAGTGCGGCAGGTGGTGTTCATCGACGGCGCGGAGTGTGCCACGGCCGGCTCGCCGCCGAAGTATTTCGAGTACGGGGAGCAAACATATCGCACGTGGTTCGCCGGCGCCGGCGCTGAGCCGGTCAATATCGCACGGTTGCTGACCGAAATCCGACCGCACCTCGTACGGGGTATCTCCAGCGGCATCGTGTGCTTCATCGAAGCACACGGCGCCGCGTTTCGCGAGCTCGGCGTTCGCTATGTTGCGCCCGGCGGCGAGTTCCTGAGCGACGCATGGCGGGCGACCATGCAAGCTGCCTTTGCCGCCGAGGTGCTGGACCGCTACGGCTCGACCGAGTCGGGCGCAATCGCATGGCAATGTCCGTATTGCCATCGCTATCATGCAAATACGGATGAGATCGTGATCGAAGCGGACCCGGCCGGGTTACTGACGACACCGCTGTTCGTCGGGTCGCAGCCGCTGCTGCGTTATCGCCTCGGCGATATCATTTCTTTCGACGACACCCACGCCGACTGCCGCATACGCCTGCCCACGATTACGATCACGGCGGCACGCCGAGACGACTGGATTATCGACGGCGCAGGAAACAAAGTGTCGCCACTCAGCTTCCAGTTCGAGAAGGTACCGCAACTCGCGGCCTGGCGCCTGCACCAGGACGGCGCGGGCGCGCTGTGCCTCTACTTCGAATCGTCGCATCCGGACACGGTCAGCGCGGAACTGCGCAGACAACTGGCCGCCGCCGTGCCGGGGCGCCCCATCGCGACGGTGAGCGGTATCTGGAAGTCCGGATGGGCCAGCAAGTTCAAGCGCATCAGCTCCGATCTGCGGATGCCGGGTCGGACCTCCGTAACCCGTTAGTTTGCAATAGTAACTCGATCACTTACTTCGACGCGACGGACAAACAGGTTTCCCAATACGGCGTCTCGCCAAAGGCTTCGGCCAGATAATCAATCAGCGCGCGTACCCGGGCCGGCAATCGGCGAGTTTGCGGATAGACGGCCCATGCATGGAGGTCGTTCCAGCGGTAATCGAGCAGTACCGGCTCCAGTTCCCGGGCCGTGATCTGTTCGTGCACGATGAATGCAGGCAGGCGCACGATAGCGAGTCCAGCGACTGCTGCATCACGAAGAAAGGCACCGTTGTTGGCTGCATGCCGCGTTGGTACGGTGATGGACCCGCGTGTGCCATCCGGTGCTGTATAAGTCCAGTTGCGTTGCGCAGCCAGAGTGTAACGCAGGGCAAGATGATTTTTAAGGTCGGCAGGTTCCTTTGGCCGACCGTTTGCTGCCCAGTAAGCGGGACTTGCGCAGACGAGTACACGCGCGGGTGTCAGCTTGCGAGCAACCAGCGTTGAGTCGCCTAGCTTCGCGATGCGAATGCCGAGATCAAAACCTTCGGCGACCAGATCAACCTGGCGGTCATTAAAGTCCACCGTCACGTTGACCGCCGGATGACGCTGCATGAATTTAACCAGCACCGGGCCCAGGTGCTGCAAGCCAAACGATAGCGGCGCGGCGATGCGGATAGGGCCCGAGAGTTCAGCATCCGCCTCGGTCACAACGGCTTCTGCCGCGGCTACCTCGGCGAGAATGGCCGTGCAGTGTTTATAGAATTCAGCCCCCGCATCCGTGAGGGATAAGCGCCGCGTCGTGCGAGTCATCAGGCTCACGCCAAGCCGTATTTCGAGATCGGAAAGGCGCTTGCTGACGGCCGATTTGGCCATATCCAACCGTTCGGCAGCACCACTGATGCTGCCGGCGTCGGCCACTGTAGCGAAGATCTCCATTTCCAGCAGGCGGTTCATTATTGTTCATAATACACGAACAATCATTTATCGAAAGTCCTGTTTTTCTGAACTGCTCGGATGCGCACAATGAGCCCATCGTTACTCATCTTAATCAGGAGCAAGCACATGCAAACCCTTACCCCCTATTTCAATACCGTCGGTCGGGTACTGATCTCCGCCATTTTTCTGCTTTCCGGCATCTCCAAAGTGTCGGCCTATGCGGCCACGCAAGGCTACATGGCGGCGATGGGCGTGCCCGGTGAAATCCTGCCGCTGGTGATTGCCTTCGAGATCGGCGCCTCTGTTGCAATCATCATCGGCTTACAGACCCGGCTGGTCGCGCTGGTGCTCGCCGGCTTCAGCCTGGCAACTGCGGTGCTGTTCCACGGCGACCTCGGTGACCAGACGCAATTCATCATGTTTATGAAAAATATCGCCATTGCAGGCGGCTTTCTGTTCCTCGTTGCGAACGGCCCGGGTGCTCTGGCACTCGACAACCGGAACGCCAGCTAAACAACTATATTAAAGAGACTTAAGGAGAATAATCATGGGTAAACTCGTTGACGGTATCTGGCACGACATCTGGTATGAGACCGAAAAACATAATGGCCGTTACGAGCGGCAGGACTCTTCCTTCCGCAGCTGGGTCACCGTAGACGGCGCAGCCGGCCCCTCGGGAAAAGGCGGGTTTAAGGCCGAAACCGGGCGTTATCATCTTTACGTATCGCTGGCCTGCCCCTGGGCCCACCGCACCATGATTTTGCGCAAGCTGAAAGGCCTGGAGGACATGATTTCCGTGTCCGTGGTGAACTCTTTCATGGGCTCTGAGGGCTGGACCTTCGCTGCAGGCCCGGGCGTGATCGCGGACGACATCAATCATGTCAGCCGACTGCATGAGCTGTATACGAAGGCGGCCCCTGAATTTACCGGTCGGGTGACGGTGCCGGTATTGTGGGACAAGCAGACCGACACCATCGTCTCGA
>SMWD01000038.1 GCA_004357495.1 Gammaproteobacteria bacterium
GCCGTCATGATGATGATTCCGGAGGCCTGGCAGAAGCAGGATCTGATGGCCGAGAACAAGCGTGCGTTCTACGAGTACAACTCATGCCTGCTGGAACCCTGGGATGGCCCCGCGTCGATCGCTTTTACTGACGGTCGCTACATCGGGGCCGTGCTCGATCGCAACGGCCTGCGTCCGAGTCGCTATTACCTGACGCATGACGATCGCGTGATCATGGCGAGCGAGGTCGGCGTGCTGCGCATCGACCCGTCGCTGATCAGGGAGAAGGGCCGCCTCAAGCCGGGCCGGATGTTCCTGATCGACTTCGAGCAAGGGCGGATGATTCCGGACCAGGAGATCAAGGACGAGTTTGCGAACCGCCGGCCATACGGCGACTGGTTGCGCGACGGGCGTATCCAGATCAGTGATTTTGCGTCGCACAGCGAAGCCCATGGTTTCGATGGCTGGACGCTGCTGAACCGCATGCAGGCGTTCGGCTATACGACCGAGACCATGCAGTTCATGCTACTGCCGCTGGTGCGCGCGCTGCGCGACCCGGTCGGCTCGATGGGCAACGATTCCGCGATCGCCTGTCTGTCGGACCAGCCGCGCATGATCTACGACTACTTCAAGCAACTCTTTGCCCAGGTTACGAATCCGGCCATCGACTCGATTCGCGAGGAAGTGGTCATGTCGCTCGAATGCTATATAGGACCGGAGCGCAACCTGCTCGAGACGACCGCAGGGCACGCCGAGCGGCTCGTGATCACGCATCCGATCCTGACCAATGAAGAGCTTGCGGCGATCCGGCACATGGATCATCGCGGCTGGCGTACGCAGACTATCGATATCACGTTCGACAAGTCCGGGACGCTGGTCGGCGCGCTCGAGCGCATCTGCGCCGAGGCCGAGCAGGCGATCGAGGCCGGCTTTCACCTGGTCGTGTTGTCGGATCGCGCCATGGATGTTACGCGCATCCCGGTCAGTGCCTTGCTGGCGTGCGGCGCCGTTCATCACCACCTCGTCGCGCGCGCGCAGCGCACCCGGATCGGCATCGTGCTCGAGACCGGCGAAGCCCGTGAGGTTCAGCATCACTGTCTGCTGGCTGCATACGGCGCCGACGCCATCAACCCGTATCTCGCGTTCGAGTCGCTGTGGCAGGCGCGGCGCGACGGGCAGCTCGACGCGGAAACTTTCCCCGACGATGCTGCCGTCGTCGCCAGGTACCGCAAGGGTATCGCGAAAGGCATGCTCAAGGTCATGGCGAAGATGGGGATTTCCACCCTGCACTCGTATAAAGGCGCGCAGATTTTCGAAGGCCTCGGCCTCGGCGCTGAAGTCATCGAGCGTTGCTTCGTCGGCACGGCCAGTCGGGTTGCCGGAATTGGCTTCGATGTCCTCGAGACAGAGGCGCGCCGCCGCCACGCACTCGGCTATCCTGAGAGCGTGGCCGCTGTACCATCTATCCTGCCGAACCCCGGTGAATTTCAATGGCGCAGTGCCGGCGAGCGCCATGCCTGGGAGCCGACCACGATTCACGCGTTACAGGTCGCCGCGCGCAACGATGACGCAGACGCCTATCGGCGCTTCGCGGACACCGTCAATGACGACCAGCGTACTTTGCGCGGCCTGCTGGATCTGAAGCCCGGTGTCGCCGGTGCGCCGGTCCCGATCGACGAGGTCGAGCCGGCCCGGGAGATCGTCACGCGGTTCTGTACCGGCGCGATGAGCTTCGGCTCGATCTCGGTCGAATCCCACGAATCGCTGGCTATTGCGATGAACCGTATCGGCGGCAAGAGCAACAGCGGCGAAGGTGGCGAAGACCCCGAGCGGTTCAACCCGCGGCCGAACGGCGACTCGAGTCGGTCGGCGATCAAGCAGGTCGCATCCGGGCGTTTCGGCGTAACGACGTGGTATCTCGCCAACGCCGACGAACTGCAGATCAAGATCGCGCAGGGCGCCAAGCCCGGCGAGGGCGGCGAGTTGCCGGGGCTCAAGGTCGATGAGACTATTGCCCGCATTCGGCATTCAACACCGGGCGTTGGCCTGATCAGCCCGCCGCCGCATCACGATATCTATTCGATCGAAGATCTCGCGCAGCTGATTCACGACCTGAAGAACTCGAACCCGTCAGCCCGCATCAGTGTCAAGCTCGTGGCGGAGGTCGGTGTCGGCACGATTGCGGCCGGCGTGGTAAAAGCGCATGCCGATCACATCCTGATCTCCGGCGATTCCGGCGGCACCGGGGCATCTCCGTTGACCAGCATCAAGCACGCGGGCCTGCCGTGGGAACTCGGTATTGCCGAGACGCATCAGACCCTCGTTCTGAACGACCTGCGCAGCCGCGTCGTACTGCAGACGGACGGCGGCCTGCGCACCGGCCGCGACGTCGTCGTCGCAGCCCTGCTGGGCGCCGAGGAGTTTGGTTTCTCGACGGCCCCGCTGATCACGCTGGGTTGCATCATGATGCGCAAGTGCCACCTCAATACCTGCCCGGTCGGTATTGCGACCCAGGATCCGGTCCTGCGGGCGAAGTTTGCGGGCAAGCCGGAGCACGTCGTCAACTATCTGTTCATGGTGGCCGAGGAAGCGCGTCAGTTGATGGCCGGGCTCGGTTTCCGGACAATCGACGAGATGATCGGTCGCACCGACGTGCTCGAAGCGCGTGCGGCGATTGGTCACTGGAAAGCCGACGGCCTCGATCTTGGCCTGATCCTCGCACCGGCTTACCGTCCGCACGAGGCAGTCGAGGTTCGGTGCACGCGGGCGCAGGATCACGGTCTCGACAAGGCGCTCGACAACGAGTTGATGCGTCAGGCCAGATCGGCGCTGGATGATGGAAAGCGCGTCAAGATCAGCATCCCGATCGTCAACACGAACCGCACCGTCGGCACGATCCTCAGTCACAACCTCGTCAAGAGGTGGGGCGAACACGGTTTGCCTGACGACACCATTCACATCAAGTTCGACGGATCGGCAGGCCAGAGCTTCGGTGCCTTTTTAGCCGGCGGCGTCACGCTGGAACTCGAGGGCGACGCGAACGATTATGTTGGCAAGGGTCTGTCGGGTGGCAGGATCATGGTTTACCCGCCGAAGGCAAGCTCGTTCGTGGCGGAAGACAATCTGATCATCGGCAACGTGGTGCTGTACGGTGCCACCGGCGGCAGCGCGTTCTTCCGCGGACTCGCGGCAGAACGTTTCTGCGTGCGCAACAGCGGCGCGAATACCGTCGTCGAAGGGGTCGGCGACCACGCCTGCGAATACATGACGGGTGGTCGCGTCGTCATTCTCGGCAGCACGGGCCTGAATTTTGCCGCGGGCATGTCCGGCGGGATCGCTTACGTGCTCGACGAGGCCGGCGACTTTGCCGGCAAATGTAACGGCGACATGGTTGATCTCGATCCGGTCGAGAGCGATGAAGACCATGCCGAGCTGCTCCAGTTGATCGAGCGGCATCATGAATATACCGGGTCGGAAGTGGCTGCACGCGTCCTCGCCCAATGGCCCGAAGTGTTGCAGAAGTTTGTCAAGGTGATGCCCAGGGATTACAAGCGTGCGCTGGCGGAGCGTCAAAAGCACGATCAGGAGAGCGAGGCTGTGATCCACGACGAGCGGTCGGGTCAGCGAGCGGTGAGCAACTAGGATGGGCAAGCTAACCGGATTCAAGGAATTTCCCCGCCAGGCCGTCACCTACCGCGCGATCGACGAACGGATCGGCGATTTCGACGAGGTCTTCGGCAGCCCGGATGCGGGGCATCTGCGCAGGCAGGGTGCGCGTTGCATGGATTGCGGTGTGCCGTTTTGCCAGTCAGAAACCGGTTGTCCGATCGATAACCTGATCCCGGAGTGGAATGACCTCGTCTACCAGGACCGCTGGCGTGAAGCGCTGGAGCGGCTGCACAAGACGAACAACTTCCCCGAGTTCACGGGGCGCACCTGTCCTGCGCCGTGTGAGGGCGCGTGCGTGCTCGGCATCAACGAGCCGGCCGTGACGATCAAGAATATCGAAAACGCGATCATCGATCGCGGCTTTGCGGAAGGCTGGGTGCAGCCGCATCCACCCGCTGTGCGCACCGGCAAAAAAGTCGCTATCGTCGGTTCCGGCCCCGCTGGCCTGGCGGCGGCCGATCAACTGAACACCGTTGGCCACGCAGTGACGGTATACGAGCGAGAGGACCGGATTGGCGGCCTGCTGATGTATGGCATCCCCAACATGAAACTCGCCAAGACGGGCGTCGTCGACCGGCGTGTCGACCTGCTGCGAGCGGAAGGCATCCATTTTGTGACCGGCGCGGACGTCGGCCGGAACGTCGATCCGCAGCAGTTGATTGCAGGCCACGACGCGCTGCTGCTCGCCACCGGCGCGACCGTGCCGCGCGATCTGCCGCTTCCGGGCCGTACGCTGAACGGGGTCCACTTCGCGATGGATTTCCTGACGGCCAATACGAAAAGCCTGTTGAACAGCGCCCTCGAAGACGGAAAATTCATCAGCGCGAAGGGCCGGCGCGTCATCGTTGTTGGCGGCGGCGACACCGGTACGGATTGCATCGGCACAGCCATCCGTCACGGCTGCGCGAAGATGGTCAATCTCGAACTGCTTGATCAGCCTCCGCTCGATCGCGCGGCCGACAACCCATGGCCGCAATGGCCGATCATCCGGCATACGGATTACGGTCATGAGGAATCGGCCGAGAAGTTCGGCGCCGACCCGCGTCGTTTCGCGATGCTGTCGAAGGAATTCATCGATGATGGCAACGGCAATGTTGCCGGCCTGCGCGTCGTGCAGATCGAGTGGGTGAAGCAGGATGGCAAGCTGCAGATGACCGAGATCGAGGGCCCCGAAGAGGTTATCGGGGCCGATCTGATTTTGCTCGCGATGGGGTTCCTGGGCCCCGAGTCATATCTCGCCGATGCGCTCGGCATCGAACGTGACGAGCGGTCGAATTACCGGGCCGGGCACGGCGGCTTCGAAACCAGCATCGAGGGTGTCTACGCGGCCGGCGATTGCCGTCGCGGCCAGTCGCTCGTCGTTTGGGGCATCAACGAGGGTCGCGGCGCGGCCCGCGCCATCGATGCCTACCTGAAGGGCGAGAGCAGCTTGCCGGCGCCCGGCATCACGCTGGGAGCGGCTGCGGTCGGGTAATACCAGACTCATACCGCCAGCTAATCTCCAGGCGCATGCGAATTAAAGCCCGCTCTGGCGAGCGATCAATCCATCCTTCGACAGATAGGAGGCGATCGCTTTCGCCTCATCCACAAAGAACGGGTAGTACCCCACCCGGCTGACATCATGAACAATCTTTGACTTCGATTCGATCGCCCAAACTGCCTCCCGGGTGAGAACAGAGTGAAGCTGAGTTGCCAGAACAAGCGAACTTTTGAGTTCCATACCGGGTGGTTCGATGTACTCCGTTAATTCGACCTCCCACACATTGTAGTAATAGGTCGGCCTGAATTTATAGGTCGCTTCAGGGCTTCTGTCCTTCATGGACAAATCGGATTCGAGGCTCACCACTTGCGTAATCAGTACCGCATCGGCATCGAGTGTCTCTACCATTGCAAAAAAAGTTTCCCGGGTCACCGGTGTGCTGGTGTTCATCAACGATGTGCTTGCGACTGCGGTGGTACCGTATTCAGTCAGTTGGCTGACCACTTGTTTTTCAAATTTCTTGCGTACATCAAACGATGCAGCCAGCGCGATGACCAGGATATTCCGGTACGGCATATCTGCGGACTCCGGCACATCCAGTGTCCTGGTAATCTGCGGGCCCGTGGCGCAAGCCACAAGAGCGACGGCGGCAGCAAAAACCAGCAATGCCCTGATCCGGAAAAGTTTTAACATCATCGAGAACCCTTCAATAAAGGATTCCGTATCGACCAGATCGGTGAGTGAGCCGCACTGTTTTTGAATGCTTATCTCGGGCATTGTAATTTCTCCTTGCATCCAGCCAGTAGATCAATTCCACACGCCCGCGGCGCCCGCTGCTTCGAAGCATACCGCATTGCGATTATTATCTCGCAGGCCGGCACGGCGTACACCGCGAAAATCAAGACCCGGCGTGTAACCTGGCTAGCTTCAGTATGCCGGTTACGCTCAGGCCGTCGGTGATCTCGCCGGTCATTGCCATCTCGACGAGTTCATCGAACGGCAGCCGCCGTATGTCGATTTTTTCGGTCTCTTCGAATTCGGGTTTGCCCGGTGTCAGGCCTTCCGCGACGAACACGAACCCGGTCTCGTCCGTGACTGAGTTGCTGATGTGGACAGACAGGATCTCGCGCCAGTTGGCTGCCGTAAGCCCGGTTTCTTCCTTGAGTTCGCGCCGGGCGCCCGCCAGCATATCGGTACCGACTGGTACCCCGCCCATCGGGATCTCCCACGAATAGGCGTCGAGCGCGTAGCGGTACTGGCCGACGATCCACGTGTAGCCGTGATCATCGATCGGGATGATCCCGACGGCGCAATTCTTGAATTTCACGAGGCCGTAGATGCCGGGTTTGCCCGCCGGGTTGATGACCTGGTGTTCCGCGACCTGCAGCCACGGGTTGTCGTAGATGTCCTTGACGCTGAGCGTCTTCCAGGGATTGTCTCGCGTTGACATAGCTTACCCGTTGGCGATGAGTGTGCCGCTGTTGATCAGGCGCCTGAACCAGAAGTGCATACCTGCACCCCTGGCTGCCATGAATAGTGTAAAGGCCAGCCAAAGTCCATGGTTGCCGATTTCGGAAAAGCCGAACCAGGTCGGCAAGAACACGAACAGCGTGGACCCGACCATAATGAACATCATCTCTTTCGACCGCGTGGCACCGACGAAGACCCCATCGTATAAGAAGCTCCAGACGGAGATCAGTGGCGAGATGATCAGCCAGGGCAGATAGTCACGCGCGGTTGCCCGCAACAACTCGATGTCGCTCATCAGGTCGATGATCCAGCCGCCCGCGACGAGGTAGAAGCCGCAAAAACCGGCGGCAAACAGCAGCGACCACTGCAGGGTTCTGCGGACGGCCAGCAGCATGCCGTCGCGATCACGCGCGCCGATGGCCTTGCCCACCAGCGCCTCGGCGGCAAAGGCAATGCCGTCCAGAGCATATGACACGAACAACTGGAAGTTCATCAGCAGCGCATTGACGGCCAGGATGGTGTCGCCCATCCGCGCACCCTGCGCCGTGACGAATGCGAAGACGAACATCAGCGCCATCGTGCGCACGAACAGGTTCGCGTTGACATCGAACAGCCGGCGGTAGCGGGCCAGCACGAAGAGATGAATGGCGGTGCCGCTGCCCGGGTGTCGCGCCAATTCGGCGCGCACGAACACGATGCCGGTAGCCAGGCCGCAGAGTTCGGCGATCAGCGTGGCCAGCGCGACGCCGCTGACGTCCATGCCGAGTTGGACGACGAAGCTGATGTCGAGCACGATGTTGACCAGGTTGGTTATCAGCATGATCGTGAGTGGACCGCGCGCGTTTTGCATGCCGATCAGCCAGCCGATCAATACGAAATTACACAGCGAGGCCGGTGCGCTCCAGATACGAATGCTGAAATACTCTCGTGTCAGCGTTGCAACCTGCTCGCTCGGGGCGAGCAGGGTAAGCGCGGTACTTGCCAGCACCGGCCGGGCAATGATGATGAGCATCGCCAGGGCGAGAGCCATGATGACGGACTGGCCGAGCGCCTCGCGCACCGTGTCGTTGTCGCCTGCGCCGAAGCCCTGTGCGGTGATACCGGTCGTGCCCATGCGGAGAAAGTTGAGCCCCATGAACAGGACGGAGAAAATGGTTGCGCCGACTGCGACCGCGGCGAGGAAAATCGGGTTACCGAGATGGCCCATGACCGCGGTGTCGACCATACCCAGCAGTGGAACGGTGACCGACGAGACGATCATGGGTGCGGCGATACGCCACACCGCGTTATGACTATAGGCATCGTTCATGACAGGCGCGGCCGCATACCGCAGGGGGGTCCGATTTGGTCTACGCGGACCGTACGCGGAATGGTGCCGGGCCGCAATTCGTTTTGTGCGGCTCTGGTTTTGTTTGGCCGGCCGAATTTTCGTACAATCCGCAGCTGTCGATTTTTAATCATGTCATGCGGAGCGTGAAAATGAATTTTCAAGGTTTGAGTTCCAGAGGGGCCGGGGCGATGATTGTCATGTTGCTGCTGGCATCATGCACGACACTCGACCCGTATACCCGCGAGGAGAAGACCAGTAACGCGGCCAAAGGTGCCGCAGTCGGTGCCGCAGCCGGTGTGGTCGTCGGGTTGCTGACCGGCGATGATTCCGCCGAACGCAAGAAACGCGCCCTGATCCTGGCCGGCGTCGGTGCGATCGCGGGCGGTGGGGTCGGCTATTACATGGATCAGCAGGAGATGAAGCTCCGCCGGCAGCTTGAGGGAACCGGCGTCAGCATCACGCGCATCGGCGACAATATAACGCTGAATATGCCGGGTAACGTGACTTTCGGCTTCGACAGTCAGGACATCAGTGCGCACTTCTATCCCGTGCTGGATTCGGTCAGCATTGTGCTGGCCGAATTTGACCGGACCTTCGTCGAGGTCGCCGGGCATACGGATTCCTCCGGTTCGACCGAATATAACCTCGCATTGTCCAGGCGCCGTGCGGCCAGCGTGGCAGCTTATCTTCAGTCACGCCACGTGAGCGGCCAGCGACTGATTACGGTCGGTGCCGGTGAGGCACATCCCGTCGCGAGCAATGGCATCGCCGCAGGTCAGGCCCTGAATCGGCGGGTCGAGTTGACGATCGTTCCGGTGACGTCTTAAATCAAGGGGGGGGGTTACGCAGCCGTGAGTTCGGCGCGCAGTGTTTTCATCGCTTTCTGCTCGATTTGCCGGATGCGTTCGGCGGAGATGCCGTAGCGGGACGCCAGGTCCTGCAACGTGGTCTTTTTTTCCGCGAGCCAGCGCGCGGAGAGGATTTCGCGGCTGCGCTCATCAAGCCCGCGCAGCGCAGTCTGTAGCTGGTCGCTCGCCTGGTCCTTCCAGTCGTCGGCCTCGACAATCTCGGCCGGACTCGGCGTGCTGTTCGGCAAGTAATGTGCGGGTGCGTAGGCAAAATCTTCATCGTCGGTCGGGGATGGATCGAAGGCCATGTCATGACCTGCCAGGCGTTTCTCCATCTCCGTGACTTCGTGGGGGCTGACGCCAAGATCGGTGGCAATCGCAGCGGTCTCGGCCGGCGACAGCCAGCCGAGGAATTTCTTTGCCTTGCGCAGATTAAAGAACAGCTTGCGTTGTGCCTTGGTCGTCGCGACCTTGACCAGGCGCCAGTTCTTAAGGACGTATTCGTGAATCTCGGCACGAATCCAGTGTACGGCGAACGAGACGAGGCGTACGCCGACCGAGGGGTCGAAGCGTTTGACGGCTTTCATGAGGCCGACATTACCTTCCTGGATCAGGTCACCCAGCGGTAAACCATAACCGCTGTAGCTGCGGGCAATATAGACGACGAAGCGCAATTGCGACATGACCAGCCGCCGCGCGGCATCGAGATCGTCGTCTTCGCGGAATCGACGCGCGAGATTCTGCTCATCTTCCTTGCTCAGGATCGGGATTTCCCTGACGCTGCCGATATAGGCGTCCAGACTGCCGATCGGGCCCGCCAGGATCAGGTCATGGTGGTCTGCTGTGAGTGTGGTAGTCATGGTGTCAGTCATCCTCCGGCGCTTTATTCTAGCACTCGACACGTTAGAGTGCTAAATATATGTCTGATTCCCACTAATCTGGAAGAAAAGCCTGTTAAAACAGCACATTAAACCTTTGGTTGAATGGCTGCCAAATGGCGGGCGACGGCTGTCCAGGCCCCGCCCAGGCCGGCCAGCAGGCCACCTGCCAGAACGGCAAGAACCGTGCCGCGATCGACGCTGAGCGGCCGGAATGCCCCGCCGTAGAGCGCCGCGAGCCGCTCGATCGGCCCGCTGAGCAGCCACAAGCTCAAGCCGAGCAGCAGCAGCGCGAACAGACCGCCGAGCAGCCCGTACCAGAAACCGGTGTACAAAAACGGGCGTCGCACGAAGCCGTCGCTGGCGCCGAGTAACTTGCTGACTTCGATCTCGGCGCGGCGGTTCTGGATATCCAGCCGGATTGTATTGCCGATGATCACGATAACGGCGCCGACCAGCAGGGTCGCCGCGATCCAGACGGCGCGGCGCGCCAGGTCGAGGAATGCGTTCAGCCGCTGCACCCACTCGGTGTCGAGTTTGACCATGTCGACGTCGGTGCGCGCCGACAGTTCACCCTCCAGCCGCTGCAACGCAGGCGCGTCTGCAGCGGCCGTGGGGCGAACGACGACGGTGTGCGGCAGGGGATTGCGTGCGAGCATGTTCAGCAATTCGCCAAATTCCGGGTCGTTCTGAAAATCGATAATCGCCTCGTCGGCCGAAATCAGCCGCGCCGAAGCGACCAGTTCGTTGCCGGCGAGCTGCTCCTGCAGTCGCTGCGCCTGCGCGAGCGGTGTGCCCGGTTCCAGATAGATTGAGAAGTCGCGGATATTATCCCAACCGCCGGCGACGGCCCGGCCGTTCCTGACGATGACATTCAGTGCCGACGGCATCGCAAGCGCGATGCCAATGACGGCGATCGTCAGGCCGCTCGCGAGCGGCTGGCGGGTCATCGTGCCGAGTGCCCCGACGCAGTTCTGCGCGTGCCGGATCAGGTAATTCTTTAATGCCGTCATGCCGGTTCCCGTGCGTTCCCATCGGAGCGGATCTCGCCCTCGGCCAGTACGATGCGCCGCCCGCCGAGCCGGTCGAGTAACACCAGATCATGCGTGGCGATCAGCATGGTGACGCCGACTTCGTTGAACTGGTGGAACAGATTCATGATGTCCAGTGACAATTCCGGATCCAGATTGCCGGTCGGCTCATCGGCGATCAGCAGCTTCGGTCTGGCCACGACCGCTCGTGCGATCCCGACCCGTTGTTGTTCGCCCGTCGACAGCATCGCCGGCGTATTTTTCTCTTTGTCGAGTAGCCCGACGCGATCCAGTGCCGCGCGCACTCGCCCGCGGATTTCCCGTTGCGAGTAGCCGGCGATGATCATCGGCAACGCGATATTTTCGAAAACCGTGTGATCCTCGAGTAACTTGTGATCCTGGAATACCATGCCGATCTGGCGGCGGTGGCGTGGAATGGCGCGATCCGGCATGCGCCCGATATTGCGGCCCTCGAACAGGATCTGGCCACGCGTCGGACGTTCGATCAGTGCGATCAGTTTCAGCAGCGTGCTCTTGCCGGCGCCGGAATGGCCGGTCAGGAAGATCAATTCGCCGGGCGCGACTTCGAGCGACACACCGCGCAATGCCTCCCTGCCCCGGTCGTAGCGTTTGGTAACGTTGTCGAATCGAATCATCGGCAGTGGGACACGTCAGTCAGCACCACCGACGAGCGCCGCAGCAAATTGCTCCGCATCGAATACGCCCATGTCCTCGATGCCTTCGCCGATGCCGATGAAGCGGAACGGCACGTCCATGCGCTCTGCGATCGAAAGCAGCACGCCGCCCTTGCCTCCGCCATCGAGCTTGGTCATCGTGATGCCGGTCAGACCGACGGCCGCGTGAAACTCGATGGCCTGATTGACGGCATTTTGACCGAGGCTCGCGTCGAGCACGAGCATCGTCTCGTGCGGCGCATCCGGATCGAGCCTGGCCGCAACGCGCACGACCTTGGCCAGTTCGGCCATCAGGCCTGATTTGTTTTGCAGTCGGCCGGCCGTATCGGCGAGCACGACATCGATGTGGCGTGCGCGCGCCGACTCGAACGCGTCGAAGATGACAGCCGCCGGATCCGCGCCGGGTTCCTGGGCGACGACCGGAACGTCGTTGCGCTCGCCCCAGGCCTGGAGTTGCTCGATGGCCGCTGCCCGGAAGGTATCGCCGGCGGCCAGCATGACACTGAGACCCTGTGCCTTGAGCATACGGGCAAGCTTGCCGATCGTCGTCGTTTTGCCGGAGCCGTTGACGCCGACGACCAGCAGCAGGAATGGCCGGCAGGCGTCCGGTATCACCAGCGGTTCGGCATGGGGGCGCAACAGGTCCGCCAGCGATTGCTGCAATGCTTTGCGGACCTCGCTTTCGTCCGTGATTGATTTGCCGCCGACGCGTTTCCTGAGTCCGGCGATAATCGTTTCGGCAGCCTCAATGCCGACGTCCGCGAGCAGCAACTGGGTTTCCAGTTCCTCCTCGAGTTCGGCATCCATCTTGCGCCCGGCCCAGCCCAGGGACAGGCCGAGACCCGTGCCGCCGCTCAGTTTCTGCCGCAGGCGACTGAAAAATCCATGCTTGTTTTTCGTCTCCCCGGACATGGCGGGCATAGTACCGGTTTCGTAGGCCACGTAAACCGAATTAATATCCCGTCATGTCGAGAGGAAAAACATCGGCCCGGCCGGGGCAGATACGAATTATCGGCGGGCGCTGGCGTCGGCACCGCATCGCGTTGCCGGACGACGACCGCATTCGTCCGACCGGCGATCGGGTGCGAGAGACGCTGTTCAACTGGCTGATGCCGATCATCGAGGGTGCCCGCTGTCTCGATTTGTTTGCAGGTTCCGGCGCCCTGGGCCTCGAAGGCCTGTCGCGTGGCGCGGGACAAACCGTGTTCGTCGAACTCGATCCGGCCGCCGCGAACCGGCTGGATGTGACGCTGGAGCAACTGCAATGCCGGGACGCGACCGTTGTCAATGGCGATGCGCGCCGCTTCCTGGGTACGGCGCCGACGCCGTTCGATATTGTCTGGCTCGACCCGCCGTTCGGAGAATTCGACCTGGCAAATTTGTGTACACTGCTGGAACGTGGCTGGCTGGCCCCGAGGGCAAGAATTTACCTCGAGTTGAGTCGGCACAAAGATTTACCGGAGTTGCCGTCGGGGTGGGTTATCGATCGCGATAAGACCGCTGGCCAAGTGCGTTTCGCGCTGGCGAGGCGGGCCTGAATCGAAACGGGCAGCAAGCACAGGAGCAGGAGATTGTCAGTCGGCGCGATGTATCCGGGCACGTTCGATCCGATCACGAACGGCCATCGTGATCTGGTGCGACGGGCATCCGGATTGTTCGACCGGGTCGTGGTTGCCGTTGCCGCAAGTCCGGGTAAGCGCACGATGTTCGGCCTCGACGAGCGCATCGACCTGGCCCGGGTGGTGCTGGCGGATCTCGCCAACGTGACGGTCGATGGCTATCAGGGGCTGACCGTCAGCTATGCAGTGGAGCACGATCTTGGCGTTATCA
>SMWD01000039.1 GCA_004357495.1 Gammaproteobacteria bacterium
AGCCTGCGGCGATCAGTATCTGTTCCTTGACGATGTCGATACCGGTGACCATCTCGGTCACCGGGTGCTCGACCTGCAGGCGGGTGTTCATCTCTATAAAGTAAAACTCACCGTCCTGGTACAGGAATTCGAACGTGCCCGCATTCTGGTAGCCGATATCGAGGCAGGCCTGTACGCAGCGCTGACCGATGTGCGCCCGTTGCTCCGGTGTAATACCCGGCGCCGGCGCCTCCTCGAGGACCTTCTGATGACGGCGCTGCATGGAGCAGTCGCGTTCGAACAGATGCACGCAGTGGCCGTGATTATCCGCGAGCACCTGGAACTCTATGTGCCGCGGGTTGCCAAGGAACTGCTCGATGTAGACGGTATCGTCGCCGAACGCTGCCTGGGATTCTGCCCGCGTTACGGCGATCGCGCCGATCAGCGACGCCTCGGTATGGACGACCCGCATACCGCGGCCGCCACCACCGGCCGCCGCCTTGATGATGATCGGATAGCCGATGTCGCGTGCCAGCCGCAGGGTTTCCCCGGGCTCGTCCTCGAGCGGGCCGTTCGAGCCAGGGACGGTCGGCACACCGGCGGCTTTCATGGCTTTAATGGCTTCGATCTTGTCGCCCATGATTTTGATGACGTTGGCCGGCGGGCCGATGAAAATGAAGCCGCTGTCATTGACCCGCTCCGCGAAGTCCGCGTTCTCCGACAAAAAGCCGTAGCCGGGGTGTATCGCGCCGGCGTCCGTCACTTCGGCCGCGCTGATGATCGCCGGCATGTTCAGGTAGCTATCGGCCGACGGCGGCGGGCCGATGCAGACGGTTTCGTCCGCCAGCAAGACGTGCTTCTGACTGCTATCTGCGGTTGAGTGCACGGCGACGGTTTTGATACCCAGTTCGCGGCACGCGCGTTGGATGCGAAGCGCAATCTCTCCGCGATTGGCGATCACGATTTTGTCGATCATTGGGGTGCAGCAATTAGTTGATTATGAAAAGAACCTGATCAAATTCGACGGGTTCGCCGTTCGTGACCTGGATGGCGGCGATTGTGCCGGCGACTTCGGCCTCGATCTGGTTCATCATTTTCATTGCCTCGATAATGCACAGCGTGTCGCCGATTTTGATCTGGTCGCCGACCTTGACGAACGGCTCGGCGTCCGGCGAAGACGAAGCGTAGAACGTGCCGACCATCGGTGCCAGCACCCTGTTGCCCTCGGGGGTATCAGACGATTCCGCAGCGGTGGCCGATGCCGGCGCAGGCTCGGCCGGGCCGGGTGCGCCGGCTGCGACCGGCTGTGCCCAGTCGGCCGCACCGGTCGGAAAGCGGCTGATACGTATGGACTCTTCTCCCTCGGTGATTTCGAGTTCGGCGATGCCTGAGGTTTCCAGAAGTTCGATCAGTTTTTTGACCTTACGAATGTCCATAGCCTGGTCCTCGCTTAATCTGCCGCTGGTTTGGGTTGAAGCTGTTCATGCGCGGCCCGCAGGGCGAGTTCGTAGCCCTGCGGGCCCAGCCCGATGATGGTGCCGACCGCGATATCCGAGAAGTACGAATGCCGGCGAAAGTCCTCCCGCGCATGCACGTTACTGATATGTATCTCGATGAACGGAATTGCGACGGCGAGCAGCGCATCGCGCAAGGCGACACTGGTGTGCGTGAACCCGCCGGGATTGAAGATGATGAAGTCGACCTGTCCTGCGGCTTGCTGAATCCGGTCGACCAGGTCGGCCTCGGAATTGCTCTGCGCCGTCACCAGGTTGTGACCGAGGTCCCGGGCCACTGTGGTCAACTGCTGCTCGATCTGGGCAAGTGTCGTGCTGCCGTAGACGTCGGGCTCGCGGGTTCCGAGCATATTCAGGTTCGGTCCGTTCAATAGCAGTAAATTGGCCATCGTCAGCTTGCCGCATATACGTAGATATCCGCAAGCTTATACATTTTCGTGGCAAATTCCATAGCGTTCGATACAAATGAAAGATTACGATGCCGATTCCCGGCGCCGTATTGCGCCGCCCGAGGCGTTATCAACAGCCGGCTAGTCGGCCAGGCGCTGTCTGGCTTCGGCGACCGACAGCGTGCCTGCAGCGACCGCGTCGGTGATCCCCATGATCTCTTCGAGCTGATCCGGGTGCAGTTCGCCGGAGTGGACGCCGAGAATCTGACCATCGGCAGCGGCGAAGACGGTGAACGGCAGGCCGGCGAATTGGTCGCCGAATGATTGCGCAGCTTCCATCGCGTCGGATTGGCCGACGAGGATCGGGTAGGTGACGCCGGTCTTGTCGATATACGGACGGACTTCCGCGAGCCGGTCGATCGCGATACCGATAATGGCCAGTGAACCGTCCGATCGTGCCTGCGACAGCGCTTCGAGCATTGGCATTTCGCGCAGGCAGGGCGCACACCACGTCGCCCAGAAATTGATCAGTCGCGGCTGGCCCGACCAGTCCGACAAGGCGCGCAGATCCCCGTTCAGGTCTTTCAGCCGGATGTCCGGGAGCGTCAGCAGTGCGAAAGGCGTCGCCGGGCCCGGGGCCGCGGTGGTGTCTGCCGCCGCTACCGCCACGGGCGGTTGCGCGTCCGGAGCGAATACCAGCGTGCTCGCGTAATAGCCGGCCAGCAGACAAATACCGAGTATCGATGCATAGCGAATCGAACCTAGCAGACGGAGGGTCACCGCGTGCGGTCGCTGAGTTGCTGGTGACGTTGCGCGGATTGAACGTGCGCGGCGAACTTGTCGGCCGGCATGAACCCGACGATCCGGAAATTCCTGCGTTCGACGCCGTTCGAATCAAAGAATACGATCGTCGGCGGGCCGAAGATACCGAAGCGTCGCAACAGCGCCTGGTCGAGATCGTCGTTCGCCGTGACGTCGGCTTGCAGTACCCGTGTCTTGCTCAGTTTGTCCTGCACCGCTGCATCAGTGAATGTGTAGTGCTCCATCTCTTTGCACGATACACACCAGTCGGCATAGAAATCGAGCATGACCGGCTGACCCTGTGCTGCGGCGGTGGCCAGTTCCCGATCCAGATCATCGACTGACTTGATGAGCCTGAACTCGAGCTCGCGGGTTTGCGGGCCAGCGGTGCCAAAGCGCAGCGGCTGCAACGGGTTCGTCTGGCCACTGAGCGCGCCGACCAGCAATACGGCGCCGTACAGCGACGCCAGCAGACCGGCGCCCTTGCTGAACTTCTGCGCCGACGGCGCCGCGATGTCGAGCGCCTGAAAGGCGCCGAGGAAGATGCCGGCCATGAAGACGAGCACGCCCCACATCGCCATCGTCACGGCGCCCGGCAGGATGCGCTCGAGCATCCAGATTGCCAGACCGAGCATCATGAAGCCGAACGCGCCTTTGACCTGGTCCATCCATGCGCCGGCCTTTGGCAGCAGGCGCCCGGCGGAAGTGCCGATGACCAGCAGCGGCAGACCCATGCCCATGCTCATGGCGAACAGTGCCGCCGCGCCACGCGTGATGTCGCCGGCTTCTGCGATCACCGTCATCGAGGCGACCAGCGGCGGTGCGACACAGGTGGTTACGATCAACGCCGACAGCATACCCATGATCGCCGTGCCGATAAATGTTCCTGCGCGCTGCCGGTTGCTGGCGGCCGACAGCCTGGTCTGTAATGCAGCGGGGACCTGGATTTCGTAGTAGCCGAACATGGACAGGGCGAGCGCTACGAATAATCCGGCTACGCCGACGATGATCCACGGTTTCTGCAGGGCCGCCTGGATCTGGCCGCCCGCCGCAGCGAATGCGGCGCCTGCCGCCGTGTACGTCAGCGCCATGCCGAGCACGTAGGTCAGCGACAGCGCGAATGCCTTGCCGGTGGTTACGTCCTTTCCCTGGCGGGCAATGATGCCGGACAGAATGGGCACCATCGGCAGTACGCAGGGCGTGAATGCCAGCAGCAAGCCGAGGCCCGCGAACGTCACCATGACCAACAGCAGGTTGGCGTTCAGGATCAGGTTGGACAGACGGTCTTGCTCGGAAACCATTTCTTCCGGTGGCGGCCCGATGTCGCGCAGCGGGTCGCTGGCGCTGGCGGCCGGCAGCGCAACTTCGAGCTCGAGGCGCTGGGGTGGGTAGCAGATACTGTCCTTTTTGCAGCCTTGGTATTCGATAACGAGTGGCAACATCGTCGCCGCGGGCGTGGCGCGGGTCAGCGGGACATGCATGGCAACGGCTGAATAAAATACCCGGGTCTGGCCGAAATACTCGTCCTGTTCGGTCACGCCGGGCGGCAGCGTGGGCTCGCCGGCCTGTGCATCGGTGCCGGAGGTCGAGATGGTCAGGCTGTCGCGATACAGGTAATAACCTGCCGCGATCGTCCAGTCGATGCGCAGGTTGAACGGATCGACGACGTCGACCCGCGCCGTAAAGGCCTGTTCGGGCGGCAATGGGTCGTTTGCCCCAATCACTCGGGTCTGACCGCCGGACATCAGGCGCGACAGTTTGCCGCCGCTGCCGGGTTCGTTGCGACCGGGTTCGTGGCGAGAGAATCCGTCGTCCAGCGAGGCCAGCCGCACACGGGCAGTCCAGACCTGGGGCGGGTAACACAATCCGATGTCGGCACAACCCTGCGAGCGCAGTTCGAGTTCCAGCAGGTCGGCGCCGGGACCCGCGACTCCGCGGTCAATGATCGGCACGCGTACGGTCGCGTGGTCCCGGAAAATGTGCATGTCGCCGAAGAATTCGTCGGAGTACAGCTTGCCGGCCGGCATGATCGGCGCGCCGATGCGAATCGCGGGTGTGCGGCTCGCATAGCTCATGCGCTCTTTATACAGATAGTGCCCGGGCTCGATCGTCCACTCCACCAGGACTTCATCGCCCGCGGCACTGACCTCGTAGCGAAACGCCTCATCCACCTTCAGGATTTTCTGTTTCGCCGCGGCCGGCGTCGTCGCCGCACCGAGCGCTGCGAGCATCATGAGCGTCGCCAGCATTGCCCGGATCATGGGGGTATGGGGTTGTGCCATCTTATGTATCAGCGTGTCGAATTTTCGAGCCACTCCAGATAGGTTTTAGCGCCGGCCGCCAGCGGGATGCCGATAATCTCTGGCACGTCATACGGGTGGAGGGCCTGCACTGTCGCTTCGAGTTGCGCGAAACAGGCCCCGGTCGTCTTGATTATCAGGAGTATCTCGTCGTCGTGCTCGATTTTGTCCTTGCCGCGGTACATCGATTTGATGCCCGACACACGGTTGACGCAGGCTGCCAGTCGCCGCTCCAGCAGTGCGGTCGCGATCGCGTCGGCCGCGCTGGCGGTCGGGCAGGTACACAGTACCACCAGGAATTCAGCCGCTTTCATCGCCCGTATTCACAGCTCCCGTGATAATAGACCCAGTGCATCGCCATGGGACCCGTCCGGCACGGGTTGGTTCCCGGCTCCAGCGCCAGCCGCAGCCAAGCATAGGCCCGGATTTCCGGGCTGTCATGGGTGCGGCGCTCATTTCGGCCCCACCGCTAACGCATTGCAGCATTTAGCATTAGACGCCCGTACCCCTTGAAATTCGGGATTTCGCCGCTATTATTAGCACTCCTTGAGACGAGTGCTAACAAGAACTCGGCCCATTTCAGGGTTTCAGAATGTAATTTTAGGAGGTTTTTACCATGAAGATCAGACCGCTTCATGATCGGGTCATCATCCGCCGGATGGAAGAAGAAACTATGTCTACCGGTGGCATCGTGATTCCCGACAGTGCAACGGAGAAGCCGATCAAGGGCGAAGTAATCGCCGTCGGCAATGGCAAGGTTCTGGATTCCGGTGACGTTCGCGCGCTGGACTTGAAGGCTGGTGACACGGTGCTGTTCGGCAAGTACAGCGGTACGGAAGTCAAAGTCGACGGCGAAGAACTGCTCGTCATGAAAGAAGACGAAGTGATGGCGGTGATCGAGGATTAAGATGCCTCGATTATTTTCGCTGAAATTTTCAAGAAACTAGAAGGAGCAGGCAAATGGCTGCGAAAGAAGTTAAATTTGGCGACGATGCGCGGCAGCGCTTGTTCGCCGGGGTTAATATTTTGGCGAATGCCGTCAAAGTGACTCTGGGCCCGAAGGGCCGCAATGTTATTCTCGACAAGAGCTTTGGTGCACCGACCGTCACGAAGGATGGTGTTTCGGTTGCCAAGGAAATCGAACTGGATGACAATTTCGAAAACATGGGCGCGCAGATGATCAAGGAAGTCGCTTCGCAGACCTCCGACATCGCCGGTGACGGCACGACCACGGCGACGGTCCTGGCCCAGGCGATACTGCGCGAAGGACTGAAGTCCGTCGCGGCGGGTATGAACCCGATGGACCTGAAGCGTGGCATCGACAAGGCTTCGGCCGCTGTCGTAAAAGAGTTGGGCAGCCTGTCCAAGCCATGCGAAGACGACAAGGCCATTGCGCAGGTCGGCACGATCTCGGCCAATGCAGATGAGGAGGTTGGTAAAATCATCGCCGACGCCATGGGCAAGGTTGGCAAGGAAGGCGTGATCACGGTCGAAGAAGGCTCGGGCCTCGACAACGAACTCGACGTCGTCGAGGGTATGCAGTTCGATCGTGGCTACCTGTCACCGTACTTCATCAACGCTCAGGACACGCAGAGCGTCGAACTTGAGAATCCGTATATCCTGCTGTTCGACAAGAAGATCTCTAATATCCGTGATCTGCTGCCGCTGCTCGAGAGTGTTGCCAAGTCGGGCCGTCCGCTGTTGATTGTCGCGGAAGACGTAGAGGGTGAGGCCCTGGCCACGCTGGTCGTCAACAATATTCGCGGCATCGTCAAGGTTGCCGCCGTCAAGGCGCCGGGCTTCGGTGATCGACGCAAAGCCATGCTGCAGGACATTGCAATCCTGACCGGTGGCCAGGTCATCGCCGAGGAAGTCGGCCTGAGCCTCGAGAAGGCCACGCTGGAAGATCTCGGTTCGGCAAAGAAGGTCCAGATCACGAAGGAAAACTCGACGCTCATCGATGGTGCGGGTTCGAGCGACGATATAAAAGGTCGCGTCGACCAGATTCAGCAGGAGATCGAAGACTCTTCGTCTGACTACGATCGCGAGAAGCTCCAGGAGCGTGTTGCCAAGCTGTCCGGCGGCGTCGCCGTCATCAAGGTGGGCGCAGCGACCGAAATCGAGATGAAAGAGAAGAAAGCACGCGTCGAAGATGCGCTGCACTCGACTCGCGCGGCCGTCGAAGAAGGCGTCGTACCGGGTGGTGGTGTTGCACTGATTCGTGCCAATGCCGCTATTCAGAATCTGGATGGCGCCAATGACGATCAGAATGTCGGTATTCAGATCCTGCGTCGCGCGCTGGAAGAGCCGCTGCGCCAGATTGTGGCGAATGCCGGTGCCGATGCGTCGGTCATCCTGAACAAGGTTGAGGAAGGCAAGGATGCCTACGGTTACGACGCACAGACCGGTGAGTTCGGCGATCTGATCGCGCTGGGGATCATCGATCCGACCAAGGTCGTGCGTACTGCCGTACAGAATGCAGCTTCCATTGCGGGTCTGTTGCTGACCACCGAAGCGATGGTCACGGACGCGCCGAAGGACGACGCGGGTGGCCCGCCGATGCCTGATATGGGCGGCATGGGCGGCATGATGTAACCCATCGGCACTTCCTGCGGAGTTCTACTCCGACAGAAAAGCCCCGTCGTATCCGGCGGGGCTTTTTTTATGGTCGCGACTGTTCGAAGATGCAGGTCATGGACCCCGCTATCGCCGATCTGCCCGAGTTGCTGCGCGCGCCCGTATCGAACTGGTTCGAACGAGCGGCCGGGCAGCCGGATATTCGGGATGCACTGGCCGCCGACCCGAACCTCGCGCGTGAGCTGGGACAAGTCCTGGCCTGCAGTCCGTATGTCGGCGATGTGCTGGAGCGCTATCCGGACACCTTGCAGTCGCTCGTCGAGTCGGGCCGCCTGCGTCGTCCGCTGGCCGCCCGAGAATTGCAGGAGAGGCTGGCGGCATCGCTGGACGGAGTGTCCGGGGCGCACGCATTCGAGAAGGCCCTGCGGGTGTTCCGCCATTGCGAGCTTGTGCGCATCGGCTGGCGTGATTTACGCCAGTTGGCATCGCTGGAGGAGACGCTCGGCGAGTTGTCGGCACTGGCCGATGCCGCGATCTGCGCGGCCGTCGACCGGGCGCGCGCGGAACTCGAGGACAAGTACGGCGTGCCACGCAGCGAGGGGGGTGATCCGGTCGATTTCGCTGTGATCGGCATGGGCAAGCTCGGCGGTCGCGAGCTTAATTTCTCATCCGATGTCGACCTGATTTTCCTGTTTTCCGAACACGGCCAGACTGACGGCGAGCGGGTCCGAAGCTGCGAAGAGTTTTTCCGCTCAATGGCGCGGCGGGTCGTCGATCTGCTCAATAAGAAAACCGGCGATGGCATCGTTTATCGTGTCGATACGCGTCTGCGCCCGTTCGGCGACAGCGGGCCAATTGCCATCAGCGAAGCGGCGCTCGAGTCGTATCTTGCCCAGCACGGCCGCGACTGGGAGCGGTATGCCTGGGTCAAGGCGCGGGTTATCAACGACTGGGATGGCGCGCACTCGTTGTACGAGGATATTCTGCGTCCGTTCATTTACCGCCGATATCTCGACTACGGGGTATTTGATTCCCTGCGCGACATGAAATCTCTGATTGAGGCCGAGGTTCGACGCAAGGAGTTCCGGGACAACATCAAGCTTGGTCGCGGCGGCATTCGCGAGATCGAGTTCATCGTCCAGACCCTGCAACTCGTACGCGGGGGTTCCGTCGCCGAGTTGCGGGAGCGTGAGTTGCTGCCGGCGCTGGCCAAGCTGGTTCGTCCCGGCGGCCTGCCCGCCGATGTCGCTGCCGGCTTGCGCGAAGCGTATGTATTTCACCGGCGCTTCGAAAATCGCTTGCAGGCGATCAACGATCGCCAGACGCATGATATCCCTGTCGATGCGCTCAACCGGGTGCGCATGGCGTTTGCGATGGAATTTCCAGACTGGTCGTCGCTCGAAGAGGTCCTGTCGGGTTACCGACGGACAGTCACCACGTATTTTCACGACATCGTGCTGAGCGGGAGTGATGAGCGCGATGCGACCGAGCCGAATATGCGGCTGATTCAGGCCTGGGCCAGTGGTGCGAGCGACGATGGCATTCTCGGCGTGCTCGCCGACCTCGGCTATCCCGATCCGGCCGAACCGCTCGAGCGGCTCGGCGCTTTTCGCGACAGCGGCTTTTACCTGCGCCTCGACGAGCCGGGCCGGCAGCGACTGAATCGATTGATTCCCGCGATCGTGACATCCGCCGCACGCCAGTCGGCGCCGGTCGATGCGTTGGCCGGTGCCCTGCGGGTGGTCGAATCGATCGGGCGTCGCACGTCATACTTTTCGCTACTGAACGAGAATCCGGATGCGCTCGACCGGCTCGTGACATTGTGCGCCAGGAGCGACTTTCTCGTTCGCCAGATCGCCACGCATCCGTTGCTCCTGGACGAGTTGCTCGATCCGCGGATCTTTCTCGATGCCCCCGGGCATCGTACGTTTGCCGAGGACCTCGAAGAACGACTCGCAGCGGCACCGATCGACGATCCGGAGGCGCGGCGCGATGCACTGTGCAACTTTCAGCAAGCAGCCGTGTTCCGGGTTGCCGTCGCCGACCTGAGCGGAGCATTGGCACTGATGAAAGTCAGCGATCGGCTGACCGACATCGCCGAGCTCGTGCTCGAGTCTGCACTCGAGCTTGCATGGCACGAGCAGCGCGCGCAAAACGGTCTGCCGGGATGTGTGGTCGAGGGCGAGTGGCGCGAGGCCAGACTTGCGATCATTGCCTATGGCAAGCTCGGCGGTCTCGAACTCGGCTATGGCTCAGATCTCGATATCGTCTTCCTGCACGATTCGGCGGGCGAAAAGCAGGTCAGCGATGGCGCGAAATCGCTCGACAATGCCACATTTTTCGTGCGTCTCGCGCGGCGCATCATTCATATCCTGACGATGGCGACTGCCTGGGGCGGACTCTACGAGGTCGATACGCGACTGCGGCCGAACGGCAGGTCCGGGCTGCTGGTGTCGAACCTTGCGGCCTTCGACCGCTATCAGCGCGAGGATGCATGGACCTGGGAGCATCAGGCCTTGCTGCGTGGGCGTGCGGTGGCGGGGCCGCAGTCGATACGCACGGCTTTCGAGGAGATCCGCACCGCGATCCTGACCAGGTACATCCGGGCGAAGTCACTGCAGGCCGATGTCGTCGACATGCGTGCGCGGATGCGTGACGAGTTGGACAGAAGCACCCGCGAATTACTCGATCTGAAGCAGGGCGAAGGCGGTGTTACCGACATCGAGTTCATCGTGCAGTACCTCGTCCTGAGCCAGGCCGGATCGATTGCCGGCCTGGTTTACTACTCTGACAACATTCGGCAACTCGCCGCGCTTGCCGAGCACGGGGTGCTGGCCGCCGACGAGGCAGAGGCGCTGTCCGAGGCGTATCGCACCTACCGCCGGCGCATGCATCGCCTGTCGCTGGCAGGCCACAAATCGCTGGTGCCGCGCGCCGAGTTTGCGGCGCTGGCCGGGACAGTCCGACAGGTTTGGCAGCGGACGTTCGGATGACACCGCCGTTGCACTGTTATACTGCGAGCGCAACGAAGAGCACGCTTGGGACGATACTTTCGATGAGCAAGCCGAACGCCGCTGAAGAAAACCTGATTCAGCCGAATGCGGAGAATCAATACAATGTGACGCGTGCGGATTTGCCGCTGTCTTGTCCGATGCCTGGCATGTATTTGTGGAATTCACATCCCAAGGTCTATTTGCCGGTCGACAAGGAGGGTACCTCCAAGTGTCCGTACTGCGGCGCGCTGTATACGCTCGTCGAAGGCTAGCACGGAGTACCCGGCGCGTGCGACACAGTTCATGGTTCGACAGGAACGGTCATGACTGAGCGGGACCCGCGCATCGCGCATATCAATCTCGCGTGCGGCTATCGGGGTGGTGAGCGGCAAACACACTTGCTGATCGAAGGTCTCGCTGAACGCGGCTGGCATCAGCGGTTGATCGGGTATCGCGACGAGCCGCTGGCAAGCGTCTGCGAATCGATCTCCGGGGTCGAGGTCGTCGAAGTCCACGGCAAGTTTTCGGTCATGCCAGCACTGCGCGGCTGCGACCTGGTCCACGTGCACGAGGGCCGCGGCACACCCGCCGCTTTTCTGAACGACCTGCTGCGTGGTGTGCCATATGTCGTGACCCGGCGCATATTCAAAGGTCCCCGGCATTCGTTGGCGAATCGGTTGATGTACCGGCGCGCGGCACGGGTCGTGGCGATCTCGGAGGCCGTGGCAGGCTCGCTTGCAGCGCTGGAGCCGGGGCTTGTTTGCGAGGTGATCAAAGATGCGACCGGGCACCTGAAATCGGATCCGTTGCGCGTCGCCGCCCTGCGTCAGCAATTCGGCGGCAAGCATGTCGTGGGCCATGTCGGCGCGCTGGACGACTCACACAAGGGGCAACGCCAGATCGTCGCGCTGGCTCGCCGGTTTGCCGCAAGCGAGACAGATATCTCGTTCGTTCTGGTCGGCAGCGGCCGGGATGAGGCCAAGTTGAAGGCCGAATCGGCGGATCTTCCGAATGTCCGCTTTGTTGGTCAAGTCAGTGACGTTGGCAACTACCTCGCGGCATTCGACACTTTTTTGTATCCGTCGCGCCATGAAGGGCTCGGCTCGGTGCTGCTCGACGCGATGGCGTACGGGCTGCCGGTGGTTGCGACGGCGGTCGGGGGCATACCGGAGGTCATCGAGCACGACGTCAACGGCGTATTGTGCGAAGTCGATGACATCGGCGCCATGTCGGCAGCCATTCTGAAGTTGCGTCGCGACCCGGCATTGCACGAGAAAATTGCCGCCACGAACCGCCGCACGGCCGAGCATTACCTGCCGTCGCGCATGACGGATCAATACGAGGATTTGTATGCTTGCCTTGCCCGGGTCAGCAGTCGGGAGCGCGTCGTCTGGTGATCATTGTGACCGGTGGCGCCGGATTTATCGGCAGTAATATTGTCAAGCGGCTGAACGAGGCGGGTGTCAGCGATATCCTGATCGTCGATGATCTGACCGACGGGCACAAGATCGTCAACCTGGCTGATTGCGCGTTCATCGACTATCTCGACAAGGACGATTTCCTGGCACGTATCGATGCCGGCCAGCGCATCGCGGCCACTATCGATGCGGTCCTGCATCAGGGCGCTTGCTCGACGACGACCGAATGGGATGGCAGCTTTATGATGCGAACCAACTTCGAGTATTCGAAGTCGGTGCTGCACTATTGTGTCGATCAAGCGATTCCGCTGATCTATGCTTCTTCCGCGTCGGTCTATGGGGCCGGTACCGAGTTCGCGGCAGAGCCGCGTTGTGAGCGCCCGATCAATGCGTATGCGTTCTCCAAATGGGTATTTGACCAGTACGTGCGCGCCAGGCTGCCACAGATCGAGACGCAGGTCATCGGGCTCCGCTACTTCAATGTCTACGGTCCGCGCGAGCAACACAAGGGCGGCATGGCCAGCGTCATCTGGCACTTCAATAACCAGTTGCTGGAGGGCGATACAGTGCGGCTGTTCAAAGGCAGCGGAGGCTATGGCGACGGCGAGCAGCGCCGGGATTTTATCCATGTCGACGATGTAGCCGACGTCAACCTGTGGCTCATCGAACATCCACAGGTCATTGGCATCCATAACCTTGGTACCGGGCGCGCGAGCACGTTTAACGCGGTCGCAGGCGCGGTGATCGACTGGTACGGCAGGGGTCGTATCGAGTACATCCCGTTCCCGGAAGGCCTCCGGCACAGTTACCAGAGTTTTACCGAGGCCGACATGTCGGGGCTGCGCGAGGCCGGCTACGCTGCGCAATTTCTCGGCATCGAGGACGGCGTAAAACGCTATCTTGATGCCCTCCCCTAATGACAAGATTCTGATCGCCGGGCCCGCCTGGGTGGGCGACATGGTGATGGCTCAATCTCTGTTCCGGTTGCTGGATCACCGGTCACCAGGCGTGACGATCGATGTTGTTGCGCCTGCGTGGTCCGTGCCCTTGCTTGCGCGCATGCCGGAAGTTCGGCGTGCCGTGCCGCTACCGATCGGTCATGGCGAGCTCAAACTGTCCGTGCGTTACCGCATCGGCCGTGAGCTGCGCTCCGAGCGGTACACGCACGCGATCGTCATGCCGCGCTCGCTGAAGGCGGCGCTCGTGCCCTTTTTTGCCGGCATTGCGCGGCGCACCGGGTTTCGCGGCGAGATGCGTTACGGTTTGCTGAATGATGTGCGACAGCTTGACAAGGCGGTACTGGACCAGACGGTCAAACGTTTCATTGCGCTCGGTCTGCCGCGCGCCGTGCAGTTGCCCGACGCGCCACATCCGGAACTGCGCATCGACGCGGCCAATCGTGACCGGTTTGCCGCCGCACTGGGTGTGACCGGCAATGAATTCGTTGCGCTGATGCCGGGCGCCGCGTATGGCCCCGCCAAGTGCTGGCCCATCGAGTATTTCGGCGAACTGGCGGGTCAGCTCGTGGCGAACGGGCTCAAGGTCGCCGTGCTCGGTTCGCGCGGGGAGCACGCCGTTGGCGAGCAGATTCGTGCCCGGGCCGGCGCGGCCGTCGTCAACCTGTGCGGCGAGACCAGGCTGGAGGATGTCGTGGACATACTTTCATTAGCGGCGGCGGTCGTGACGAATGACTCTGGCCTGATGCATGTAGCGGCCGCGGCGGGCACGCACGTCGTCGCGATCTATGGTTCCAGCTCGCCGGAGTTTACGCCGCCGCTGACCAACGCCGATCGACGCACCATCCTGCGACTCGGCCTCGAGTGCAGCCCTTGTTTCAAACGCGAGTGCCCGCTCGAACACTTGCGCTGCCTGCGTGATATCAAGCCGGATCGGGTACTGGCGAGCGTACACGCGGCCCTGACTTGAGTGCGAGGCTAACTTTCTGCTGTACGTCTTGCAGCGTGATCAGGTTCATGGCATCCGGATCACGAATTCGCTGACCCCAGCCAACTGCGTTGACGGCCTTGCCGAACTCCCGCCGGACGGCATCGGGGTAACGGTCGGCAACCAGGTGCTGGCTGAGGTATGGACCGGTCCGGTGGCGGTTCGATGTCGCATACAGGCCGACGACCGGTGTGCCGACCGCAGTCGCCATGTGCGCGGGGCCGGAATCCGGGCAGATCAGGAGATCGGCCCGAGCGAGGATGGCCAGCAGTTGCTTCAGACTGGTTCGGCCTATCAGGTTATGCACCGGGGTGTTCGCACCTGATTCGATGCGCCGGCCATAGTCGCGCTCGGTGTCAGTTGGGCCGCCGGTCAGCACGATCCGGGCGGCGTACTCGTCGTGGAGCGTGTTCACCAGCGCGGTGTAACGCTCGACGCTCCAGTTGCGGAAATTGCGCAAACGCTGGCTGCTGCACGGGCTGATGACGCAGATTGGCCCCGGCGGCGCACAAATCTCCCGGGCAAATTGCCGGTCTGCTGCCGGAATCGGGATGTCCCAATGCAGGTTGCGTTCGGACAGCGTGTTCCCGGTCAGGCCGAGATGCTCGATGAACGAGAACATGCCGTCCAGCACATGTTGCTCGCGGGCGGGCGGGATGCGTTCGTTGCTGAACAGCCACTGATAGTCGCGGGCGCGGGTGCGGTCGAAGCCGATGCGCCGGTCCGCCGTGATCATGCGACTGACGAGATTCGCTCGCATCGATGCGTGCATGTGCAACATGACCGGAAAGCACCGTCCGGCCATCCGGCGGCGCAGATCGAGCAGGCCGCGCCAGCCTTTCGATTTGTCGAAGGTGATAAACTCGACGCCGTCTATCCCTTTCATCAACGCGAATTCGGTGTGGCCGATAATCCACGTGATGTGCGTGTTCGGCCAGGCAGATTGGATCGACCTGATAACTGCGAGGGCATGACAGCAATCGCCGATGGCAGATAACCGGATAACGCAGACAGATTCGGGCGGAACGCCTGGCTGAGCTGCGTTAGATGGCGCTGATGAAGCTATCGGCAAGTGCTCCCGTGACGTGAGGGGAAAAGATCAGGGTGGCTGAACGCATCGAGCGAATTGGTATGAGCGTGATCGTATACGATCACGCCCTGGTAGACCAAATGGATGTGTCGATGTTCGCTGCGGCTCATCGGGCGGATGTGTGCGTGGCCCGCGGCCCGGTCGCCGGCCGGGGCGCGGTGGCGTTTATCGACGTCGGCGGGGTCAAGTGCGTGCTGCGTCACTATTATCGTGGCGGCATGATCAGGCGCTTCGTTAAAGACGCCTTCTTCTGGGCGGGAGAACCGCGAACTCGTTCGTTCGCTGAATGGCGTCTGCTTGCCGAGCTGTGCCGCCGTGGCCTGCCCGTGCCCCAACCCGTGGCCGCCCGCTATGTTCGCCGCGGGCCTTGGTATACGGCAGATCTCGTGACGCGGTGCATTCCGGGCGTAGGTTCACTGGCCGCGCGACTCACCGAGGCGCCGCAGGGCGAAGCGGTCTGGCAGCGCGTCGGTGCGATGATCCGGCGGTTCCACGACGCGCGGGTGTGTCATGCCGATTTGAATGCGCACAATATCCAGATTGGCGCGAATGGCGACTGTCACCTGCTGGATTTCGATCGGGGCCGCATCATGCCCGGCGCCGGTGTCTGGTCAGAGCGTAACCTGACGCGCCTGCATCGTTCACTAGAGAAAGTCAGTCGTATCACTGATGCGCAATTCGTCGACGCGAACTGGCAGGCGCTGATGGCCGGTTACGGCACCTGACCCCCCTCCGCATCAGATCCCCGCGTACGGGTCGGCATACGGCGCCGGCCGATTCTTGAAACGGCGGTGAATCCAGTAATACTGCTCGGGTACCAGCCGGATGTGTTCTTCGAGCAGGCGATTAATACGCAGAGTATCGGCCACTTCGTCATCGGTCGGAAAGTTGTCGAGCGCCGGTAGAATCTTTAAATGATAGCCACTGTTGTCGGCCAGTCGCCGGGCGAAGTAAGGTACAACTTTGGCGCCCGTCATGCGGGTAATCGGTGTCAGGGCCACGTTGGTCATCGCCGGTTCGTCGCAGAACGGCACGAGAGCGCTGTACTTCCGATCGTAGGCTTGGTCCTGCGCATACCAGATCGGCATCCCGCGCTTGAGCAGTCTGATCATCTGGCGAACCGAACCTTTGCGGATCAGATCCGTGGCCAGCCGGTGTCGACAGCGCCAGATAATCTGGTCGACGAACAGGTTTCGAAGTGGACGGTACATCGATGCGACCTCGCCGAGGCGCGGCTTGAGTGCACGTCCGGCGATCTCCGTCGCCGCGAAATGACCGCTTAGAATGATGACACCCTTACCCGTGGCTATTGCCGCCTCCAGGTGTTCGGAGCCCTCTACCGTGGTTAATTTCGCCGCATCTTCGTCGCTGAGCCACCACGACAGCGCGAGCTCGAACAGGTTCATGCCCATCGATTCGAAATTGCGTCGCAGCAGCGCGTCAATTTCCACGTCGTTGTGATCGGGGAAACACAAGCGCAGATTGATGCGAGCGATTTCCCTGCGTTTCGGCAGGATTCTGAGCAGCAATCGTCCGATCAGACGCCCGCAGGTCATCTGGGCTCGATGCGGCAGCAATGTCAGCAACCGCAATGCGGTAATGCCCAGCCAGATCCCCCAGTACCGTGGGTGCCAGAACCGGTACAGAGCGACCTGACCCTCTTGGCCCGCCGCGGCTTTTGCATCGGTTTCAGGTATTGCATTCATCAGTACAGGGTCCGGTATTCAGGGGCCTCAGGCTCGCGGGGTAGATACAGGCCGAAGATTTTACTGTTTCTGGAGGCCCGGCGTAGCGTCATGCCGGGTTTGGTTTCTGAACCGCGGCTGATCGATGGACTCGCGACAGGGCGTGAGCGGTCCGTGGGAGAGGGAATGGACCTCGTTTATCTTGAAATAAGTTTCGCTCTGCCATTCGTTGCGCTCGATACCGGGTTATCGTGGAGATAGGCGCGCGCTGCCGCGTCCTGTTTCAGATAAACATCCAGAAAAGCCGTGGATATACTTTTGACCATGGCAAATGCCTCATGGTCCGGCGGGCCTTCTGCCCGTTCTGCACATAGCATGCCGCCCAGAAAATGATCCGCCTGATCTATAACCAGTCCGAACTTATCCCCCGGCGGCGTTAATCGAAAAGCCCCCAGGCGCCATTCCCAGGTTGCTCCTTCACCACCCCGGTTTGCATGGTCTCTGGTGCCGGTCGTTACCAGCGTCGGCAGGGTGACGGACTCCCAGGCATCTTCCGGAGTCAGTGGCAAAGGCCCCGGACCGCTTAACAGCACGGCAACGTCGAAACGATCATCTCTGAGACTCAAACGACCTCCATCGGGTTCAAGCTGCGTCAGGCCGGATACTATGGTTGCGATTAAAGCGCCCATGGAATGACCAGCGGCGGCCACGCGCGTTGGGTCGATCGCATGGCGTAGTGGCTCAACCTGGGCTTCAATCGCATCAAGCGAATCAAGAACAGATGACATGTCGGCTATCTGCTCCCGGAAGACTTTAATGCGCTGATCCGCATCAACACTTGGCGGACGCCCCGACACCGGATCAGAGGGCAGGATGACCACGTAGCCATGGCTTGCCCAGTGGTTCGCAAGGGCTGCATAGCCATCTACGGAACACAATGCACCATGAAAGAAAACAATCAGCGGAAAGACACCGGTGCTCGTGGGATAGCTAATCCGTAACATCAGCGTTCGGTTGCGCTCGGGAATATCGATGTCTACAGATGTGGCCACTGCTGTTGGATAGGGGCCTGTCCGTGCTTTGTACAAGTCCACCGTATCGCCCCATGCAACCGTTGCGGCGAATAAGAGCGAGGTCAGAACTGCGATTGGTGCCCGGACTTTCATCGATATCAGTTTTTTACTCGGACGGTTCTTCGCTGTCCTGATCGATGACTGTGGGTGAAGAGGAATCCGTCTGCGTTGCCGAGACGTTGCCGTCACCGAGGGTTCGTTTCTTGCTGGCCAAGGCGAGGTTGGTCTCGAGCGATTCGGTCGGCGGCCCTTCCGTTTCTATGCCGATACGAAAGGCCGCGAAGCCCGGCTGGACGACCTGATTCAGTGCCATGCCGAGGATGCGGCCCTTGGCCGGGGAGTAGATCAGGTTCTGTTCGTTCGTGATTGGGTCGGTCACTGTGCCGAGCACGTCGCCGACCGCGATAGACTGACCGAGACGCACGACCGAGAACAGGATGCCGCCATTATCGGCACGCACCCAGGTCGATTGGTAATACACCGGTTCCGGCGCGGCCAGCAATTGCACGCGATTGACGATGCCCAGCATGTCGAGCAGCGAGAAGATACCCGTGACGCCCTGGCTGACGTTCCCGGATTGCAGGCGTAACGGTTCGCCCGCTTCGAGTGTGATGGCTGGAATCCCGGCATCCGTTGCGGCCCGGCGCAGCGTACCGCGGGCGGCCTCGCTGTGCAGCACTGCGATCCCGCCGAAGCCCAGCGTCAGCTCCTTGATTTGCGCGTAGCGCAGGTCGGCGCGCAGTTGTGGCAGATTGGTGCGGAAGAAGGACCCGGTATGCAGATCGACCAGCGCATCGCAGTGACGGATGATGCCGTCGAACAGCGAATGTGCGATGCGCGCGGCCGAGCTGCCGGTCGGATTGCCAGGGAAGTAGCGATTCAGGTCGCGGCGATCCGGCAGGTATCGTGAGCCGCGGCGAAAGCCCTGCAGGTTCACGATCGGGATGCCGATGATGGCGCCGTGCATCTTCTCCGGGTCGAGATCGTGTAGCACCCGACGAACCATCTCGATGCCGTTCAATTCATCGCCGTGGATAGCTGCCGTCAGGCACAGCGTTGGACCTTCGCCCCGGCCGTTGACGACGAGCACCGGCGCCTCCGACGAGACACCTTCGAATATCTGGCTTGCCGACCACGTCAGCCGTTGCGCCATTCCGGCCGGTATTGTCTGGCCGAGTAAGGTCAGGCCGCCCGCCTCGTCTTCGGTGGCCGCACTCGCGGTGGGGGTTCCCGGGCCGAAACTCGGGGCCCCACTCGAGTCCGAACGCGGGATCGATTCGATGCCTGTGGCGCGCGGTGCGGGGTCGCCGGGCCCGGGCTCCGTCACTCTGGCAGCATCCGGATCGGGCAGCGTCGCGGCGGCCCTGGTGATTAATTCGGGGGTGCCGGTTTCGGCTGCGGCTGCGGCCTCGCGTTGTTGGGCCGCCAGGGCCTGGGAGGCCGGCGAGGGCTCGCAGCCACTGAGCCCCAATGCCGATAACGCCACGAAAACCAGCAGCAAAGAGGCGCGCCGACGGCTCGCTGCAGTGCCGTGCGCTTCATCCTGGCTTGCGTGCATCCACTCCACTTGATTATTGACCGCCCGGGCGGTTAAGTTCTCTGCTAGAAAGTGACCGGAAACCACAGATTATTCAGGGAATTTCCGAATCCAGACGACGGTAGCAGTTTTTCCCGGGCGGTTGAAGGACTTGTGTCATGCGGCGGTCGGTTTGATGCCGCACTGCGCGGGTCTCGGGTCCGCCTGCCGACAGCGTGAAGACGGCCGGGGCGGATAGCGCGGATGATCGGGCCGATTTCCGTTTATGCCAAGCAGGACGCTGTATGCTGATGCCCGCACGGGCGCAGGTTTGGCGCGTAGTCAGCGTTAACAAGGAAGTCTCTCATTCAATGATTTTGCGCCGTATTGCGACAGCTGGGCTTATTTTTCTATGCGTGCTGCCGATCTCGGCCGAGATGCTGCCGCGGCCTGCAGGGCTTGAGCCGGAGATTGCTTTCTGGCGGAAGGTGTTCGCCGAAGTCACGTCCGGGCAGGCGCTGATTCACGATAACCGGCATCTTGGCGTGATTTACGAGGTCGTTGCGATCCCGGCCAACGCCAGCTCCAGGCAACGCAAGCGCGTTGCCGACCGTGCCCGCAAGCAATACAAATCGGTTCTGAATACTCTGGCCGATGGCCGGCGCAGCAGCTTGAGCGCAGAGCAGCAGCGCGTGCTCGAGCTGTGGCCGGACGATGTCACCAACGACGAACTGCGGGCGGCGGCGTCGCGCATCCGCTTTCAGCAGGGCTTGTCGGATCGGTTTCGCGAGGGTCTGATTCGTTCGGGGAAATGGGAGGATCATATTCGCGAGCAGCTCGCCGATGCCGGCGTGCCGGCCGGTGTTGCATCGTTGCCGCACGTCGAGTCTTCCTATAATCCCGATGCTCGCTCGCATGTCGGCGCAGCGGGGCTATGGCAGTTTACCCGGCAAACCGGGCGCCGGTTCATGCAGATCGATCATGTCGTCGACGAGCGCCGCGATCCGTATGCATCCAGCGCCGCCGCGGCGAGCCTCCTGCAATACAATTATTCAATCCTGAAATCCTGGCCGCTGGCGATCACTGCGTACAACCATGGTGTTGCCGGCATGCGCCGTGCCGTGCGGACGACCGGCAGCGAGGACATCGAGGTGATCATCCGTGAGTACAATGGCCGGGCCTTCGGCTTTGCCTCGCGCAATTTCTATGTCGCGCTCCTGGCCGCGGATGAGGTCGTGGAGAATTCAGAAAAATACGTGGGTGTGATCGAAAAGGATGCGCCCGTACCGCAGATCGTGATTCCAATGACGGACTACGTCAGTGTGGCTTCACTCGAGCGCGTACTGAATGTCTCGCTGGCGACGTTGAAGGCAAATAACCCGGCGTTGCTCGCGTCGGTCTGGAATGGCACCAAGCATGTGCCACGTGGTTTCGAGCTGAGGATTCCCGCCGCTGCGATCGATCGGGCCGCGCACCAGCTCCTGGCTGCGATCCCGCAGAATGAGCGTTTCGCGCGGCAGACGCCGGACCTACAACACCGCGTCGAGCGTGGCGACAGCCTGTCGGTGATCGCCGCCCGTTACAACACGACGGTGTCCGAACTCGTAGCGATGAACCAGCTGCGCAGCAAGCATCGCATTCGTGCAGGCCAGGTGCTGAATCTTCCGTACAAGGGCCCGGTGTCGCTGGCGTCCATTCCGGGCGAGGCCGAGACGTATATCGTGCGGTCCGGTGACACATTGAGCCGGATTGCGCAGCGGGCCGGCGTGCGCGAGTCGGAGTTGCTCGCGCTGAATGCAATGCCGGGCGGCGACCGAATCTATCCCGGCCAGGAAATTGTGCTGCGGGTGGTAACGCCGGCCGTGCCGACCGCCGTGGCTGCTGCAGCACCCGCCGACGCGCCGGTGTTACCGCCTGCCGGCAGGCGGCCGCCGGACACGGATGAGCCTGCCGAATTAGAGCCCGTTGTTATCGCTGATGCCGGGATTCAGCCGGCCGTGATACTCGACGCCGACAGCGAGTCGGCACAAGCGGATGTCGATTCGGCGTTGTTGGCGGATCCGAGCGATTATCTGGTCGCGGCGGACGACACGATCGAGATTCAGGCGGCGGAAACGCTCGGGCACTACGCGGACTGGCTTGGCATCAAGACTCAGCGTCTGCGTGATCTGAATGGCTATTCGTTCCGTCAACCGGTGGTCATCGGGCGGCGTCTGCGGCTCGAGTTTGCTGCAGTCGACCGCGATGCGTTCGTCGCGCTGCGCATCGGCTACCATCGCGAGTTACAGGAAACGTTCTTCGCCCGGCACCGAATCGTGGCTACGACGGTTCACAAGTTGCGCAGCGGCGAGTCACTGTATGTCTTGAGCCTGCAGCGTTACAAAGTGCCGGTCTGGTTGCTGCGGCAATATAATCCGGATCTGAATATCGACCGATTGCAACCAGGCACGCCGATTACCTTCCCGAAGATTCAGCGGACGGCGGCTGATGACGGGGCGGCGGCAGTGGTCCACGCCGACTTTTACAGAGATTGGGGTTAAATAGGGTGCGATGCAGGCCGATACGGGGGCTATGGCTCGGGCTATGCGCATGCCTGTGCCTTGCCGCACCGCTGTTCGGTGCCGATTTCGACAGGGCGGATCAGGTACTCATATTAAAGGGGGAGCGCAAGCTATTGCTGCTCAAGGGGGATCGGGTGCTGCGCACGATGGATATCGCGTTGGGGTTTGTGCCGAATGGCGATAAGCATGAGGAGGGTGACTTCCGGACGCCGGAGGGGAAGTACCGCCTGACCAGGCGCAACGCCGCAAGCGATTATTTTTTATCCATCAAGGTTTCCTATCCGAACGACGAGGATCGGCAGGTCGCCCGGGCGCGCGGTGTCGACCCTGGTGGGCAGATCATGATTCACGGTCAGCCGAACCTGCCGAAGTTCTCCGAGGGTTACTACCAATGGACGGACTGGACCGAGGGCTGCATTGCACTGTCGAATTCCGATATGGTCGATGTCTGGCTCATGACGTTCGCCAGCACACCGATCGAGATTCGTCCGTAACGCGTGCGTGTGACCGCATCGCGATACCCGTAACACGGACTTGTTGCGACCGTCGTGTGAGAATCCCCCGATGATCAGCAAAGAAACCATAGTCGAGGTCATGCCCGAGGGCAGCCTCGAGGTGTTGTCGCAACATGAGGTCGATCGTCTGCACCTGGTTGGCGAGGGCAACCAGCACGAGATATTCCGGCAATGTGCCCTGGCCGTGCTCAATGTCGACAGTGCGACCGATGATGCGCGCGAGGTACTGGAGCAGCATGCCAGCTTCGATGTGCGGATAATCCAGCAGGAGCGGGGTATCAAGCTTGCGCTGGTCGATCCACCGAAATGCGCGTTCGTCGATGGCCAGATGATCCGCGGAATCCGCGAATTACTGTTCGCGGTAGTCCGCGACGTCGTGTTCGTGAACAGCGAGGTCGAGCTGGCCGAGCGGTTCGACTTCACGACCAGCGACGGCATCACCAACGCGATTTTTCACATCCTGCGCAACGCCGGGGTATTCAGGCTGCCCGCCGATCCCGACCTCGTGGTCTGCTGGGGCGGTCACGCGATCAGTCGCGCCGAGTACGAGTATTCCAAGGAGGTCGGCTACCAGCTTGGCTTGCGTTTGCTGAATATCTGCACGGGGTGCGGTGCCGGCGCCATGAAGGGGCCGATGAAGGGCTCAGCGCTTGCGCATGCAAAACAGCGCGTGCACAACGCCCGCTATGTGGGCATCACCGAGCCGGGCATCATCGCTGCGGAGTCGCCGAACCCGATCGTCAATCAGCTCGTTATCATGCCGGATATCGAAAAACGGCTAGAGGCATTCGTGCGAGTGGCCCACGCTATTGTCGTGTTTCCGGGTGGCGTCGGCACGGCAGAGGAAATGTTGTTCCTGCTGGGTATCCTGATGCACCCCGACAATCGGGATGTGCTGGTGCCGCTGGTGCTGACCGGCCCTGAGTCGTCCGCCGATTATTTCGCGCAGTTCGATGCGTTCATCGGCGCGACGCTGGGACCGGAGGCGCAGAAACTCTACCGTATCGAGATCGGCGATCCGGCCCGGGTGGCCCAACATATCTCCGAGGGTATTCGTGCGGTCGAAGACACGCGCAGGCGCGCCAGGGATGCCTACTACTTCAACTGGCGACTGAAGATCGAGCCTGAGTTTCAGCAGCCATTTGACGTAACGCACGAAACCATGGCGGCATTGCAGATCGACCCGGGTCAGGACGCGCACGAGCTGGCCTACAATCTCCGACGCGCATTTTCCGGGATGGTTGCGGGCAATGTTAAGGAACAGGGTGTGCGTGCCATCGAGGCACACGGCCCGTTCGAGATTAACGGCGACAAGAAAATATTATCCGAGCTCGATAAGTTATTGACCGGGTTCGTAAATCAGGGCCGCATGCGCATCGCGGGCAAAGTGTACCAGCCCTGTTATCGCATCGCCGTGTAACGAATTTCATAGAAAACGAGAAAGTCTCCACATAATCAAGAGGTTAAATGGACTGCCTGTGATGCAGTTCATAGCGCCGGCAACGCGACATTCGTAATCTGTCCTCGTCACTACAGCGCAGGCAGTATTGAATGAGCGAACATAAACACGAATTACTTGCACGAAATTTAGCCAGTGGTTTTTCGAATGGCCGCGAGCGTCATACGGATAATGATGTGTCGCACGAGCGTCGGGAGAAAGGCTTGGTCTCGGCTGACGGCAAAGATGTCAGCGGCTGGGAAGCGTATCGTCATTGGCTGACACGAGTGCAGGCACCAGAAAAAAGACGCGCTCCCCTGGATCCGGGGTTGTATACTTGGAAAGGTTATCGGAACTGGTCAGATAAGGTTCGGCGCGATTGGGCACCAGACGAACAATAAAGCGACGTTAACTTATTGCCGGCAGTTTATCTTTGTTGGTTGAACCGTCGGTTTTTAACCCGGTTGGCATTTCACATGAGCTGCGATGCTTTATGTAAAGCGATTGCAATGCCGTATCTGAAGCATTGACCCGAGCGACGGTGTGAACATATTTGCGGGCATCGTTTGAGCCCGGATATTAGATTAATACCCAAACGGATGACGTTGGGGACATGGATTAAGTCGGAGACTATGTCAGAAAGAAAACATAGCGATAGGGAATTTTCGAACGCGGACACCATACGCCGGCGCGCCTGGATAGAGAAGGCGCTGGATAGCGTAAAAGGGCGTTTCACAATCGGGGAAGAGCGGGTTGAATTGGACGATAAGGTGACCAAGCCGCACCTCTATCTCATCGATTCGAATCGCTCGCGTTGATCGAACTCAGGCGATAAGAGCCAAATGCTGAACAAGTTCCAGCTGGAGCGTATCCCGAGATTCCTGGATGACGTCGACAGTGCAGCTTTCGCGCTGCGCACGATATGGATGGGTTACCCCGGTCGCGCGCTGCGCAGCCTGGTGCTGTTTCTGGCGGTACTCGCCGGGTCCGGCCTGAGCCCGGTCTTTCGGGCCTTCGTCATCGCCGTCATGGCAACGTTCATGTTTGCCGAACTGGCGTACCTCGCCTGCGGCCGCCCCCCGCTGCGGGGCGTAACCCGGCCGTACCGCACACGCTCTTGATCTCGCACCGGGGCGGGCGCCTCCGGAGCCGCCGGGTAACGGCCTGACCCACCCCAATAGCCTGCAGCGCTGTGGGGCTTGATTTCATTCCCGGGCATCCCCA